>NZ_JACHIU010000001.1:4362189-4676431 GCF_014207705.1 Sphaerisporangium rubeum
CCCATCCCGAGTAGTTGTCCGCCGACCGCTCAACCAACGCCGCCGCGAGCCGAGTGAGAGCTTCCCAATCGGGCAACGCCAGAGCACGAGGGTTGTCCAACTCGTCTTCCGCTCGCTGATACTCACGTCGCCAGCCAGTCACCCGAGCCGGATTGCGATCAATGACGCCGTCCCTGACCGCCTGCTCCATGACTCGCACGAGGACCGCCAAGCTGTTCTTGACCGTGGACTGACCGCACTCATCGGCGATCCAAGCATGCACCGCCCGATCAACAGCACCATTGGTGATCAGCCGAATCGGAAGGTGCCCCAAGGCCGGGACCACGCGTTTGCGCCAGCCCGCCATGTACGGATCCAGGGTCTTGCTCTCCAACCCGCGCAGCGCGAGGGACATCACCCGTTCCCCGAACTCGGCGAGCGTGGCCGTAGCCGAGATCGGATCAACACCGCCCCGAGCAGCGTCCTCTATCTCTTTGATCCACGCTTGGGCAGCTTCGGAGGTGTCCACTGATTCAGACTTCGACTTCCGCCGCTTGGTCACCGGATCAATCCAGCGCACACGCGCGCGGTACGGGCGAGGTCTGCCGGCACGGAACTCCACATCCGACGACAACGTGACGCCAAGCGGCAAGGCTTGCTGAAGGCTTCCCATCAGGCCACCTGTGCAGGGTCGATGCGGCGGCTTTCCAGCCATCGCCGTACGTCGCGCACGTCGTAGAGCGTCACCCGCGACGAGAGCTGAACGAACGGCGGTCCCTGAATCGGCCGACCCGTGCGCCATCGCCGAAGCGTCGAAGGATCGACCTTGAGCATCTGGGCTAATTCCTCCGTCGTGTACCAGCCATCCACGGACGGACTCAGCGGCTCATTCGGGGAGACCGTCTCGACTTTCGACATTCGCAAGCTCCTTTCTGTGGTGATTTGACGTTCCCGACGAATCCGCGAATCCCAGAGCCAGCGCGGACTCTCCCGGCGTGTAGCCCTGTCCGGCGTAGCTCCAGTGCGCGAGGACCAGCGTGCTTCCGGGTGTGCGGCCCTGTCGCTCGGCGAGCTGGAGTTCCCGGAAGTGCGCGCGTGCCTGTCGCAGGGCGGTCAAGGTGGTGGAGTAGGCGCGGGACCGTGTCGAGAAGTGCCCGCGGAAGCCGAGCATGTGTGCCCACTTGCGCAGCCTCAGTTCCACCAGGTCGGGGTACGTCAGCGGGTCCCCGAGGTTCCAAGCGGTACGGATCAGGCGTTCGGCGTGCGCGGTGACGCCGAGGTGTCGCAGGCGAGGCAGGTCGGCGGCTTTGACGCGCCGGTTAAGGGTGCCGGAAGTCTCGGCGGCCTTGGTGGCGTACTTGGCGACGTATCCGGCGACCTTCTGCTCTGACAACTCATCCCCGCCGGCCAGCTCACCCGCTTCGATGGGCCGGACGTCGACTTGCTCGCCCCAGCTCAGCACGGTCGTGGCCTGTCCCAGGTCGGGAGCGTCGAGGTGAACGGCGGCGACGGCCGAGCGGATCGCGCCGTCCAGGAGTGCGACGGTGGCCCAGTGAGGCGGGGGCAGGGTCGCGCCGGATTCGTCGCGTCCGTCGAGCCGTATGACGGCGTGGAAGTGGACCACGCCGCGTGCCTGGTACTCGGCGACCTTGGCGAACGACACCCGCACGGTCCGGTTGAACGTGGAGCGGCTCAGCCCGGACAGCCCGGCCAGGTGACGGCGTAGGTAGATGGTGAACCGGCGCCACAGGTCCCCGGCGTGTGCGTTCCACAGCACGTGCCCGGTGTAGTCGTAGGTGCCGGGGTCGATGGGCTGACCGAGCAGGGGTTCATCGGCGGTGTGCCGCTGGAAGCAGGCCGGTCCGTTGCGGCGCGGGTGACACACCACCGGCCGGCCGTCCTTGCCGGGACCGCGATGCACGGCCCCGAACGATGGCGCGGTCAGCGTGGCGAGCACGCGGGGATGGGTGCGCACGGCATCGGGGACGCCTTTACCGCCGAGCAGCCCGGCGCGGATGAGGTGGTAGGTGTCGGCCCGGTAGGTCGCGGCGCAGGCGGGACAGCGAGACGCACGCCGGTTGCCGCATCGGATCATGAGTTGCCCGTGCGGTTCGTGCCGGGTGGAGTACTCGCCGAGCACCTGACCGGTGTCGGGGTCGAGCGTGACGCTGTGGCCGACCAGGCGCACCGGTTCGGCGCAGCCGCCCAGACGCGCGACCTGTTCGAGCCAGCGGGACAGGTCTTTGCCCGAGTGGCGGGCCAGGTCACGAATGACCGGCCCGACCAGCTCGGCGAGCGGCACGGGAGCGCTCAAGTGGTGATTCCTCCTTACCTCGGTGACGTGGGGGTGGGGGTGGTTGACGGTCATGGCGTGGCCAGGCCGGGGAGTTCGAACTGCACGGGTGCGTCGCCGGCCAGGGCCTTGATCAGGTGGTGGCCGATATGGCGGGTGTAGGCCGGGGGGATCGCTTCGGCGAGTTCCTTGCGGACGTCGGTCCAGGTGATGCCCATGGCCTGCTGCCATTGGGCGATGCTGCCTTTGCCGCCGCCTTGGCCGTAGACGGCCAGGTAGGGGCCGTGGAACCACTCGCCGTGCCGCATGCCGGCCACACGGCCCCGGTGGGCAGGGTGGTCGGGTTGCGGGATGTGGACGCCGCCGAGTTCGAAGAAGCGATGCCGGATGACCGACAGGGCGAACATCTCGCCGCACAGCCGCAGGTCTTTGCGAACCGGGGCACCGGCGACGTTCTCGATGACGTACGGTCGGCCGACGTGGCGCAGCGCGTCGCGGACGGCGGGGATCAGTTGCGGGTAGGTGCGGCCTTTGTTGGTGCCGGCGGTGAGGGTGCATCCGGCCTGACACGGCGGTGAGGCGTGGATAACGTCGAAGGTGTGCCCGTGTTCGCGGACGAACTCGACCGCGTCGCCCTGGTGGAAGGCGTCGCCGATGTAGTTGGGCTGTGGCCGCAGGTCCACCCCGGTCACGTGGAAACCGGCCTGCTGGTAGCCGCGGGTCGCCCCGCCGGCGCAGCAGAACAGATCCAGAAGCCGAGGCCGGCCCGCACGGTCGGTGACATCGCAGGCGGCCATCACAGGCCCCCGCCGGTGGTCTCGTTCTCGGCGCAGACCTTGTGACACGGGCTTCCGTTGTCGTCGAGCAGGAAGGTGAGCCTGCGGCAGATGCGGCACGGCCGACGACGATCGCCGTTCCAGTGGTTGACCGCTTTGGGGTTGCGTCGCTTGTTCCCGCTCCAGTCCAGCCCGCGCGGCGTGCCGGTCATCGGCCGCACCGTCCGCAGCGGGTACGGATACGGGGATTGACCGCGCCGCAGCGACACACCCAGGTCGAGGCGGTACCGGGGGGCAGCCACGGCGCGAGGGTGGTGGTGTTGTGTCGGTGGAGGTGGAGCGCGGTTAACGCGGGATCGCGCATACTGGTGTCTCCTTTGCGAGCAGCGGAGGAGACGCCTCCCCGGTGCGGCGTTGGCCGGCAAGCTCTGGCCGCCCGGTGGAGGCGTCGATTCGAGGTTGGTCAGCGGCGAGGTCTGACAGTGGGCTTGGCCGGGAGCCGGACCGGTGCCGGAGGGTTGTCGGCGGGCTTGCGCTTGGGCTTGTTGTCGCGGAGCTGGTTGTAGGCGATCAGGTCCATGGCGTAGCCCTGTGCGTCCTTGCGGGTCATCGCTTGGCCGCCTTCCCGGTGGCCTGCTGCTTCTGGTCGGCCTGCTGTGCGTCGTAGGCGTCGCGGACCGAGGTGGGCTCGCCGCCGGGCCAGATGCCGGGGTGGCCGGGGTCGATGTCGATCGTGATCACGTGCGACACGGGGGTTTCTCCTTTGCTGGTCAGGGGTGGTCGGGGGTGGGGTGGTTGTCGATGCCGGTTCCGTTGCAGTCGCGGCAGCAGTCGTCGTCGGGGTCGATTCCGGTTCCGTAGCAGGTGGCGCACATGTAGGCGTGGACCGGGACGTCAAGGGGGTCCGTCACCTGAGGGGTTCTCCTTTGCGATGTGTGGGGTTCGGGCCAGACGGATGCGCCGGTGTGCTGCGGTTCAGGGGGTGATCGCGTCGGCGTAGCTCATCCATGCGTCGTGTCGGCTCCTGCGCTCGTCGGAGATGGCGACTGCAGCGAGGGCGATGGGGCCGAAGTCGCGCACGGCCTGGTAGTGGGTGCCGTCGGAGACCGGGGCACCGGTCAGCTCGGCGAACCGGTCCACCGCGGCGCGGCGCTCGCGTTCGGTGCCACCAGAGAAGAGGTTGATCTCGGTTCCGTGGTTGGGGACCGGCACGTCGGGGTTGTCGGCCAGGAACGCGGCCAGACGGCGAAGCCCGGCGATGTACTCGGCGCGGAAGGAGGAGTCGGTGGTCATGAAGCGGTCCTTTCGTGGACGGGGGTCGAGGCGGTCAGGTGGCGTAGCACCTGGGTTGCTGTGTCCGGAGGGATGCGTAACCGGCGGTGCAGGTCGTCGGCCGTGATCGGGGTGTCGTGTAGCCGTGCGTGTTCAGCAGCCAGGTACCGCGCGTCATCGAGCAGCGCGGCACTGACCGGCGGAACCGAGTCCGCAGCAGTCGAGGCAAGGTCCGAGGTGGCCGCAGCCAGTTCGGTGCGCGGCTGGTCATGGGGGTCGGTTATCGCCGGGGTGGCGGTGGCCGGGGTGTGCTGTTCGGCGACCAGTTCGGCATCCAGCACCGCAGCCGCCGGGGTGGCGGTGTGGCCGGCGCGGCGTTCGAGCATCGACATGGCGATCAGGAATGCCCCGGCGGGGGTGGCGGCGACGATCCAGCCCCACGGGGTGGGGTCGGCTTCGGCGAGGTTGGCCGCCAGGGTGAGCGTGATGCCACCGGCCAGGACCACCGAAGGCCACGACAGCGGCCCGTGTCGTCTACGGCCGGTGCGCTTGTCGCGCTGGATCTCACGCGCGGCCATGACACACATCAGGTCGATGCACACCGCGACCGCCCACGCCCGCCACTCGATTTGACCATGTTTGGCCGCCAGCTTGCTGATGTGGTCGAAGGAGCCCACTGCGGCGATGGCGGCCAGCACCAGAACCGGGCCGTTGTCCATCAGCGCGGCTTTGATCCGGCGCATGGTCGTGTTCCTTCCTGGTTGCTGGGGTGCGGGGTGGCCGGTCAGATGAGGAGTTCGCGCAGCATGGCCGTGTGCGCGGGGAAGATCTGTCCGTGGTAGGCCGTCTGCACGTGGGTCAGCAGCACGGCGTAGGTGTCCGCGGGCATCCATACGGCCTGCTTGGCGTCGTCCGCCCCCAGCAGCGCCGGCAGTGTGCCGATCGTGCCGAGATGGACGCGGGTGGGCACGGTTACCATCCAGGCTTCATCGCTGGCTCTGGGGTCGGGCACATACCGGGGTGCCAGCACCACCCGTCGCGTGTGCTCGATGACCAGGCCGGTTTCCTCACCGAGTTCGCGGAGGGCCGCGGTTTCGCAGTCCTCCCCCGGCTCGATGCAGCCACCAGGCAAGGCCCATCCGTAGCCGTCCGCCCGCTCCACCATGACCAGCCACCGGCCGCCCCCGATCTCGGCGGTCACCACCGCATCGGCGCAGGCCTGCTCTCCCCAATGCCCGAGCTGGTTACGGCCGTGGCGGATCCCGGTCGGTCCGCAGGGGTTGACCGGCCGCCCGTCGAGCACGCTGAACGGGAGCACAGCGGCCCGCTGACGGGCGGTCCAGTCGATTTGCCGGGGGTCGGTGATCGGATCTGCCCACCCCTCCGTGACCCCTTTGCCCAGCACGTCGGGATGTGTGTAGGTCGTCATGAAAACTCCTCGTCATCAGCGATCGCGCAACACGCGGTGTCATGGACGCGCATCACAAGGCACGCCGAACGAAGGGCACGGCAGGAGCACAGCCCCTTCCAGCCCGAGAACTGGTCTTGTCAGACCGGAAGGTCTTCCAGGTCCGGAGCGGTGAACTCGTCCACCTCGTCGGGGTCGAGGTCATCGGAGGCCACCGCGCCGCGGGTCAGCTCGGCCCACGACGGCGCCAGGTGCGCGTACTCGGCGGCAGCGGCTTCTGCCTGTTCTTCCAGCACGTGCGCCGAGCGCATGCGATGCCAGCGGCCCTCAGACCCGATCACCACGGCAGTACCGGGCATCGCCGGGGAGATCTCCCGCGCGGCGACCACCGCGCCGGGGTCCATGTCGCCAAGCGCCATCTTGGCCGTCTCGTCGTCGTTGACCATGTGACACACCCGCCCGGTGAGCTGAGCGCGCAGCGCCGTCACACCCGGACCCAGGTCCGAGCCGACACGCTGCCCACACACCACCAGGTACACCCCGAACGCACGGCCGAGCTGAGCCACCCGCAGCAGGCGCGTGGACACCGCGGCGACCGCGTCTTTCTCGGCTTTGGGGTCGGCCATCAAAAACAGCTCGGCGACCTCGTCCACCAGCAGCACCAGCGGCATCGGCCGCGCGGCCTCAGGCAGACGGGGGTGCCAGATGTTCTTGACCCGGTGCCGGCGGCACAGCGCCATCCGGTACTTGATGATGCCGATCAGCCCGGCCAGCAGCTCGGCGCACTCGTCCCGCTCGGTCGCGAGCGCGGACATGCGTCCTTCATAGGGGGTGAACTCGACACCGCCTTTGAGGTCGAACCCCACCAGCGCCACCGGTTGCGGAGCCAGCCCCACGAACAGCGCGTTCGCCAGGTTCGACTTACCCGACTGCGTCGCACCGACGTTCAGCCAATGCGGGATCGCACGGAAGTCGATGACGAACGGCGCACCGGTGTCCATCAGCCCGACCCGCACCCGCAGCAGCCCATCGGACAGCACCGGCAGCGTGACGTGTGCCAGCGGGTCGGCCAAGGTCGCGACCAGCACGACTTTCCCCGGCTTCCACGAGGCCAGCCGCACACTGTGGACCTTCCACGCATGAGCCAGCTTGTCCAGGACCCGGACGTAGTCCTCCGGTGTCTGCCCGTCGTGCAACCGCACCCCGACCCGGAAACCCAGCCGGGTTGGCCGGATGAACCCCAGCCGGGGAGCGCGTTCCACCTCCACCCGGCGCAGCCGCCGACTCTGAGCGACGGAGATGACCGTGCGACGGCGCATCCCTCAGCCCCCCAGACCCGGGAACCCCGGGAACGTCCAGCGGAACCGCCGCCGACGCCGAGCCAGCCCACAGCCCGACGCGACCGCACGCCAGGTGCAGTAGACCGTCAGCAGCTTCACCGGGTAGCCCACGACCAGCCAGAACGACAGCCGATGCCACCGACGCCAGCACCACAGCGCCAGCGCAACCGCGAACACGTACACGCCGAGGCGCAACAGAAAGTCCGTCATACTGGGGTCCTCCTTCCTTTCCTTTGGTGGTGGGTGGGAGACCCCGGAGCGGCACGCCGCCAAGCACAGCCGCTCCGGGGACAGAACCTCAAAACAGCGCAGGTGTTGCCGGCCGCTGCTCGGGCGGACGACGCAGACCGCGAAACGGGCGGACCACCTTCGTGCCGTCCGCGCGACGGATCAGCACGTTGCGCGGACCACCGCCAGGCCCCCACTGGATCAGGACCGTCACCGGCTTCCCCCGCTCCAGATACGTCCGCCCGACGATGCCCACTACGCGGCGCGCTCAGCGGCCGGACGGATCGCCTCGCAGCGAAACCCCATGCCCGCACGGCCGTTCATCGACCAGAAGAACGCCGCCAGCCCCACCGGGCGAACCTGGATACCCTCCGGGATCTTCGGGAAGTCCGCCGAGGGGAACGTGACCGTGATGACCGGGTTACGCCGGTCGTCGTTCGGCTTGGGCAGCAGCGGAATCGTGTACAGATCCCGACCCTCCCCGTCCTTCTTGACCTCCCCCGTCTCGCGGTCCATGAGCTTGGGCTCCGGCTCACCGGCGACGATGAAGGCCAGACCCGAGATGTCCACCGGGATGTTCCGCATGAGTCCTCCTCTGACATGTGTCATAAGTTGCTTGCTCTTGGAGCTTAACACATATGTCATAAGTTGCAAGCACTGGCGAGTCTGAAAGTTGGTGACCAGGAGAGGTAGGCTCTGACAGAAGTCATAAGTTGAGGCAGAGGCCGTGATGTGAACTTGGAGACCCCGCGCGCCCGGTACCGTCAGGTAGCCGACGAACTGCGCAATGCCATCAAGCGCGGAGAGCACGCACCAGGCGAAGCCCTTCCGAGCCAACCCGAGCTAGCCCGAAAGTACGGGCTCAACCAGACCTCGATCAATCGCGCCATCGCCCTTCTGCGCGCTGAGGGGCTGGTCCGAGTCGAGCACGGCCGCGGAGCGTTCGTTCAGGAAGTACCGACCGTCAAACGTGTGCGCCGCATCCCTCGTGGCGACTCCAACAGCAGCAGCTTCGCCGAGGAGATGCAGAAGGCCGGCCTGAAGCCACGGGCACCGCTTGTGGAGCTGAAGACGATCTTGGCCCCTCCGGTAGTCGCCGAACGGCTGGAGATCTCCGAAGACGATCCGGTCGTCATGCGGAAGCGGCACATGTTCGTGGGAGAGCGGCCGGTCCAACTCGCGACGTCCTACATGCCGCTCACCATTGCCGGCGACGAGAGCATCGCGCTCCCCGACACAGGACCAACCGGCCTCTACCAACGTCTTGCCAAGCGCGGACACCGCATCACGCGGTTCATCGAAGAGATCGAAGCGCGTCACCCGACACCGGAGGAAGCCGACTTCCTGAAGCTGACCGAGGCTCAACAGGTCCTCGAAGTGACCCGCATCGCCTACACCGCCGAAGACGTGGCAGCAGAAACTGTCATCAACGTTTTCCCCAGCCAGCAGTGGCGCCTGTCCTACGAATGGACGAACGGCTAGGAGTTCTCACATGGCAGACCTTCCACGGCACTCCGTCAGCGTGACCGCTGTGGTGATCCACCCTGACGGACGAGTCCTAGCCATCCAGCGTGAAGACGACAGGCGATGGGTTCCCCCCGGCGGCATTGTCGAACTGGACGAGACACCCGAGCACGCCGTGATCCGCGAAGTACTCGAAGAGACCGGCGTCCAGGTCAAGCCCGAGACTCTCACCGGCGTCTACAAGAACATGAATCTAGGCGTTGTCTCTCTGACCTTCAGATGCCACCCGATCAGCGGAACCCCACACGCCAGTGACGAAGCGCTGGAATCCACGTGGCTCACACTCGACCAGGTCCAGCACCTCATGCCGGAAGCGCGAGCGATCCGCGTACTTGACGCGCTCCGCGATGACGGCCCGTTCGTACGGGTCCACGACGGCACACAGCTCATTTAGCCGGGATCAGCACCGCAAGATCCGGCCCGGTTACGAATTCCCCTACGTTGTCGAGCCGCCGCTGTCGCGGCGGTGGTCCGCCTGCGGCCGGCGCAGGAACGAGGGCGAGCAGGAGGGAAACGGGGAGGGCTCTTGCGTGCGCTGATCGTAGGAGCTGACGGGGGATCGCAGGCAGAACCCCGCCGAGCAAGGTGAGAGTACGGCAAGAGGCAGCCGGGCGGTGAGGTGTCGGCCCCAGGCACCCGCAGGAGTCGAGGAAGGGGCACAGCGCAGCCCTTTATGCCATTCACGGCCGACATGTCCAAGGAACCTGCCCGAACCACCAACCTGGAGTCCGGGGGCCGCGCCCGCCCGCCGGCGGCTGCGGCTCTCCGGCCGGTCCGCCCGCGGTCGGCGCGCCCCCGCGCCGCAGAGCGACGCGGAGGTGATGGCGGCTGCCGATTGCTGGTGCCTGATCTCTCCAAGGGGTGAAGAGGGGGAGACAGGACACCGATGCAGGCCAGAGCCGGACATCATGACTCGGAACGCACGGCAGACGCCAAGGCGGGTAAGGAGAGGAAAGGTGGAGGGAGGGGAAAGAGAGCTTGGGGCTCCGCCCCAAACCCCGGCCCTCCTCGGAGATGGAGGCGATCTTGCAAAAGGTGCGGGCCGGTACGGGGAAGGTGGTCATCTCCTCGCCGGCCACCACACGGGATGCCAGACCGTCCGCCCGAGGTCAAGCCGTCCTGTGACCGCAGGGCAACCAGCGCGCGAGGAACGGCGACCGGGACACATGGAACACGCGAAGGACGACTTGACCCCGAGCTACCGGCCCGGCATGGCTCCACCTGCCCGACGAGGAGATGACCACACAGCCCCACCCTTTGTGCATGGCTAAGCACCGGAGCTATAAGAAGCAGCCGCATACTAGTCAACGCCCCAAACACAGACATGCACTTAGCGCAACCGTTTTATATCTTTATCATAGCAACCAAATCAAAGAATAAGAATCTTGCGCGGCTTGCCGTCTGATTCGATTACCGCTAAGTCGTTCCCCTGGGCGATCTGCTCTTCGACGAATCCCCATATCGTAATGGCGCGTCGAATGCCCTCCGTGATGGATAGACCTTTTCGGTCGATAAGGCCCTTGAATGTCCTTGCAATATCGGGACTCAAATTCACCGATAGTCGGACAAAGCGAGACTTATCTTCCGCCTCCCCGGATTGAGGCTTTTTTGAGGGATTCTCGGGACTCATGCTCTCTAACTCCTAGACCCCGTACAGAGGGTGGAGGGACATAGGGTTGCCCATTACTAAGTGATGATCTCCTGTCACTCACCGTGTTGACAAGGGCAACCAGGCTACTTGCGGTGGACGCTCTTCGCCGAGATCTGTCATCTCTGGAGAGTCCGTACAGGAGTGCTCATGTTACACATCGGAGTAACATCTTCTACTCTCGGGGCATTCATGTAGTAGGTGTTCCACTCATATGATCCTGCCACGAATTGCGCATGGTCTCCACACCTGATGTGCGTCTGATGCGCGATAGGCTCTACTCACCCGCAGGAGATCACTGCGGACGGGCATCGAACGAAGGGTGTGTCAAGGCTCCTAGCACCCCACGGTCGGGCTCATAGCTCGTACCCCACGAGCGAGGACTGTCAGGAACAACCCGAGGTGGTCCCGGACACCTCTTGCTATCCAGCCAGGACGCTCTGGCTGGTGGAGGATCGATGACCAACAGCAGTACACCGCTCGACCCGGAGGAGCCTGAAGGCTCCGAGGATCCAGATCCGGAGTATGAACTTCGGGATCACTCGCCGCCGCCGGCTGACGATCCAGTCGTCTGCCTGGAACCAGCAGCGGAGCGCCACAGGGGTTGGTTCCTGAAGATCTTTCTGGGGATCTTCGTGGCTGTGATCGTCGCGAGCATCCTCATGGGCGCCTTCCTCCCCAAGGAGGCATGGGGTCAGGTCGAACCGCAGGTGACCAAGACCATGGACTGGGTCTTCCAGGTCGGCTTGCTCGTAGCTGGGTATTTGTTCGGCAGGAAGGACAACTGAACCACGCCGGAGGGGGTTAGACGGTCTGTACTCGGAGGCGGCCGTCCAACCCCCTCCGTAGCGGAGAACCGAAGGTGTTGCCGAGCCGGCTGATGGTCACCCAGATCGACCATAGAGGGTTGGTAAACATGCGGACACCGCCGAACTTCTCGGCGGCCTACCGGGTACGGGGAGTAAGAAACGGCGGACGCGTGTACACGGGAACGCCGGGGACCAGATGGGGACCACACACTATGCGCTTTGCCAAACGATCACCACGTGGACACACTCCGTCCTCGCTCGCCTGAAAGTCGTTGAGCTGCCTAAACGTGTAGTCCTACGTCCCGGGGGTCAAGGGGTCGCAGGTTCAAATCCTGTCGTCCCGACCAGGTTTGCTGGTCGGCAGGGGTTTCGGAGTCTCTCCGGAGCCCCTTTTTCCGATCTCGGGAGCCAGCCGGAGTCAAGTGCGCTCAGGATCTTACGTGGGTGGCAGGTTCCTTGTTCGACTCCGTCGGACCTGCCCGACCCCTTGGCCTGTGAGCGGTGGCCAAGCGTCGACGGCGCTGGTTGTCCGCGATTCAGCACGTCGTTCAGAGCCCCCGTGGGTGTGTGGTCAGCCAGGAACGGTGTCGGTCCCTGAGGGCATCACGTTCGGCCGGGGTGGCAGGATCACATCGATGCCGCCGTCGTAGGGGTGGTAAAGCCAGCGGAGATTCGCGGGGCCGAGGAGCACGTTGCTGATCTCGTCGTCCGTGACCGCTCGGAGCACGGCGTCGATGACACCGGGCCTCTACGGTCGTCTCTCGACGTAGAGCTGCGTGCAGGTGCGGAATTCGGGATCGTCGTGGGGTTCTTCGATGAGGGTTTGCCAGTGCTGTGCCGTGGGCGTGACCTCTGATCGTCCGGCCGCAGCTGAGGGGTGAGCGCTGGAGTGTTCGTCCACTCGGTCGTGATGACCAGGAGGTCTGGGCCTGGATCGAGTTCGGACAGTACGGTGTGGTGGCGGTTGAGCACGATGGCGTATTCCGCTTCATCGTCTGGGTAGCGCTTCGACTCCGGCAGGCTGTGAAATCTGATCCAGCGTTCCGGCGATCTCTCCTGATAAGCCCGGAGTTCCGCCATTCATGCCTCGGAAATCCCGGCTGTCGGAACCATTCCGCTGAGATCACCTCATTCGCCTGAGGAAATGGCATATCCGGAATCGGCACGCCCGGGAATCGACAGAGCGGCTCCCGCCCGTCCTCGCCCTCGAATCCTCCGAGAACGCCGGCCCCTCCCTGACCTGCCAGTACAGCCGCTCGCTCGCGGTCGCGGCCAGCAGCCCGCCGGCCTCCTGGTACGCCTCGGCGAACCGCAGGCCCCACACAGGGCCGTGCAGCAGCGCGAGATTGGCGGAGCAGTGCGCCACATCGAGATCCGCCTCCCCAGGAGGTGGCCGCCCAGTCGACGACGCCGGTGATCCGGGCACCCGCCGGCTGCGAGGGCGGCACGTCGAACAGCACGTTGCGGGGCTGGAAGTCCCGGTGCAGGGATCGCCCTTCATGGGGCGGCATGAACCTGCGGATCACGGCGATCGCCGCGGCCCATGCCGCCGCGTCTGCGCCCTTTGGAATCACGACAGTGTCGGCGGTCGTCAACGCCACATACCTCCGGGGCCGCTCGGCGGGTCGCAACGCGTGGATCGCCACGAGTTGACGGGCCAGCAGAGGGACGCGCGCTTCCAATCCCTCAGCGTCGAGGACCGTCCGGCCCGCCAGATATGTCATGAGGAGCGACGGATACTCGCAATGCGCTGCGGTCGGATCGACCGCTACCAGTCCGGGAGCCGGCGGCCGGTCCCCGGGAGCATGGTCAGGGCGCCTGTCACCCTGTCCAGCCAGTCCTCGGCGTGCTCCACGTCGACGAAAGTCCGCAGCACCAGGTCACGGGTGCGCCCACCACCGGCGATGCCGTGAAATGCCTTTTCCGGTGGGGTGGGCTATGGTCGGCCCTATGACGGGGCCGTGGAGAACTCCACAGGGGTCCATCGCGTTCGCCGGCGTGATGGGCCTGGTTCTGTTGTCCCTGGTGCTGGTCGGCGCTTCGTGCAAGGCGAGCTACGGCGGCCCGACGGTCGCGCAGAGTTCGACCTCCGGCCCGGCGTGGGAGCTCGGCGGATGGGACGCCGACCTGTCCAGCCTGCCGCCGCAGGCGGGTGGCGCCCGCGCGCACCACGTGCTGTCCCTGTGGCCGCCCATGCGCGGCGAACGCCACGGCGAATCCGCACATCTGGCGCTGCTGCCGACGCCGGGCTCGGACGCGGACACACTGCGCGAGCCTCAGCAGCCGGCTCACCGCGCCACGGGATCGCGCAGCCCGCCGCTGACCTAGCCGACGTCTTCCCGTCGGGCTCCGCGGCCACGCGCGCCGCGGAGTCCGACAACGCGCACCCGACGCACCCACGCGCCCGCATCCAGGCCTTCCCCTGGCGCCGGCCCGGGTATGCCGTCGCGCCCTGAAGACGTCATGCGATCGTCCCCTTGACAGGGGGGCGGCAGGCCGTCTTCGTCTGAAGCCCGCTCTTGTTCGAGCCGCTTTGGCCCTGCCGTCTTCTCCTGTCGGCGTCCGCCAGAAGTCGATCATCGTCATGGCCGTTGTCGCATCAGCCCACGCCCGTTCGCGGCCGGAGCCTCCGCGCCGGCCCGCCGCCTGCCGGCCCGCCGATCCTGCCGCGCGCCCCCGCGCGGCAGAGGGGAGCACGAAATGAGTCCGACCCGACGCTTGATGGCGCTCGACCTGGGCACCGCCCGTACCCGGTCGCTGACCGTGTGCGGGCCCACGATCGCCGACCGGCCCTCGAGCATCGTGAGGCGGTCGTCCACCTCCGGTGAGAGGGACGTGGTACAGCCCATCCGGCACGGCATGGTAGCCGACCCGGATGCCTGCCTGCGACTGGTGCGCATGGCGGTGCGGGACACCCTTCACTACGGCCCCCGGCCGCTGGAGCAGGTGCTGGCCGGGGTCCCGGTGGCGGCCTCACCCGGCGACCGCCGGGCGGTCCGCGCCGCGGTCGCCGAGATCGCCGGATGCGAGGTGCGGCTGGTGGAGGAGCCGCTGGCCGCCGCCGTCGGCGTCGGCCTGGACGTCATCGATCCCCGGCCCTGCCTGCTGCTGGACGTCGGGGCGGGAATCGTCGAGGCCGTGGCCATCAGGCGGGGAGCCGTCACCGATGCGGTCGCCCTCCAGCTCAGCGCCACCACCAGCGCGGGGCTGGTCGCGTACGCGCTGGAGAACGTCGTCGACATGACAGCGGGCTTGCTACGCCGCCTGCCCGCCACCTCGTGCCGGGCCGCGCGCGCCCGGGGCGTGGTGGTCACCGGCGGCGGTGCGCACCAGGAGTTGCTGCTGCGCCGGCTGCGCGCCGTCCTGCGGCTCCAGGTCAGCGCGGCGCCCCAGCCGCAGCACGCCACCGTCCGCGGCCTGATGCGGCTGTGCCTGCAGCCGGCCCTGGCGGCCGGCCTCGCCCTGTCTTCCCGCTGACGCGCTGCGACGCGCAGGAGACCCCGCGCGAGGCCCTCCATCCTCAACACCTTCCCGATCCATCACGGAAAGGATCACTGATCATGACCGACGGTCACACGACATCACATCTCAGTAGTGTGCAGCTCCAGTCGCTGCGCCAGGACCTGCGGGAGCAACTGGAGCAGCGCAGCAGACAGCTGCACGGCCTGCGGGCCCAGGAGCAGGACAGCAGCGGCGCCGACGGCACCTGGCAGGAACTGGCCGTTTCAATCACCACTGCCGAGCGCACCGTCGCGGAACTGTCCCAGGCCTGCAACAGGCTGGCGGCCGGCACCTACGGCCTCTGCGCTCACTGCCAGGGGCCCATCCCGTTCGAACGGCTCAAGATCCGGCCGCTGGCACGCACCTGTATCGACTGCCAACGACGGCACGAGGCCGCCTGAACACCATGAAAGGGGGCGGAGCAGTCTGCCCCTCTTCGACCACCCGGAGCTGACCATGATCACATTGGACCGTCTGGTGAATGTGCTCGGCGGGTACGGCGTGCGGCTGTGCGGCCGTCCTGAAGCGCGCTCGACCTGGCTACGCAGCGTGGCGATACCAGACGCCACCGACCACCACGTCGCGGGCGACGTGCTCCTCGCCGTCGGAACCTCTTCACTCGCCGAGGCGGTCCAGTGGGCGGCCGCGGCCAAGGCCACGGCGGTCCTGGTACGCCCCGCCCGAACCGGCACCGGCGGTGAGGGCGAGAGCGGGAGCGGCGCGGACGCCGAGCGGGAGGCCGCCGCGATCGCCGACCGGCATGGGGTGGCCGTGTTGCTGGCCGAGCCCGCTGTCTCCTGGAGTCAGCTGGCCGGCGTGGTGTACGGGTTGGTGCTGGAGAGCCGCGAGACCGCCTCGGGACGCGGACCCACCGACCTGTTCGCCCTGGCCGACAACCTGACCGACGTCATCGGCGGTGCGGTGACCATCGAGGACCGGCACTCGCGGGTACTGGCCTACTCCCGCTCCCAGCAGGCGGGAGATCCGGCCCGGCTGGAGACCATCCTTGGACGGCGGGTCCCAGAACGGCTGCGCGAGCTGTTCCGGCAACAGGAGGTGTTCGCCCGCCTGGCGGCGACGGACGAGCCGGTGTTCGTCCCCGCCGATGCCGAACACGGCCTGACCGGACGGATGGCGGTGGCGGTGCGGGCTGGCCGCGAGCTGCTCGGTTCGGTGTGGGTCAGCTGCGCCGGCCCGCTGACTGGTGCCAACCGCCGCGCGCTGGCCGACGGCGCGCGCACCGTCGGCCTGCATCTGCTGCGCTCCCGGGCCAGCGCCGACCTGGAGCGGCAGGTGGAGTCCGACCTGGTCATCCGGTTGCTGGAGGGCAGCGCCGATGCCGCGACGGTGATCAGCCAGCTGGGCCTGGCCCCGCAGGCGATACGCGTCATCGCGGTCCGCGCGTACACCCCCGACGATCGCCACGCTGCGCTGCTGCTGGCCCTCGAGCAGGCCACCAACGGCTTCGGCTGGTCCCGGCCCGGGCGCAGCGCGCTGCTCGGCGACACCCTCTACACCATCCTGCGGGCCGAGCGGGCCGAGGCGGCCAGGCAGTGGATCGCGGCCCTGCACTCCGAACTGCCCGCCCGGGTGCGCGTCACGGCCGGGATCGGAGCACCCGCCGAGGCGGCGGACCTGGCCGCCGGCCGCCAGGAGGCCGACGAGTGCCTGGCGCTGCACGAGAGCGCCGAGCCCGGCGCCGTCCCGCCCGCCTACGACGAGTCCTGGGACGACATCCTGCTGCGACGGCTGTGCACGGCCGCGCGGACCGGCCGGGCTCCGGCCCGCGGGCCGGTGAGCGCGCTGCTGCGGCACGACACCCGTCACGGCACGCGCTTCGTCGCCACGCTGCGGGCCTGGCTGGAGAGCCAGGGCGACCTCACCCTGGCCGCCGAGCGGCTCGCGGTGCATCCCAATACCGTCCGCAACCGGCTGCGCAGAATGGGCGAGCTCGGCCCGCTGGACCTGGACGACACCCGCCAGCGCCTGGCCATGACCATCATGCTGGCGGCCCTGGAGGACGAACCCCGCCGATGACCTGCTCAGGACCCGTCACCGTTCCCGGCGCCGCCGTTGTGCCAGATCCACAACGGCGGCGCTGCGATTGTCGTCCGCTCACAACACCGCTGGTCGCCGCCCGGGCGATGCTGGACATGACATCGACATTCGTACTGGTTGGAGGTTGGCATGGCCGGCAACTGGCCACGATCGGTGATCGTGGTGGGCGCGGGTATCGTGGGCCTGTCGACCGCGTGGTTCCTGCAGGAGCGCGGCGTCCAGGTCGACGTGATCGACCGCGGCGGTGTGGCGGCCGGCGCGTCCTGGGGCAACGCCGGCTGGATCGCACCCGGTCTGGCCATCCCGCTCAACGAACCCGCGGTCCTGCGTTACGGCCTGCGCTCGCTGCTCAACCCGGCCGCGCCGCTGCACGTTCCCGCGAGCCTCGATCCGGGTCTGTGGCGTTTTCTGGTCCGCTTCGCCGCCAACAGCCACTGGCGGTCGTGGACCCGCGCCGCGCACGCCAACCTGCCGCTCAACGACGAATGCGTCGAGGCCTACGAGGTGCTCGCCGCCAACGGTGTGTCCGCACCCGTCATCGCGGCGCCGATCACCGCGGCGTTCCGTACGCCGCGCCAGGCCGAGAGCCTGCTGCGCGAGCTGCGCAGGCTGCAGACGGCCGGGCAGCGGGTCGAGCACACCGTGCTGGACGGCGACGGGCTGGCCGAGCAGGTACCGCTCGCCGGTAAGGCGCTGACGGCGGGGGTACGGATCGACGGCCAGCGTTACGTCGACCCGGGTGCCTTCGTGCACGCCCTGGGAAAGGCCGTCATGCAACGCGGCGCGACCATGTACGCCGTCGAGGTCGACGAGGTGCGCACCGACGACAGGAAGGTGATCGTCCGCTCGGCCAAGGGCACTGTGCTGTCGGCCGATGCGGTGGTGCTGGCCACAGGCGCCTGGCTGCCCCGCCTGGCACGGCAGTGGGGCGTGCGTGTCCCGGTGCGGGCGGGCCGCGGCTACTCGTTCACCGTGCCGGTCGACCATCCTGTCCCCGGCCCCGTCTACCTGCCCGAGGAGCGGGTGGCGTGCACGCCGTACCGCGACGGGCTGCGGGTGGCGGGCACCATGGAGTTCCGAGACCCGGACGCCCCGCAGGTGCCCGCCCGGCTGAAGGCCATCGTCGCCTCCGCCCGGCCGCTCCTGCGAGGCGTGCGCTGGGAGGAGCGTACCGACGTCTGGGTGGGGTCCCGCCCCATCACCCCGGACGGACGGCCGCTCGTCGGCGCGACGGCGGCTCCCACCGTCTACGTGGCGGGGGGCCACGGCATGTGGGGCCTGGCCCACGGCCCGATCACAGGCAGGCTGCTGGCCGAGCAGATCACCACCGGCAAGCAGCCCGCCGGCCTGGCCGACCTCGACCCCCTCCGCTGACTCTGTCGAGCTGAGGGAAACCTCAGGTCAACAGACTTTTCTTCATGTTGGATCACCGAATTGACGAGGTTGAACCGGCCCGCAGCCGGTGACCGCCGAGCCGGCAGGTGAGCGCTCAACGCTTCGCCGGTGTCAGCGATCGAGCGTGCACCCGGATGCAGGTAGTGCTGTGGCGTGGTCAAGGACCCATGACCGGCGATCTTCCTGAGAACTTTGACCGGAACCGCGGCATTCCGCCATCCAGGATTCCCGTCTCTCCGGCCTCATTCCTGAACGGTTGTGTGCGAGACCATTAGCCGCACGATGTCGTTCTCGTTCAGGAAGGGCACTCCTATGGCGGCGCCACACCCGCATGAACCGTCCTCGGCCGACGACTCCGCGGCCTTGAGCGTCTCGGTCCGGCTTCGTTCGGCGGTCGCCGCCGATGTGCCAAGTATCGCGCGCATCTGGCGGGAGGGATGGGCCGACGCGCACCTCGGGAATGTTCCGGCGGCGCTGGTCGAGGTGCGTACGCCGGGTTCGTTCGCCGAGCGCACGCCGGATCGCCTTGGCGACACGATCGTCGCGGTGCGGGACGGAGCCGTCGTGGGGTTCGTCATGGTCGACGGCAGCCAAGTGGATCATCTCTACCTGGACCGCTCCGGACGCGGCACCGGTATCGGGGCGGTGCTGCTCGAAGCCGCCGAGCGTGTTGTGCTCGCGGCGGGCCATCCGCGCGCGTGGCTCGCGGTGGCCACCGGGAACCATGGGGCCCGGCGCTTCTACGCGCGACAGGGCTGGACCGACGAGGGCTCCATCGCGCATCCGGCACCGGTGAGCGTGGACGTCGACTGCCACCGGTTCGTCAGCCCGCCACGATGAGGCGGGGTGAGACCCGAGGCGGCATCTCACCCTGATCTCGGCTCGGTACGCGCAGGCCTTCCCCGGCTGATCAGCGGACGTGGTCCGATCAGGGCCGTGGGATGTCGTCGAGGAGGCGCTCGGCGACCCGACGCGCCACGGCGGCGGGGTGGGTGTGGGAGCGGGTCGCCCCGATGGCGAGAGCGCCGTTGACGAGGATGACGAACTGGTCGGCTGTGAGTGCCGGTATCCGGCATGTCACACCGCACTACAGAAGAGGTCATCGCCTGCTTCAATCAGGTGGTCGCGGACCACGACCCGCGCCGTCTGGCCGAGCTGGTGGCGGACGACTGCGTGATGGAGGCGATTCAACCCGCCCCGGACGGCGCGCGCACCGTGGGCCGGGATGCCTGCATCGCGTTCTGGGAGAAGCTCGCGAGTGACCGCGCCTCCTTGTTCGAACCGGAGGAGGTGATCGTCTCCGGTGATCGGGGACGGTCCGCCGGCGGTATCGCTTCGGCGACGGCCCTTCCGGGTCGATACGTGGTGTGACGCTGATGCGGGTCCGTGACGGTCTGATCGTCGAAGCGCGTGGATACGTCAAGTCATGATCTCTCCGCCGCTCCGGCAGCGGTCCGGCCGCCACCGCGAGCAGTGGCACGCCGAGGATGACGACGGCCGTGAGCCGGACGGAGATCGACAGCGGCGACACGGCCGCCGTGAGGCACGCGAGACCGGTTCGCTGGAGTGCTGTTGGCGCAACGTTCATCTGCGCGCACCTTGCCGGACGTCCGCACGGGCAGGGGAAGCCGATGTATGTGGATAGCTTGCACCGCTGATCGACGTGGAGAGGTACGTCCCAGATGCGCTCCGGCCGTGCCTTCGTAGGACGTCATGCGGGCTCCGGTGTGGGGCGGAACGTGAAGCGTGCCGACATCGAGGGGCTGCGGGCCGTCGCGGTCGGGATGGTGGTGCTGGGGCATTGCGGTGTGCCGGTGCTGGCCGGGGGATATGTCGGGGTTGATGTGTTCTTCGTGGTCTCCGGGTTTCTGATCACTTCCCTGTTGTCCAGGGAGTTGGATGAGACCGGCAGGATCTCGATCGGGGGGTTCTACGCGCGGCGCGCGCTGCGGCTGTTGCCTGCGGCCACACTCGTGCTTGTCGCCACTCTCCTCGCGTGCCGGGTGTGGCTGTCGCCTGTGCGGTTCCCGGAGTACGCCTGGGACGGGGTGAGCAGCGCGTTCTACGCGGTCAACTTCCGGCTCGCGGTCATCGGTACCGACTATCTGGCGCAGGCGGGGCCGGCCTCGCCGTTCCAGCATTTCTGGTCGCTGGCGGTGGAGGAACAGTTCTACCTGCTGTGGCCGCTGCTGATCTGGATCGTGTGGCGGCCGGGCCGGAGCCGCGCGTACCTGGTGGGCTTGCTGTTCGTGCTGTGCGGAGCTTCGTTCGCGGTGAGCGTCGCCGAGACCGCCAGGTCGGCGTCCTTCGCCTACTTCGGCTCGCACACGCGGGCCTGGGAGCTCGGGTGCGGAGCGCTCCTCGCGCTGGTTCCCTTGCGCCGGATCCCGGGCCGGGTGGCGGGGCCGATGAGCTGGGCCGGTCTCGCGTCCGTCGTGCCGGCGGGGCTGCTGTTCGACACGACCACGCCGTTTCCCGGGTATCTCGCGCTGCTGCCGGTGGCAGGCTCCATGATGGTCATCGCGGGTGGGGCCGTGGCGGATCGGCGGGGTGCCGGGCTGGTGCTGGGCCGTGCTCCGCTGGTCCGGGTCGGTGGGGTCTCCTATTCCTGGTATCTGTGGCACTGGCCTTTCGTCGTGATCGGGCCGAGGGCCCTGGGGCTCTCGCCGTCGGTGCCGCTCCACCTCGCGTTGAGCGTCGTCAGTCTGGGGGTCGCGGCGGTCACCCTGCTCGCGGTCGAGAATCCGCTGCGGTTCCACCGGGGGCTCCGCGGCCGTCCCGGCCGGGGGGCCGGTCTCGGCGCCGCGCTGTCCGGGGGGACGGCCGTGCTCTGCCTGCTCGCGATCGGCGTCCCCCAGCAGGTCGCGGCCGGACGGCCCGCACCCGATCTCGGCGCTCGGCTGTCCGTCTCCACCGACCCGGCGGCCGACCTGCGGGCCGCGCTGGCCGAGCCGCCGTCGGAGCTGCCCGCCAACCTGAAGCCGGCGCTCACCGAGGTGCGGTCCACCGCGTCCCCGGTGTACCGGGACGGGTGCCACCTGGGTTACGAAAGCGACTGGAGTCCCCCCTGCGTGTACGGGGATCTCCGGTCGCGGACGACCGTGGTGCTCTTCGGCGACTCCCATGCCGCTCAGTGGTTCCCGGCCTTGGAGAAGCTCGCTCTGGAGCGGCGCTGGAGGCTCGTCTCGCTGACCAAGGCCTGGTGCAAGGTCGCCGCGGTCACGACCATCAGGAGCGGCCGGCCTTACGCCTCCTGCGACCGGTGGCGGAAGAAGGCGCTCACGCGGATCGCCGGGCTGCGTCCGGCGATGGTGGTCATGTCGTCGTCGGACGACGGAACGCTCGCGGCGAAGCCCAGGGATCCGCACAAGGCGTGGGTCACCGGCTTCCGTGAGACGTTCCGCGCGGTCGCCGCCGCCGGAGCGAAGCCGGTCGTGGTGATGGACACCCCCTGGCCCATGGGGGACGCGCCGGAGTGCGTGGCCGCTCACCCGTCGCGGCTGGCCCGCTGCGCCAACCACCTGCCCGGCGCCATCGAGGACCAGAGCCGCCGCGACGCGCTCACCGAGGCCGCCGCGGACACAGGCGCGACACCGATCGACCCGACCCACTGGCTGTGCTCCATGGCGGGCCTCTGCCCTCCGGTGGTCAGGGACACCCTCGTCTACCGCGACGACAGCCACATGACCGAGCAGTACGCCGAGTCGCTCGCCCCCGTCCTGGCTCCGCTCCTCCCGTCCCTCCGAGTGCCTTGAGCGGCCGCGTCGATCCAAGGCCACCTCACTGCCACACACCCGTCCTTGCCAGGAGACCCTCTTGACCGGCAGCACAGCGCATGCTTCTGTGTAACTAGTTACATCCGCCGAGGAGCCGCGGCGAAGTCGTCCTTACCGGTCACGGCCCCGCCATGAGCCCCCCGAGAGACGAGGAGGCCGGATCGGCATGGTCGAGCATGTGGTCGTCATCGGTGCCGGTGTCTACGGTGCGGCGGTGAGCGCCGCGCTCACGCGGCGGGGGGCTCGGGTCACGGTCGTGGACGGTGGTGTGCCGGCGGGAGGCACGTCGGGTGCGACGTTCTCGTGGATCAATTCCTGCGGCAAGCAGCCGCGGTCGTACCACGATCTCAGCGTCGCGGGTATGGCGGCTCATCGCCGGCTGGCCGCCGACGTGCCGCACGGCGACTGGTACCACGAGGGTGGCAATCTCGAATGGGCCGGCGACGACGCCGGACGTGACGAGCTACGCGCGAAGGTCGCGGGTCTCCTCGGCTACGGATACGAGGCGCGGTGGCTCAGCCGAGCGGAAGCGCTGGGGCTGGAGCCCGACATGGACCCCGCCGGGTTGCCGGACGGCGAGATCGCCTACTTCCCGCGCGAAGGCTGGATCGAGCCGGTACGCCTGGTCGCGCACCTGCTGTCGAGCGCGGTGACCGGTGGGGCCGAGCCGGTGACGCACGACGCCGTCACCGAGCTGGAGGTGACGGCGGGTGCGGTGCGCGCCGTGCGGCTCGCCTCCGGACGGCGGCTCCTCGCGGACGCGGTCGTGAACTGTGCGGGACCCCGGGCCGCCGCGCTCGCCGCGCTCGCCGGGCTGGTCCTGCCCATGCGCAACACCCCTGGTGTGCTCATCGTCTCCTCGCCGGTCGCGGTGTCGATCGCGCGCGTCGTCCATGCGCCTCACGTCCACCTGCGGCCGGACGGCGGCGGACGGGTGCTGCTGCACACCCATGAGATCGACGGCGCGGCGTCCGGCACCGGTGAGGCCGGCGTGGACCCAGCGGCCGTCGCCGAGGTGGTCGAGGCCGGTCGTGCGCTGTACCCGGGGCTGCGGGCCGCGACCGTGGAGAGCGTCCGGGTCGGTCAGCGGCCCATCCCCGGCGACGGCCTTCCGGTGCTCGGCCGGGTCGCCGAGTTGCCGAACTTCCACTTCGCGGTCTCGCACAGCGGCGCGACGCTCAGCGTGCACGCCGGTGACCTGGTCGCCGGCGAGGTACTCGGCGAGGACCACGACGACGCGCTGGCGGCCTTCCGGTTCGAACGGCCGGCACTGGCGGCCCGGTGACGATCACGCGCACGATCGTCCTGCACGGCTGTGACCTGGTCGACGGCACCGGCACGAAGCCACGGCACGGGGTGGACATCGTCGTCGCGGGAGGTGACGTCCGCGAGGTCGTTCCCTCGCGACCGGCTGACGTCTACGGCACGGTGGACGAGATCGTGGACGCGGCCGGCATGCTGGCGATCCCCGGGCTGATCAACAACCACACGCACGGCACGGCGTACGGGCCGCTGTTCCCCAGCGGACACGTGGGCCTGCCGCACGAGCAGGTCCTCGCCAACCTCGACCGGCACCTGCTTGAGGGGACGACCACGGTGCTGTGCGTGGACGGTTTCGTCACCGCCGAGGCGCTCGCGCGCACCGATGAGGCGCACCCGGTCAACGTCAGGCTCGCCTCGTGCAACACCCCGGCGTGCCTGGCGGCGGCGACCGTCGCCGACGGCGGTGGCCTCACGGAAGCGAACCGTGTGTTCACCGCACGGCACGCGGTACGCGACGGCGCGGTGGCGCTCGGCGAGATCGGGTCGGGGCACACGCTCGGCGGAGGCGGGGCCAGCTACATGTACATCCCGGCGGAGGTCGAGAGACGTACCGGCGTGCGGATCACACCCCGGCAGGCGAACGGGCTGAAGATCGCGGTGCTGGGCCGGCACATCTCGGAGAAGGCGTTCGGCCGGGACCGGGTCGATGAGGCACTGGCGAGCGCGGGGCTGACCGGCAGCCTTTCGATCGAGGACACCTGTGAGATCGTACGCGGCGTCGTGCTGCCGGCCTTCGACATCGCCCTGCGCGGGCTCGCCGAGGCGGCAGCGCAGGCTCGCGAGGCCGGTGTCCCGGTGCTCGTGCACAACGCGGCGGCGTCGATAGCCCAGGTCGCGTCCATCGCGGCGACGGACGTGACCCTGATCGCCGGCCACTCCAACCATTCGAGCTTCGAGCTCCGCGAGGCGGTCGGGCACGCCGTACGGCTCAAGGAGATGGGGGTGATCGTGGACGTCTCCACGCTGGACACCTTCGGGGCCCGGCGGCTCACGACGGGGCCGGAGCTGCTGTACGCGATGTTCTCCGCGGGGGTGGTCGACACCATCTCGACCGACTACGCGGGTGGCCACCACGACCCGATCCTGCTGGCGATCGGCCGGTCCGTGAAGGCGGGTGTGGTGCGCCTGCCTGCGGCGGTCGCGATGGCGACCGCCAACGTCGCCGACGCCATCCCCGGCCTGGCGCCGCGGCGTGGCCGTGTCGTGCCGGGGACGGTCGCCGACCTCGTGCTGACGGATCCCGCGGAGCTGCACCATGTGGACATGGTCATGGTCAGTGGCGAGATCGTCGTGAGAGCCGGCCGGCGTGTGGTCGCCAGGCCGGCGCCGGAGGCGGCGGAGGGAGCAGGAGATCGATGGTGAGGCGAACCACCATCGGGGACGTCGCCGCCGACGCCGGAGTGTCCACGGCGACGGTCTCCCGCGTGCTCAACGGCGGCGCCGTCACCGAGGCGACAGCCACCCGGGTGTGGGACGCGGTCGCTCGTCTCGAGTACACCCCGAACGCGCTCACCAAGGGGGTCTTCGCCGGACGTTCCAGCACGATCGGCATCGTCATCCGCGACCTGAGCAGCCCGTTCTACCTGGACCTGATCCGCGGCGCCGACGAGGTGGCGGCGGCGAACGACAGCCACGTCATGCTCGCCAACACGTTCCGCCGCGCCGACCGCGAGATCGTCCAGGTGCGGACCATGGACGAGCAGCGAGTGCGCGGCCTGATCGTGACGACCGGTGAGGCGACCGACGACCGGACACGCCGGATGGCCGGGAACGGCACCCCCTGTGTGATCATCGCGCGCTCCGTCCCGGACCCGCCTCCCGGCATGCACTCGATCACCCTGGATGACATCGAGGCCGGACGGCTGATGGCCGTCCACCTGGCCGGGTGCGGACGGTCGTCCGTCGGTGTCGTCGCCTCGGGACGCCGCACGTCTCAGCGCAAGCGCACGGCGGGCCTGAGACAGGCCCTCACGGACTGGGGGCTGCCCCTCCCCGAGGACGCGGTGATGACCGCCGAGACCGAGGACGAGGTGAACGCCGCTGTCGGCACGCTGCTCACCCGCGGCCGGGACCGCGGCAAGCCGCTGGACGCGATCGTCTGCACCACCGGACGGCTCACCGTCGCGGTCCACACGGCCCTCACCACTCGTGGCATCGCCGTCCCCGGCGACATCGCGTTCATCACCATGGACGACTTCCCGTGGGCCACCGCGCTCGGCATCACCGTGGTCGCTCAGCCGTCCTACCAGATGGGCCGGACTGCGGCCGGACTCGTCGTCGACCAGCCCGGCGGGCCGGTCGAGCTGGTCTTCGCGCCTACGCTGGTCGCCCGCACCTCGTGCGGGGAGCACCATCCGTCCACATGACGGCGGCATCGGCCACCGGCGGCGGACGGCCAGAGCAAGCCGGCGGTCTTTGACAGTTATCGCAGGCCGCCGGCGGACAGGCCGCCGCGCCAGTGGCGCTGGAAGGTGAAGAAGGCGATGATCAAGGGGATGACCGAGACGAGGGAGCCGAGGATGATGAGGCTCCACAGGGAGGTGCTGCCGGAGTTGTTGGCCGAGGCGATGCCCTGCCAGACGCCGAGGCCGACGGTGACGGGGAACAGGCGGTTGTCGGAGAGCATGGCGAGGGGCAGGAAGTAGTTGTTCCAGGACGCGACGGCGGACAGGAGAAGGACGGTCACCACGGCGGGACGCATCAGGGGGAAGGCGACCTGGAGGAAGGTGCGCAGTTCGCCGGCGCCGTCCACTCTGGCGGCGTCGAGGATCTCGCCGGGGACGGCGTCGCGCGCGTAGATGTGCATCAGGTAGACGCCGAAGGGGTTGAGCAGTGAGGGGAGGATCACCGACCAGATCGTGTTGGTGAGGCCGAGGCCCGAGAACATGATGAAGGTGGGGATGACCAGTGCGGTCGCGGGGACCATCAGTGCGCCGAGCATGACGGAGAAGGCGAAGCGGCGGCCGGCGAAGCGGTATCTGGCGAAGCCGTAGCCGGCGAGCACGGCGAGGACCGTGGCGCCGATCCCCCCGGCCAGTGCGTACAGCGTGGAGTTGAGAATCCACCTGCCGTAGATGCCGCCGTCGTGGGTGAACAGGCGTTCCAGGTTGCCGAAGTAGTCGATGCTGCCGGTGAACCACAGGGTGTTGCCGCCGCCGAAGAGACCGGGTGCGTCCTTGGAGCTGTTGACGACGACCCACCAGAACGGCACGAGGAAGTACACGACCAGGAAGCCCAGGAAGATCTGCACCGGGAGGTGGCGCCGCGTCCCCGGACGGCCGGCGGTGCGGGACAGGGGGGTCATCGAAGGAAGCTCCTCCGCTTGCGGGTGAGGAACAGGAAGGCGTAGACGCAGACGAACACGACGCCGCCGAGCGCGAAGGAGATGGCCGATCCGTAGTTGAAGTTGGCGAGCTTGAACGCCTGCTGGTAGGCGTACATGTTCGGGGTGAAGTCCGGGCCGATCGTGCCGGCCGCGAGGTAGCGCAGGATCTGCGGCTCGTTGAAGAACTGCAGCGTGCCGATCAGCGAGAAGACGAGGATCAGCAGCAGCGCCGGGGTGATCAGCGGGATCTTGACGCGCAGCGCGATCTGCCATCGGCCGGCGCCGTCCATGCGCGCCGCCTCGTAGAGCGCCGGGTCGATGCCCTGGAGCGCCGCGTAGATGATGATCATGTAGTAGCCGGCCCACTGCCAGGTGACGACGTTGACCAGGCCGTAGAAGATCAGGTCGCTGCTGAAGAAGTCCGGAGCGGCGGCGCCGAACAGCCCGAAGACGTCGGTGAGCGGCCCGAAGCTCTTGCTGTACAGAAAGCCCCACATGACCGCGCCGATGACCGTGGGGATCGCGTACGGCAGGAAGATCATGAGGCGGGAGAAGCGGGTGAACAGGGTCGTCACGGCGTCCAGGATCAGAGCGGTCGCCAGCGCGACGAGGATCTGGACGGGGATGGCGACCAGCGAGAAGCGGATGACGAACCAGGCGCCGGACAGGAAGCTCGGGTCGGTGAACGCCTTGGCGTAGTTGTCGAGGAGGACGAAGCTGGTGCCGCCGATCAGTTTCTTCTGGAACAGGCTGAGGTACAGCGCGTAGGCGAGCGGCGCGATGAGGAACGCGAGGAAGACGATCCCGAACGGCCCGACGAAGAGCCACCCCATCAGGTGCTCACGCAGGCGCGCCTTGCCGTGCGCCTTGTGTGTCGTGTCCTCGGTGCGCTGCTCGGTCTTCTCTGTCAGGAGTGTCATTCTCGGGCTCCGGGATGAGAGGCACGGAGGGATACGGAACGGGTGGGCCGGCCGGGGGGACGGCACGGCCCACCGGGGTTCTCACTGGACGGTGAACCCTTGCTCCTTGGCGTACGCCGCCACGTCCCGCTGGAGGTTGTCGGCGGCCTGCGCGCCGGTGACCGAGCCACCGATGATCGCGCTGACCTGCTTGGTCATGGCGTCGAAGTAGTACTGGCCGAACGGGCTGTAGGTGACCCCCTTGTAGGCGTCCGCCGCGGGGACGTAGACCTCCTTGTTCGCCTGCTGGCCATGGAAGAAGGCCACCTTGGCGTCGACGAACTCCGAGGACTTCAGCACCGTCAGGTTCAGCGGGAAGATGATCTGGTTGGTCCAGCCGTCGGCGAGCGACTCGGGGTCGGCGTACAGGCCGTACGCGACCTTCGCCGCGAGTTCGGGGTTCTTGGCCTGGCTCGTCACCGAGAACGCCGATCCGCCCCAGTTCACCTGCACGGGGTTGGCGGGGTCCCACTGCGGCAGCGGCGCCACCGCGAACTTGCCGGTGTCCTCACCTTTGCCGACGCCGGCGCCGGTGAGGTAGCCGGGGGCCCAGGCCGCCGAGATGTAGGTGGCGTACTTGCCGTTGATCACGCCGGCGATGTACTCGGGGGTGAACTGGTCCTGCGTGCCGACCAGGCCCTTGCGCGCGAGGTTCCCCCAGTAGTCGAGCACGTCCTTGGACGCCTGGTCGTTCAGCTTGACACCGATCGCCTTCGGCTGCGCCGGGTCGTACGTGAAGGGGGCCGCGCCTTTCTGGATCTGCAGCGCCATCGTGAGGGCCGACACGTTGGAGCCGAGGTCGCCGAACAGCGGGCCGCCGGCGTCCTTGACCTTCTGCGCGGCCTGCTCGTACTCGGCCCACGTCTTCGGCGGGGTGATCTTGTACTTGTCGAAGACGTCCGTGCGGTAGATCATCGCCACCGGGCCGCCGTCGACCGGCACGCCGTAGACCGCGTCGCCGACCGAGACGTCCTTCCACGCGCCTTCGCTGTAGTTGGCCTTGACGGCGTCGAAGCCGTACTTCTTGATGTCGACGAGCGCGTTCTGGATCTGGAAGGTCGGGATCCGGTCCATCTCGACCATGACCACGTCGGGTGCGCCGGTGCCTGCCGAGATGGCCGTCTGGAACTTCTGGTACTCGTCACCGCCCTGGCCGACGTTGGTCCAGCAGACCTGCACCTCGTTGTTCCGCTTGTTGAAGTTGTCGACCACGAGCTGCATGTTGGGGTACCAGCCCCACATCGTCACGGCCGGCAGGTTCGTCTTGGTGATCTTGTTCGTGCAGTTGCTCGCGTCGCCTCCGCCGCCGCCTCCCGCCTGAGGGGAGGAGCAGGCGGCGAGTGCGCTCGCGACGGCCACCGCGGCCACCGCGGCGAGCGGTTTCTTCATGGACATGGATCTCGCCTCCGGGATCACGCCGGCACCACCGGGGAACGCGCCGCCCCGGTGGCGCCGGCGCCGAACGGGCTCGTCTAGCGCTTGAACAGGCGCGGTGCCAGGTCGATGAGGTTCTTCTGCCACACGTCCCAGCCGTGCGGCCCTGGGGTGACCCCGTCGAACTCGTACCGGATGCCGAGGCCGTCCAGCGTGGTCAGGGAGGTCTGGAATATCGGGTACACGAAGTCGGTCCGGTCACCGACGTACAGGCGCAGCAGCTTGGTGCCGTTGTTGATCGCCGCCGCGTCGACGCCGGTGGTGTCGGTGAATCCGGCGGAGAACGTCGCGACGTAGGCGAACTCCCCCGGATGGGCCCTGAGCACCGCGAAGGTCTGCCAGCCACCCATCGACAGACCGGCGAGGGCCTGCCGCGCGGGGTCGCGGGAGATGTTGTAACCGGCCCGGGCCGCCGGGACGATGTTCGCAAGGAGCTCGGTGGTGAAGTCGGGGACGTTGCCGTTGCCCATCACGACGACCATCGGCACCAGCTTCCCGTCGAGGGACAGGTGGTCGAGGATCTGCTTGGCGCGTCCCATCTCGGTCCAGTCGGTGTAGCTCTGGCCGGCGCCGTGCTGAAGGTAGAGGACGGGGTACGGCTCGGCGCGCCTGGCGTCGTATCCCGGCGGGGTCCACACCAGCGCGGTCCGTTGCTGGTTCGCCACGGTGCTCTGGTAGGTCAGGTTCTGGACCTTCCCGCCTCGGCCGGCGGGGACGTCGGTCAGCAGGCGCGCGCGTGGACCGGGGACGAGGAAGGTGCTCCACGCCGGCTCGGAGGTCACCTTCGACGGGTTCCCCGCGTCCTTGACCTGCACGCGGTCCACGAAGAACTGGTGGTAGTAGAACCACGGCTCGAGCGGCCCGATGGTCACGCGCCACCGGTCGCCTTCGAGGGTCATCGGGACACGCAGCCAGCTGCCGCCGGGAGCGATGTTGGCCCACACGGTGACGTGCCGCGCGTCCGCGTGGCCGGTCGGCGTCTCGAAGGTGACGAAGCCGTCCTTGGTCACGAACGGCGTCGGGGTGGTGCCAGGGGCCGGCGGTGAGAAGCGGCCCTTCAACGGACCGTGACCGGCGCTCGGGCCGTGGCCGGAGACCTTGCGGAACAGCCGCGGCACGAAGTCGACGAGGTTCTCCCGCCAGGCGTTCCAGTTCCCCCCGGCGTCGGGATTCACCCCGTCGAACTCGTACCTGACACCGGCGCGGTCCAGCGACCTGGTCAGGCCGACGGTCGCGTTGTACGCGGGGTCGGTGACGTTCCCGGTGTACAGGCGCAGCAGCTTGATCGCGTGCGGGTCCGGCCGGCCGGTGACCTCGGTCAGCAGGCCGGAGAACGAGCCGGCGTAGGCGAACTGTCCCGGCTTTGCCAGCGCGGCGCGCAGGGCCCGCGTCCCGCCGTCCGCCACACCGGCGATCGCCTGGTGTGCCGGGTCGTGGTGGACGTGGTACCGGTCGCCGACCGCCTTGCGCAGGTCCTTGAGTTCCTGGTCCGGCCCGTCACCGATGACGACCACCATCGGCTCCATGGCACCCCGGACCGACAAGTTGTCGAGGATCTGCCTGGCCCGGCCGAGGTCGAGCCAGTCGGTGGCCGTCACGCCGTCGCCGGACCGCAGGTACAGCACCGGCAGGCCCTTGGCGGAGCGGCGCGGCGGCGTCCACACCACGGCCGACCGTTCGGTGGTCCCGGCCCGGTAGGTCAGCGTCTCGACCGTGCCGCCCTGCCCCTGCGGCACGTCCGTGAGCAGGCCCGCCGAGCCGCCGGGCACCAGGAAGGTGCTCAGGTACGGCTTGGACGCGACGCCGGCGGCGTTCGTCGGGTCCTTGAGGGTCTTGGTGTCGTCACCGGTGACCTGGTAGTGGTACAGCCCCGGCTCAAGGGGGCCGAGGGTCCCCGACCAGAGGTCGCCCCGGCGGGTCAGGCCGAACTCCGCGAAGGCGGCCGAGGGCCCGAAGTTCCCCTCGATGACGACCTGTGAGACCTGGCCGAGGTTGTCCTGGATGTAGGCCGCGGGGACGCTGAAGGACGCGAAGCGGTCCTCGGAGACCGTCAGCCACGGCGTGTCCGCCGCCGCGTGCCGCGGCGCGATCACCCCCGTGGCGATCGTCAGCAGTCCGGCGGCGACCACCGCCAGGAACGGTACGCCGCTCCGGCGTAAGCTCCCGTGAGAAAGTCGCATCAGAAACACTCTTTCCGCAACGGCCGACAGCGGGTTGCCCTCCGACTGCCCGGCCTGGCTTCTTCCGGGTCTCGCCGTTCTGGTGCTGTCTGTCACCCCCTTCCGGGGCGGACCGTCCTCGTCCGGGCCGCCGGCGCGACCGAGGTGACCAGCGCGCGGCACGAACGTTACTGATCACATTTCCAGCGGTTAACGTAACTGAAAAGAATCACCCACACAAGACCATTGGGATCTTGCGGACATGACCCAAGAGACATGCCGAGATGGCGCAGGACTGCCAAGATCAGCAGAAATCCCGCACCCTCCCGGCCGGGCCGTCGACGGCTCTGGCGCGTGCGAACGAAGACGAGGGACGGAGACGTCAGATCTTCGTGCGCGGATCCCGCGTGGCGGGTGAGCGGTCAGGTGAGCGGTTCGCGGGGGCGGGCCGGTGCGGTGGTCTCGCGCAGCGAGATCGGGGGGGCCACGAGGAGGTGGCGGTAGGGGGCCGCGGGGTCGGCGATGCGCTGGATGAGGAGTTCCACGGCGTGCGCGCCGAGCTCGTCGGCGGGGACGTCGGAGGCGGTGAGCGGGGGGTGGAGGTTCTCGGCCAGGTAGCGGGCCGCGACGGCGGCGATGGAGAAGTCGCGGGGGATCTGCAGGCCGGCCTGGGACAGCGCGCGGTACATGCCGGGGATGGCGGCCTCGTTGATGGTGGCGATCGCGGTGAGGCCGGGGGTCTCGGCGAGGAGGCGCTCGGCGCAGGAGACGCCGGACTGCGCGTCGTCGGCGCAGCAGACCTGCACGCCGCGCAGCCCGCGTTCGGCCATGGCGCGAGTGAAGCCGGCCTGCGCGCGGTGGCCGGGGCCGTAGCCGGCGGCCACCAGCTCGGTGGAGCGGTTCACCAGCGCGATGTGCCGGTGGCCGAGGTCGGCCAGGTGGTGGACGCACCTGGCGATCAGGGTGTCGTAGTCGATGTCGACCCAGGACATCTCCTCCGGACGCGCGGTGCGGCCGATGCCGACGAACGGCAGGCCCATCTTGCGCAGGCGGGTGACCCTGTCGTCCTCCAGCCTTATCTCCATCAGCACCACGCCGTCCACCCGCCGGCCGCTGACCACGCGTTCGAACGACCGGTCGTGCTCGCCTCCCGACGGCGACACCAGGACGTCCAGGTCGGCGCTCGCGGCGGCGTCGATGACGCTGGCCACGAAGCCGAGCTGCACGTCGGTGAGGCGCTGGCTCGCCGGGGGGATGACCAGGCCGATGGTGTGCGTGCGGCCTTCCTTGAGCGCCTTGGCGGCGGCGTTCGGACGGTAGCCGAGCTCGTCGATGACGGCCTGGATGCGCCTGCGGGTCTCCTCCGACACCGCGCGTTTGCCGCTGAGCGCGTACGACACCGTGCTGCGCGCGACACCCGACCGCCTGGCGATCTCACCGATGCTCACCTGGCGCTCCTCACCTGATTCGACCGACACGCACCAATCGTAGGTCGAACCGATCGCATGTGCGCACGGCCCATGCCGTACCTGGTCTTTGGCCTGTCCCATTGACGTCCGGCGAATGCGGTCCTATCTTCATGCGAACCGATTCGACATCATCGAGTTGAAACAATCGCGTAACACGCGTTCGCGGAGGTCACGATCATGGGAACAGCGGCACCTCGCCGGCATGTGACCGTTCTCGCCTTAACAGCCGCCGGGCTGCTCGCCGCCGGCTGCGGCTCCTCCCCCGGCGACGGCGCCCCTGCGGCGACGGCGAGCCAGGGTGGCGGAGGCGGGACCTACACCATCTGGGATCCCTACCCGCAGCACGACAAGAGCTCCGACTGGGCCAAGCTGCTCGACACCTGCGGCGCGCAGGCGGGGGTGAAGATCGACCGCACCGGGTTCGACACCACCGATCTGACGAACAAGACACTGCTCGCCGCGCAGCAGGGCAACGCGCCTGACGTGCTCATCGTCGACAACCCCGTCGTCTCCACCATGGCCGAGGCCGGGGTGCTGACCACGACGGAGGAGAACAAGCTCGACACCTCCGCCATCGCGCCGAACCTGCTGGCCGCCGGACAGAGCGGCGGCAAGACGTACGGCATCCCCATCGGCGCCAACACGCTGGCCCTGTACTACAACAAGGCGGTCCTGGACAAGGCGAAGGTCGACATCGCGTCGGTCAAGGACTGGGCCTCGCTGACCGAGGCGCTCGCCAAGGTCAAGGCGGCCGGCAAGAAGGGCATCACGTTCTCGGCGATCGGCACCGAGGAGGGGAGCTTCCAGTTCCTGCCGTGGTTCTGGGGATCGGGGGCCCAGCTCACCAAGCTGGACTCCCCCGAGGCGGTGTCCGCGGTCGCGCTGTGGACCGACTGGCTGAAGAAGGGGTACGCCCCCAACTCGGTCATCAACAACACGCAGACCACGAGCTGGCAGGAGTTCGCCAGCGGCGACTTCGCCTTCGCCGAGAACGGCACCTGGCAGCTCGGCAACGCCAAGGACGCCGGCTTCGAGTACGGCATCATCCCCGTCCCCGCCAAGGACGGCGGCACCGCGCCGGCGCCGACCGGCGGCGAGTTCGTCAGCATCCCCGTGCAGAAGGACACCGCGCGCTACGCCACGTCGCAGAAGCTCGTGAGCTGCCTGGCCAGCACGGACAACTCGCTCGCCACGACGACCGCGCTGTCCTACATCGCGCCGACCGAGCAGGTGCAGGCCAAGCAGGTCGAGCAGAACCCCGACCTGAAGGTGTGGGTGGAGGCGGTCAAGGCGGCCAAGGGCCGTACCAGTGACGACCTCGGCACCAAGTACCCGAAGATCTCCGAGCCGATGTGGGGGGCCGTGCAGGCCGCGCTCAGCGGTTCGAAGGACCCGCGGCAGGCGATGACCGACGCGCAGGCCGCGGCGGCGAGCGCGACGCAGTAGAGACCCGCATGAGCCGAGTCGCACAAGCACCGGCCCGTCCCGCCACCGGCCCCGCCGGCCCGGCGGGACGGCGCCGGAGCGGGGGCCGCGGTGGGGCACGCCCCTGGTCCCCGCAGTGGGCCGCGTGGGGGTTCCTCCTCCCGATCGCCGTGTACCTGCTGGTGTTCTACGCGTTCCCGCTCTACCGCAACGTCGAGCTGAGCCTGCGCGACTACACGGTGCGGTCCTTCGTCCAGGGGGACGCGCCGTTCACCGGGTTCGCCAACTACGCCAAGGTGCTCAAGGACGCGACGTTCGGGCCCGCGCTGTGGCACACGGTGGTCTTCACGGTGGTGTCGCTGGCCTTCCAGTTCGGCATCGGGCTGGCGCTGGCGATGTTCTTCCGCGGCCACTTCCGGCTGTCGGCGACGCTGCGCGCGTTGTTCCTCGTGCCGTGGCTGCTGCCGCTGATCGTGTCGTCCTCGACGTGGTCGTGGATGCTCAACAGCGACTCCGGCATCGTCAACGCGGTGCTCGGGCTCTTCGGCGTGGATCCCGTCCACTGGCTGACCTCGCCGGACTGGTCGCTGTGGTCGGTGACCATCGCCAACATCTGGATCGGGATCCCGTTCAACCTGGTGGTCCTGTACTCGGGGCTCCAGGCCATCGACCCGGCCGTCTACGAGGCCGCCGCACTGGACGGCGCCACCGGGTGGCAGCGGTTCTGGCGGGTGATCTTCCCGCTGCTGCGGCCGGTGTCGGCCATCACGCTGCTGCTCGGACTCGTCTACACCCTGAAGGTGTTCGACATCATCTGGATCATGACCAAGGGAGGGCCGAGCGGTTCCTCCACGACGTTCGCCACCTGGTCCTACCGGCTCGGGTTCGGCAACCTGCTGCCGGCCTTCGGCCCCGGCGCCGCGGTCGGCAACCTGCTGATCGTGACGGCGCTGGTGTTCGGGCTGATCTACATCCGCGTCCAGCGAAGGCAGGGGCCGTGAGGAGCACCAGGACCGGCGCCGTGTACCGGTGGGGCAGGACCGCGGCGGGGCTGCTGCTCACCGGGCTCATGCTCTTCCCGGTCTACTGGATGGTCAACGTGTCCTTCACCAAGGAGAAGGACATGCGCAAGAGCCCGCCGTCGTGGTTCCCCGTGGACGGCACCCTGGAGGGCTACCGCGCGGTGCTCGACCAGCAGCTGCCGTACCTCGGGGTCAGCATGGTCGTCGGGCTCGGCACGGTGGCGCTCACCCTGGTGGTCGCGGCGCCGGCGGCGTACTCGCTGGCCAAGCTGCGTCCGCGCGGCGGCGGCACGCTGGGCTTCCTGTTGCTGATCGCGCAGATGATCCCCGGGATCATCATGGCGATGGGGTTCTACGCCATCTTCCTGAGCACCGGGGTGCTCAACACCGTCCCCGGGCTGATCGTGGCCGACTCGACGCTCGCCGTGCCGTTCGCCGTGCTGGTCCTCGCGACGTTCATGTCCGGCGTACCGGACGAGCTGCTGCAGGCGGCCAAGGTGGACGGCGCGGGTGCGGTGCGGACGTTCTGGTCGATCATGCTGCCGGTCAGCCGCAACTCGATCATCACGGTGTCGCTGTTCGCGTTCCTGTGGGCCTGGTCGGACTTCATCTTCGCCAGCACCCTCGACCAGGGAGGCGATCACCAGCCGATCACGCTCGGCATCTACCACTACATCGGAAACAACAACCAGCAGTGGAACGCCATCATGGCCACCGCCGTGATCGCCTCCATCCCCGCCGCCGTCCTGCTGGTCATCGCCCAGCGGTACGTCGCGGCGGGAGTCACCGCGGGTGCGGTCAAGCACTGACCGGCCCGCATCCGACCGAAGGGATCCCCACCACATGACCGCAGGCCCGGTGTTCTCCCCGAGGGAGATCCCGTTCAGCTACCGCGGATCCTGGTTCTGCCTGTCCCCCGTGGTCGGTGAGAACGACTACGCCGACGACATCCATCTGGTGTCGCACCAGACCGGCATGCACCCGATCCTGCGGCTGATCCCCACGACGGGGGGCACGCGCGCCGAGACCGTCGTCACCGCCACGCCGCACACGCTGACCTGGGCCTGTGACGCCGGCCGCATCGACCTGGCGTACGAGGACACCGGCACGGTGCGCGTGCGCGGCGAGGGTCTCGGGCTGCGGCTGATCGCGGCGGACCCGGTGCTCACGCCGTTCAGCGGGCCGTACTTCTACCGGGATCCCGGTGACGGCTCATGGGTGCTCACGGTGTACCAGACGGGCCGCCGCTACCGGGTCACGCTGCTGCGCGGCCGGATCGACGGGGAGCACGGCGTGCAGGCGCTCGGGACCGCCGAGCGCGGCGTCGTGCTGCCGGACGGCGAGGAGTGGGAGGTCGCGGTCGAGGAGTACGAGACGGGCCGCGCGCCGTACACCGGCGGGACGGGGTTCGACGCGGTGGTCGCCGCCGCGCGCGCGGAGTTCGAACCGTTTCGCGACGCGGTGGCCCCGTGGCGCAGCGACCGGACGCCGGCCGCCGAGCTGGCCGCGTACGTCCTGTGGTCGGCCACCGTGCGGCCGGCCGGGTTCGTCACCCGGCCCGCCGTGCTGATGTCCAAGCACTGGATGGACAAGGTGTGGAGCTGGGACCACTGCTTCAACGCGCTGGCCCTCGCCGGCGGGCTGCCTGAGCTGGCGTGGGACCAGTTCCGGCTGGTCTTCGACCACCAGGACCCCACCGGCGCGCTCCCCGACTCCATCACCCATTCGGAGATCCTCTACAACTTCGTCAAACCGCCGATCCACGGCTGGGCCCTGCGGCGGCTGCGGTCACCGCACGACGGCGAGACGGCCGAGGTGTACCGGCTGCTGGAGCGGTGGACCCTGTTCTGGCTCGGCATGCGGCGCGTCCCCGGCCGGCCGCTGGCGCACTACCAGCACGGCAACGACAGCGGCTGGGACAACTCCACCATCTTCGACCCCGAACGGGTCGTGGAGACCGCCGACCTCGCCGCCTTCCTCGTCGTGCAGATGCGTGAGCTGGCGCGTCTCGCGGCCGGGCTGGCGATGCCGGACGCGGCCGCCATGTGGGGACGCGAGGCGGACGCCATGCGCGAGGCGCTGCTGACGGAGCTGTGGGACGGCGAGCGCTTCCTCGCCAGGAGCGCGCACACCGGCCGCACGTGGCACAGCGCGACCCTGCTGTCGCACATGCCGATCGTCCTCGGGGAGGAGCTGCCGGAACCCGTCGCGGCGGCGCTGGCCGACGGCATCAGCGCGCACCTGACCGAGTTCGGGCTGGCCACCGAGCTTCCCACGTCCGAGCACTACCAGGACGACGGTTACTGGCGCGGCCCGGTCTGGGCTCCGTCGACCGTGCTCATCGAGGACGGGCTGCGCCGCGCCGGCCATACCGGCCTGGCGGACGAGATCAGCGCTCGTTTCCGCGCGCTGTGCGAGAAGTCGGGGTTCGCGGAGAACTTCGACGCGCGCAGCGGCACCGGTCTGCGCGACCGCGCCTACACCTGGACGGCCGCCGCCTACCTCATCCTCGCCGGCGCGCACGAACGCAACCGGGACCCGATGACCGCGGCTCTCACCTGACCCGGTGGCCCCTTCGCACATCGGGTGCTCCGTGGCGGTGAAAGTTTCGGGACGCGCGGCCGGCCCGCCGCGTCTCGTGCCGCCGTATCCGCAGACCGAGACGCTTCCCGGCGGCGCGGCGCGGAGCCATCGCCTGCGGCGTCATTGACGGCGCCTCCGGGGTCGTATTAGCTCCACCTCGCCTGCGATCGCCGCCGGGAGGTGAGCGACGAGTCGCTTTGTTAGCGCTAACAATGCTGCCGTTCCGGCCCGTGCAGACGGAAATTCAACGTCAAGCAAAGGGAGCATCGATGAGGAAGGCACATTCCCTCACCCGGGCAGGGGTGATGATCGCCGCGGCGATCACGCTCGTCATGGCCGCGGCGGGGGTGACCGGCACACGTCTGGCGTCCGCCGCGGCAGCGGGGTGTCAGGTCACCTACACCGTCACCAACGAGTGGCCCGGTGGGTTCGGCACGAATGTTAGCGTTAAAAATCTGGGTGATCCGATCAACGGCTGGCGCCTCACGTGGTCGTTCAGAGCGGGCCAGACCATCACGCAGCTCTGGAACGGCACCCACACGCAGTCCGGGTCACAGGTGACGGTCACCAACGCCGCCTACAACGCGAGCATCCCCACCGCGGCGAGCATCAGCTTCGGGTTCAACGGCTCCTGGAACGGCACCAACCCGGCGCCGGACGACTTCGTGCTCAACGGCACCCCGTGCAACGGCGCCACCACGTCGCCGTCCCCCACGCCGCCCCCGACCCCGACGCTCAGCCCGACACCGACCGTCACTCCGACGCCGCCGCCGCCGACCAGCGGCCCCTGTGACATCTACGCCTCCGGCGGCACCCCGTGCGTCGCCGCGCACAGCACCACCCGCGCGTTGTACGGCGCCTACAACGGGCCGCTGTACCAGGTGCGGCGCTCCTCGGACAACACCACGCGCGACATCGGCGTGCTGAGCCCCGGCGGGGTCGCCGACGCCGCGGCGCAGGACGCGTTCTGCGCCAACACCACCTGCCTGATCAGCGTCATCTACGACCAGAGCGGCCGCGGCAACCGCCTCACGCAGGCGCCTCCCGGCGGCTTCCAGGGCCCGGCGGCCGGCGGGTACGACAACCTTGCCAACGCCACCGCCGCACCGACCACGGTCGGCGGCCGCAAGGCGTACGGCGTGTTCGTGGCCCCGGGTGTCGGCTACCGCAACAACGCCACCAACGGCGTCGCGCGCGGCGACCAGCCCGAAGGCATGTACGCCATCTTCAACGGCCAGCACTACAACGGCGGCTGCTGCTTCGACTACGGCAACGCCGAGACCAACAGCCGTGACAACGGCAACGGCACCATGGAGGCCATCTACTTCGGCAACATCAAGGTCTGGGGCTACGGCGCGGGCAACGGACCCTGGATCATGGCCGACCTGGAGAACGGGCTGTTCTCCGGGGTGAACCAGAAGTACAACGCGGGTGACCCGACCATCAGCCACCGCTACCTGACGGCCATCGTCAAGGGTGAGCCGAACCACTGGGCCATCCGCGGCGGCAACGCGCAGTCGGGGAGCCTGTCCACCTTCTACAACGGGGTGCGGCCGAACGTGTCCGGCTACAACCCGATGAAGAAGGAAGGCGCCATCATCCTCGGCATCGGCGGTGACAACAGCCACGGCGCGCAAGGCACCTTCTACGAAGGCGTCATGACCTCCGGCTATCCCTCGGACGCCACCGAGAACGCCGTCCAGGCCAACATCGTGGCCGCCGGCTACCGCTGATCCCCGCACACGGCGTCCGGCACGCGCGGGGCCACCGACGGGCCCCCGACGGGCCCCCGACAGGCCCTCGACAAGCCCCCGACGAGCCCTCGACGAGCCCTCGACGAGCCCTCGACGAGCCCCCGACGAGCACCGCACGTGCCGGACGCCACCGGTTTCCGCTGATCACACCACCACGGCACAGGAGGTACGACAAACCGATGCGTACGGTTCTGCGTTGGACGCTCGCGGCGGCGCTGGCCGCCGGCTCACTCGTGGGGGTCGGCGGCGCCATGTCGCCGGCGACCGCCTTGGAGAACGGACTGGCCCGCACGCCGCAGATGGGCTGGAACGACTGGAACACCTTCGGCTGCAACATCAACGAGACGTTGATCAAGCAGACCGCGGACGTCATGGTGTCCAGCGGCATGGCGGCGGCGGGCTACACCTACGTCAACATCGACGACTGCTGGTCGACCAAGAGCCGCAACTCCAGCGGCGACCTGGTGGCCGACCCGGCGAAGTTCCCGAGCGGCATGAAGGCCCTGGCGGACTACGTCCACGGCAAGGGGCTGAAGCTCGGCATCTACTCCTCGGCGGGGACGACGACCTGCGCGGGGTACCCGGCGAGCCTCGGCTACGAACAGCGTGACGCCGCGCTGTGGGCCTCCTGGGGGATCGACTACCTCAAGTACGACAACTGCGGCGACCACCAGGGGAAGAACGGTCAGCAGCGGTACACCGCCATGCGTGACGCGCTGGCGGCCACCGGCCGGCGCATCCTGTACAGCCTGTGCAACTGGGGCCAGGAGAACGTGTGGACCTGGGGCATGCCGGTCGGCAACTCCTGGCGCAACACCGGGGACATCCAGGCCAACTGGGGCTCGATCACCGGCATCCTGGACCGGCAGGTCGGGCTGGAGTCGTACTCGGGACCCGGCGGCTGGAACGACCCCGACATGCTGGAGGTCGGCGTCGGCTCCCTGTCGGCGACCGAGGGCCGCGCGCACTTCAGCCTGTGGGCCCTGCTGAACGCGCCGCTCATCGCCGGCAACGACATCCGGTCGATGAGCGCGGACACGCGGACGACCCTCACCAACACCGAGGTCATCGCGGTCAACCAGGACTGGGGTGGCAAGCAGGGTCACAAGATCAGTGACAGCGGCGACCTCGAGGTGTGGCGCAAGCCGATGGCCAACGGGTCGGTCGCGGTGGTGCTGCTGAACCGCGGCAGCGGCACGGCGACCGTCTCCACCACGGCCTCGGCGCTCGGCCTCGGCTCGGCGTCGTCGTTCTCGGTGCGCGACCTGTGGGCCCACTCGACCGGCTCGTCCTCCGGCTCGATCAGCGCGTCGGTCCCCGGACACGGGGCCGCCATGTACATCGTGAGCGGCGGCGGCACGCCGAACCCGACCCCCACGCCGACGCCGACCGTCACCCCCACGCCGACCCCGACCCCGACCCCGACGGCCGGCGCGGGTTCGATCAGGGGGGTCGGGTCGAACCGGTGCCTGGACGTCACCGGCTCGTCGCAGACCAACGGCGCGCAGGCGCAGATCTACGACTGCAACGGCCAGACCAGCCAGCGGTGGACCTCGACCACCTCCGGTGAACTGCGGGTGTTCGGCAACAAGTGCCTGGACGTCAACAACAGAGGCACGGCCAACGGCACCACCGTCATCATCTGGGACTGCAACGGCCAGAACAACCAGCAGTGGCGGTTCAACTCCAACGGCACCATCACCGCGGTCGGCGCGAACAAGTGCCTGGACGTGCCGAACAACGCCACCGCCAACGGGACGAAGCTCGCCATCTGGGACTGCAACGGAGGCGCGAACCAGCGCTGGACGCGCGTCTGACAGAGCACACCCTCGCCGGGGCGGCTGACCGGCCCCGGCGAGGGTGCCCCTACCCGTGAAGGGGTGGAGTCCTCCGGGCCGCCACCCCTTCACAGTGTTCAGGAGGTCAGCCGACCGTGCAGGCGGCGCCGTTGAGGGCTTTCCGGCGGATCCACAGCATGAAACTTTCAGATAGATCCTATGTTTTCATGGCTGCGAAAAGGCCCGATCCGCCTAATCTCCCGGACTGCTGGACATACCATCGGAGCCGATTTACAAAGACATCCAATGTCTCTGTGCGAAGCTCTCTTCAGGTGAGCCGGTGGAGAGCTCCGCTCGTCCCCGAAAGGCACCCCCATGTCTTCGTCCCCGTACCAGTTCACCCGTCGTGCGATGCTCGCAGGCACCGGAGGCATCGCGGCCGCGGGACTGCTCGGGATCCGCACCCCCGCGTGGGCCACCGAGGGCCCGCAGAGCTACACCGCGAGCTGGTCGTCGGTGGACCAGCACCCGCCGGCGGCCGAGTGGTTCCAGGACGCCAAGTTCGGCATCTACTTCCACTGGGGCGTCTTCAGCGTTCCGGCGTTCGCCAACGAGTGGTACCCGCGCAACATGTACAACAACGGGTCGAACGAGAACAACCACCACAAGAGCGTCTACGGCGACCCGTCGGCGTGGCCGTACCACAACTTCATCAACGGGGCGAACAACCGGGCCGGTCAGTGGGTGCAGTTCGCGCCGAAGCTGAAGTCCGCCGGGGGGAACTTCGACCCGAACGAGTGGGCCCAGTTGTTCGCCGACGCCGGCGCGAAGTTCGCCGGCCCCGTGGCCGAGCACCACGACGGCTACTCGATGTGGAACAGCTCGGTGAACGAATGGAACTCCGTCGCCACCGGCCCCCGGCTCGACCTGCTGCGGCTGCACGCCGACGCCATCCGCGCCAAGGGTCTCAAGCTCCTGGCGGCGCTGCACCACGCCTACAACTTCACCGGTTTCTACCAGTGGGCCCCGTCGCAGTCGAGCACCAGCCTGCGCAAGCTCTACGGCCAGCTCGACGTCAACGCCGAGAACCAGCTCTGGTACGACAAGCTCAGGGAGGTCGTCGACGGGTACCAGCCGGACGTCATCTGGCAGGACTTCAACCTCAGCCGCGTCCCGGAGAACCACCGGCTGAACTTCCTGGCGTACTACTACAACAAGGCCGTGTCGCTGAACAGGGACTTCGTCGCCACGTACAAGGACGGCTTCAACACCCGCGGCGAGGTCGTCGACTACGAGCGCGGCGGGCCGGCCGGCATCCAGACGCCGTACTGGCTGACCGACGACAGCATCTCCAGTTCGAGCTGGTGCTACACCAACGGCATCGGCTACTACTCGCTGAACGCCATGCTGCACTCGCTGATCGACCGGGTCAGCAAGAACGGCAACATGCTGCTGAACATCGCCCCCATGGCGGACGGCACCATCCCCTCGGGTCAGCGCACCATCCTGCTCGGCATCGGCGACTACCTGAAGCGGTTCGGCGAGTCCATCTACTCCACCCGCGCGTGGGCCGTCTTCGGCGAAGGCCCCACCCAGATGGGTGGCGGCTCGTTCGTGACGCCGCGGGCCGGTACCAACCAGGACATCCGGTTCACCCGCAGCAAGGACAACCGCGTGCTGTACGCCACCGTGCTCGGGTGGCCCGGCGGCACCTTCCACATCCCCACCCTCGGCTCCAACCGGATCAACCTGAGCACTCTGGCGTCGGTGCAGCTCCTCGGCTCCACCGCCGGCCAGTACATCGACCTGCCGTCCCGCACGCAGGACGGCTCGGGCCTGCACATCACCACGCCAGGCACCAACCCGCCGTTCAGCGCACCGGCGTACGTGGTCAAGCTGACCTTCTCCGGCACCATCCCCTCGCTCGGCTCGGGCCCCACCCCGACCGGCTGGTCCAGGATCACCAACGCCGCGACCGGCCTGGTGCTGGACAGCGGCGGCAACGTCGCCTCCGGCTCCAACGTCAAGCAGTGGAACTACGACGGCAGCAACAACCTGCAGTGGCAGCTCGTCGACCTCGGCAGCGGCTGGTACCGCATCGTCAACCGCACCAACGGCATGGTGATCGACAGCTGGGGGAACACCTCCAACGGCGCACCGGCCCGGCAGGCGGCCTGGAGCGGCAGCAACAACCAGCAGTGGCGCCTCAACAGCGTCGGCAACGGCCGCTACCAGATCGTCAACCGCGGCACGGGAACCGCGCTGGACGGCATGGGGAGCACCACCGCGGGCTCCACGGTCGCGATGTGGACCCCGAACAGCAACGCCAACAACCAGTGGACCGTCACGACCGTGTGACGTTCACGGGGTCAGGTGCCGGCGTCGCGCGACGCCGGCACCTGACGGTGCCTGGACGTCCGTCCGCCGCGGAACAGGCGGACGCGCGGAGAGAACCCCGCCGCGGAGCAGGCGGACGTGCGAAGAACCTCGCCGCGACCGGTGACCGGTCGCGGCGAGGTGCGTTTCTCAAGGGATCAGACCGTGGTGATGGTCCACTGGTTGTTGGTGCTGTTGTTCGGGGTCCACATCCCGACGGTCGAGCCGGCGCTCGTGCTTCCCATGCCGTCGAGCGCGGTTCCCGTGCCGCGGTTGATGATCTGGTAGCGGTTGTTGCCGACGCTGTTGAGGCGCCACTGCTGGTTGTTGCTGCCGCTCCAGGCCGCCTGCCGGGCCGGTGCGCCGTTGGAGGTGTTCCCCCAGCTGTCGATCACCATGCCGTTGGTGCGGTTGACGATGCGGTACCAGCCGCTGCCGAGGTCGACGAGCTGCCACTGCAGGTTGTTGCTGCCGTCGTAGTTCCACTGCTTGACGTTGGAGCCGGAGGCGACGTTGCCGCCGCTGTCCAGCACCAGGCCGCTGGTGGCGTTGGTGATCCGCGAGTACCCCGTGGGGGTGGTGCTCGCGGTGGTCACGCGCAGCGACGCGATGGCGTCGTTGTTGCCGGTGTTGCTCAGGTTGGCGTTGTCGGCGGTGAAGGTCCAGCTCGTGCCGGAGAAGTTGTCGCCTGCGAAGGCCGTCACCTGGTAGCCGCTGGTGACGCGCAGGGAGGAGATGGTTCGCAGGCCGATGCCGAGGGCCTGGAGCTGCGCGGCCGTGTAGTCCCCTGTCGGCAGGGACGCGCTGGCGCCGGCGTAGTTGGTGTCGGCGTAGACGGTGGCCACGCCGGTCGGGGGGTTGCCTCCCTGGCCGGTCGCGCGGTAAGTGCGGCCCGCGGCACCGGTCAGCCGGATGACGTCGGACTCGGGCTTGGTGACGGTGACCGCCTCGCCGGTCGAGGTGTCCACCACCTGGTAGGTGCCGGTGAACAGGCGGCTGCGCACGTTGACCGTGCCGTCGCGGTCGAACTTGACGAGGATCTCACTCGGCGAGCCGGAGCTCCAGGTGGTGTCCACGGTGTAGCCGCCGCGGCCCCGCAGGCCCTGGACCTTGCCGCTCGGCCACGCCGACGGCAGCGCCGGCAGCACGTGCAGCTCACCGTTGTGGCTCTGCAGCAGCATCTCGGCGATGCCGGACGTCGCGCCGAAGTTGCCGTCGATCTGGAACGGCGGGTGAAGGTCGAACATGTTCGGCGCGAGCCTGGACGTGGTCACCAGCAGGCGGATGAGGGTGTGCGCGCGTGCGCCTTCCTCCATGCGGGCCCAGTAGTTGATCTTCCAGGCGAGCGACCATCCGGTGCCGTCGTCGCCGCGCAGCTCCAGCGTGCGGCGCGCGGCGGTGTACAGCGACGGGGTGCCGCGCTTGGTGATCTGGTTGCTCGGGTGCAGGCCGTACAGGTGGGAGATGTGCCGGTGGTTCGGCTCGGTCTCCACCCAGTCGTACAGCCACTCCATGATGTTGCCGCGCGAGCCGACCTTCATCGGGGGGAGCCGGTCCCTGGCGGCGAGCACTCTGGTGCGGAAGTCGGAGTCGACGCCGAGCACCTGGCTGGCCTGCGCGACACCGTTGAACAGGTCGCGGAGGATCTGGTTGTCCATCGTCGGGCCCGCGCACACGCTGACCCCCGAGTGGTGGGGCAGCTCAGGCGAGTTCGACGGGTTGGTGACGAGGTAGCCGAGGCTCGGCTCGTTCACCAGGGTGTCGAGGAAGAACTGCGCCGCACCCTTCATCGCCGGGTAGTACTGCTGCAGGAACGCCTGGTCCCCGGTGAACTGGTAGTGGTCCCATATCAGGGTGGACAGCCACGCGCCGCCGGTCTGCCACATGCCCCACAGCGCGCCGTCCACGACGGACGTGGCCCGCCAGCCGTCGGTGTTGTGGTGGGTGACCCAGCCGCCGGCGTTGTACTGGACGCGTGCCGTTCGCGCGCCGGTGACCGTCAGGTCGTTGATCATCTTGAAGACCGGGTCGAAGCACTCCGACAGGTTCGTGGTGTCGGCCGGCCAGTAGTTCATCGGCAGGTTCGCGTTGATCGTGTACTTGGAGTCCCACGACGGGGCCAGCGAGTCGTTCCAGATGCCCTGCAGGTTGGCCGGCTGCGTCCCGGGCCGTGAGGAGGAGATCAGCAGGTATCTGCCGAACTGGAACAACAGCACCGAGAACTGCGGGTCGGTGGTGTTGTTGTGCTGCGCGATCCGCACGTCGGTCGGCTGGTCGGCCGCGGACGTGCGGCCGAGGTCCAGGCTCGTGCGGCCGAACAACGCCTGGTAGTCGGCCACGTGCCGGGCCCGCAGGTCGTCGTAGGTCCTGCCGAGCGCCGCGTTGAGATAGTTGCGCGCGATGCCCTGGTAGTCGCCGCCGACGTTGGTGTAGTTGACGTAGCTGGTGCCGATGGAGATCAGCAAGGTGACGCTGTTGGCGTTCCGCACCTGCAGTGTGCCGCCGGAGCTGCTGACGGTGCCGCCGTCGGCGACGGCCCTCGCCAGCGCGAGGAACCGCACCGAGCCCGTCTTGCCCTCGAAGTTGCCGGAGACGCCGTTCAGGCCCACCGACAGGTTGTCCGGGCTGGTGCGCGTCGTGCTCTGCGGGCTGTCGAACGTCGCGGAGAACGTGATGGAGCCGGTCCGGTCGGCGGTCAGGCGGATGGCGATGACCTGGTCGGGTGCGCTGGCGAACGTCTCACGCCGGTACCGCACGCCGTTCTGCAGGTACGTCGTCACCGTGGTCGCCGTGGTCAGGTCGAGCAGGCGGTTGTACTCCGACACCCCGCTCCCGCCGGCCCCGAAGGTGAGCCGGATGTTGCCGACGGTCTGGTAGGCGAGCTGCCCGGCGGGGCTGCCGAGCATGTTCTGGTCGATCAGGGTCTGCGCCTGGCTCCACTGGTTGTTGAAGACGGCCTGCCTGATCTGTGCCAGCGCTCCGGCGCCTCGGGTGTTGCTCTGGTCGTACGGCCCGCCGGCCCAGACGGTGTCCTCGTTGAGCTGCAGGCGCTCCACGTCGACGTTGCCGAACACCATGGCGCCGAGGCGGCCGTTGCCGATGGGAAGGGCCCGCAGCCAGTCGGTGCCGGCGCCTGCGTTGTACCAGAGCGCCAGGTCGTTGGCCGCCGCCACCTGCGCGGGAGGAGCGGAGGCGGCGTTCGCGGTGGCCGTCCACTGCAACGGCACCAGCGCCGCTCCGGCGCCGGCGGCGCCGAAGCGGAACAGCTGCCTACGCGAAAAGTCGGACATAGAAGTTCTCCATCGCGGGAGGGGGTGCGGATGGGCTGACGTCCCGGCGGCCACGGCACGTGCCGCCGGGAGTCAGAGTCATGCGACTGGTGAACCGGTCACCGGGACACGTCAGACACGCGTCCACTTCTGGTTGGTGCCGCCGTGGCAGGACCAGATGTGGAGCCTGGAGCCGTTGGCAGTGCCGGCTCCGCTGACGTCCAGGCACTTGTTGGCGCCGACGGCGGTGATGCTGCCGTCGGAGTTGAAGCGCCACTTCTGGTTGTTCTGGCCGTTGCAGTCCCAGATGATGACCGCGCTGCCGTCGGCGGTGCCGCCGCCGTTCACGTCGAGGCACTTGTTGCCGTAGACCCGCAGCTCACTGGCGGCCGTGGAGGTCCAGCGCTGGCTGGTCTGGCCGTTGCAGTCCCAGATCACGATCTGCGCGCCGTTGGAGGTGGAGTTGTTGGTGGGCTGCAGGCACCGTCCCGATCCGACACCGCGGATCGCGGTGGTGGTCCCGGCCGTCGGGGTGGGGGTGGGAGTCGGGGTCGGCGTGGGGGTCGGGGTCGGGGTCGGCGTGGGGGTCGGGGTCGGGTTCGGGCCGCTGAACTCCTTGATGCGGATGTTGCGGTAGGAGACCTGGTCGGTGCCGCCGTGTTCCTGGATCCCGATGTAGCCCTGCTGCAGGGAGCGGACCGGGTCGGTGTTGGTGAAGTCGTTGATCTTGGAGCCGTTGAGGAACACCTGCAGGCGCTCACCCTCGACCAGCAACTCGAACGTGTTCCACTGACCGGGGGGGTTGAGCGCGGCGTCACGAGCGGCGATGTCGGCGGACTTGAATCCGTAGACCGCGCCGGTGGTCTTGTCAGCGGAGTCGGTCGCGTCGATCTGGACCTCGTGGCCGGTGTCCAGCGCGGTCTGCGGGTTGGTGGTGGGGGGGAACCCGATGATGACACCGGAGTTGGAGTCACCGGTGATGCGGAAGTCCAGCTTGAGGGAGTACGAACCGAACTCCTTGGCGTTGTACCACAGCATCCCCATGCCACCCTGCGAGGTCAGCGTGGCGTCGCTGTTGGTGAACGACCCCGGGCCGGTCTGGGTCCAGCCGTTGGTGGAGCCGTTGTACAGGGTGGTGTAGCCGCTCTCGGGCCGGCAGTCGGCCTTGGCGGCCCCCGCGGCGTACCGGATGCCGCCGAGCAGCAAGGTGCGGAACGCGCTGTCGGAGTAGGACTGCTGGGTGTGGCCGAGGCCGGTGTAGAACGAGCGGCCCGCGGACTGCGGGTGACACCAGGTGATGGGGTGGTCGGAGCCCATGCCGCCGCCGCTGTAGCTGCTCTCGTCGAGGTTCTGCAGCACGCGGTTGGTGGAGCGCGGGTTGGTGCGGAAGTTGTACCACTCGTCGCTGCGCGACCAGGTCGCGCCGAGGTGCGAGGTGGCGGGGTGCGCGCGGTTCTCGGTGCGCACGGTGGCCGTCTGGATCGCGGGGTGGCTGTTGAACCACGCGCCGACCAGGGTGCCGTAGTACGGCCAGTCGTACTCGGTGTCGGCCGCGGCGTGGATACCCATGTAGCCGCCGCCGCCGTCGACGAACGACTGGAACGCGCTCTGCTGAGTGCTGTTCAGCACGTCACCGGTGGTGCTGAGGAAGATCACCGCCTTGTACTGCGAGAGATTGGAGGCGGTGAAGGCGTTGGAGTCCTCGGTGGCGTCGACGGTGAAGTCGTTGGCGTTGCCGAGGTCACGGATGGCCTGGATGCCGGTGGGGATGGAGTCGTGCCGGAACCCGGCGGTCTTGGAGAACACCAGCACCTTGAACGCCGCGGCCTGCGCCGGGACGACGGAGACGGCGGCGGTCAGCACGGCGGCGACGGCCGTCGCCACGAGACTGGATCGTCGGAACATGGAGGTCCTTTCGCGATGCCAGGCACGGCCCCGCGGGTGGGGGCCGTGCCGGGTGTCACATCCGTTGGTGATCGAGGTGCGGTCGAAACCGGATGGTGTGACGGCCCCCCGCAGGAACGACCTGCGGGGGGTTTCCTGCCGGCGGTGCGCCTGCAGGGGGTGGTGCTACACGCGGGTCCACTTCTGGCCGTTCCCGCCGTTGCAGGTCCAGATGCGGGCCGTGGTGCCGTTGGCGGTGGCACCCACGTCCAGGCACTTGTTCGCGCCGACGGCGGTGATGCTGCCGTCGGAGTTCAGGCGCCACTTCTGGTTGTTCTGGCCGTTGCAGTCCCAGATGATCACCGCGGTGCCGTCGGCCGTGCCCGCGCCGTTCACGTCGAGACACTTGTTGCCGTAGACCCGCAGTTCGGTGGCCGCCGTCGACGTCCACTTCTGGTTGTTGCCGGAGTTGCAGTCCCAGATGATCACCGCGGCGCCGTTGTTCTGCGACGCGCCGTTCACATCGAGACACCGGTTGGACGCCACACCGCGCAGCTGGCTCGTGCCACCCGGCGTCGGCGTCACCGTCGGCGTCGGCGTCGGCGTCGGACTGGGGGTGGTGCCGCTGTCGATGGTGAAGGCGTCCAGGTCGAACAGGTAGCCGTTTCCGGTGGCCCCGCGGAACACCAGGTACAGCGTGGTCGTCCCGGACGGCGCGCCGCTGAGCGACGCCGTCACGTCGGCGAAGGTCTCCCAGCTTCCGGTCACCCCGACCGTCGCGGTACCGAGCAGCGTGCCGGTCGCGGAACCGGCCCGCACCTCGATGCGGCCACCGGCACCGGCCGACGACACCCGCGCGGTGAACCTGTTGGCTCCGCTCAGGTTGTAGGGCTGGAAGGAGATCCAGTCACCGTCGTCGGTGAACCCGATCGTCTTCCCACCCTCGGCGCTGGTGTGGTCGGCCGTCTGGATGCCCTGCTGGTTGCCGAAGTGCTCGGCCTGGCGGTGGCGCGGCTGCAGCGTGCGGGTGCTGGTCGTGGTCAGGCCGCCGCTGTCGGTGTAGGACGCCACGAACAACCCGTACAGGTTGGCCCCCGCCTCGTGCTCACCGTCGACCGGGACCGTGATCGATCCACTGCACCCGTCCTTCCCGGTGATCTGGTGGCTGTGGCTGTCGTGACCGAGGAAGTAGGTCACCGTGACCTTCGAGCAGTCCAGCGCACCGTCCTCGGCGTCGCTACCGGTGACCTGGAACGGCACCGTGTCGCCGAAGGCGAACAACTGGCCGTCTCCCGGCGACGACAGCGACAGCGACGGCGCGGTGTTGCCGACCGTGACGATCACACTGGCGGTGCCGGTGAGCCCCTGCGGGTCGCGTACCGTCAGCGTCGCGGTGTACGTCCCGTTGCTGGTGTAGGTCTTCGACGGGTTCGCCGACGTGGAGGACGTGCCGTCACCGAAGTTCCACGAGTACGACAGGGCTCCACCCTCGGGGTCGGAGCTGCCGGCCGAGGAGAAGTTCACCGTCAGCGGCGCGGCGCCGGAGGTCTTGTCCACCGCCGCACGCGCGATCGGGTTGCGGTTGCCGGCGCCGATGTACTCGATGCGGAACAGCGCCTGGTTGTTGCTCCCGGTGCCGTAGTCCAGCACGTACAGCGCGCCGTCGGGACCGAACGCCATGTCCATGACCTGCGTGCCGTTCCACGGGAACGCCGAGATCTCACCGTAGCCGCCGGAGGACGTCACCTCGATCGCCTTGATCCAGCGCCGTCCGTACTCACCGGCGAAGAACCGGCCGTTCAGCGACTGCGGGAACTTGATCGTGGAGCTGAGGTTCGGGTCGAACCGGTACACCGGCCCACCCATCGGCGACTCCGAGCCGCTGCCGAACTCCGACGGCGAACCCGAGTCACCGGCGTACCGGATCCACGCCGGCTTGGCCGCCGGCAACGTGGTCAGACCGGTGTTGCGGAACGAGTTGTTGGTGGGACCACCCGAGCAGTTGAACTTGCCGGCGGACGGGCCACTCGGGAAGGTCCACTCGCCGTAGGTCTCGTTGCCGGAGTTGCTGCCGGTGCAGTACGGCCATCCGTAGAAGCCCGGCCCGGTGACCCGGTTGAACTCCACCTGGCCGCTCGGTCCGCGGGTGCCGTCGGTCACGCCGGAGTCGGGGCCGTAGTCGCCGAGATACACGACGCCGGTGCCCTTGTCGACGCTCATCCGGAACGGGTTGCGGAACCCCATCGCGTAGATCTCCGGCCGGGTCCTCGCGGTGCCGGGGGCGAACATGTTCCCGCTGGGGATGGTGTAGCTGCCGTCGTCCTGCGGCTTGATCCGCAGCAACTTGCCGCGCAGGTCGTTGGAGTTGGCCGCCGACCGCTGCGCGTCGTACTGCGGGTTGCGGTTGGTCCGCTCGTCCAGCGGAGAGTACCCCGACGACTCGAACGGGTTGGTGTCGTCTCCGGTGGTCAGGTACAGGTTCCCCTGCGCGTCGAAGTCGATGTCACCACCCACGTGACAGCACTGGCCCCGGTCGTTGGCGACCCGGAGCACGACCTTCTCGCTGGCCATGTCCAATGTGTCGTCGGACTTGAGGGTGAACCGGGACAGGTACAGCTCACCTTTCCACTGGTCGAACTGCGACTGGGTGCCGGTCGCCGGAGCGTCACCGGTCGGGGTGCTCAGCCGCGGCGAGTAGTACAGCCACACCCACCGGTTGGTCGCGAAGTTCGGGTCGACCGCTACTCCCTGCAGACCCTCCTCGTCGTGGGAGTAGACGTTCAGCTTCCCGGCGACCTTCGTGCTGCCGGACGCGGTCGTCACCCGCAGTGTGCCGTCACGCGCGGTGTGCAGCACCGAACGGTTCGGCATCACCGCGAGCGACATCGCCTCACCCAGCGCCGAGCTCCCCGTCGCCAGCCTCACCTGCTGATAGTCAGACGCCGGAACTGGAGCCGCCACCGCGGCAGGGGCATTGATGGAGAGGGCTACCGGAGTGACCAGCGCCAACGTGGCCAACGCATGAAGCCACGGACGTCGGAACATAGGGGACGTTCCTTCCTGACGTGAACAGTTCAGTCAGGCAAGGCGCGCGCCGTCGCGCTGTTGCCGGAAAGAAGTGGAGTATCGACCGCGCCGACTCGGTCTCAGGGACCCGATGTTAAGGGGACGTTTCCGAGTGTCAAGGGCCGCCGATACCGGCCCGTCAGGCCGCGGATCGGGTCCGTCCCGGCCACGCGGAACACCCTTCCCCGTACCAGGAGTTTCACCGCGGAACGTGGCTCGCGGGTGCCTGGCCGCCGGGAGAAGTGGTGGCGGCGCCGTGTGCCTGAGCTGAAAATTTCAGCTGAGACATAGGATGTTAGCGCGTATCAAATCATCGGTACTTCCAGGGATCAAGGCGTGACACGGGCTTTCGGCTTGGTCGGCCAACTTGGGCTTCACACGCCGGCTCTGGACAACGAGCGGCTCAGGCCTTTAGAAAACATCCCATGTTGATGTCCCCACTCCGGAGTCGCCTCTCGCCGTGAGAGAGGACCGGTCCGGTCGCGCACGTGCCGGTGACGCGCGGGCCGGCCGCGGCTGACAACCGCGGCCGTTCCTCGCGCGCACATGCTCCCGTCCGCCCGTCCGGCGAGCCCGCCGCGGTGCCGTCGACGCCGACTTCGGCCCGCAGGCGGGTCGCCACTCGCCGGGGTACGGGCGGACGGGTCCCGGCTCGCCGTGGCTACACGTCCAGGTCGTAGACCCGTGCCGCGGTTCCCCCGAACACGGCGGCACGCTCCGCCGGTGTGAGGCCGGCCCGGTCGAGCAGCGCCGTCACCGTCTCCGACCACTGCGTGAGCGTGCCCCCGAGGAGACAGACCGGCCAGTCGGAGCCGAACATCAACCGGCCGGGGCCGAACGCCTCCAGCGCGACGCCGACATACGGCCACATGTCCTCGGTACTCCAGCCGGGGGACGCCTCCGTCATGAGACCGGACACCTTGGCCGTCACATTGGGCTCCGCGGCGAGCTCACGGATCAGGCCGGCCCACGGGTCGAGCTCTCCGGCCGCGATCGGCGGCTTGGCCAGGTGGTCGAGCACGAAGCCCAGGTGCGGCAGCGCGCGCACGGTCTCGATCGCCGCGGGCAACTGGTGCGGCAGGACGAGCAGGTCGTAGACGAGCCCGGCCTCGGCCACCCGCCGCAGGCCCTCGCGCACGTCGTCTCGCGCCAGCCACCGCGGGTCGGGCTCCCCCTGCACCAGGTGGCGGATCCCGCGCAGCAGGCCGCCGCCGGGGCCGGCGGTGAGCGCGGCGAGCTCGTCGGCGAGGCCGGGACCGGTCAGGTCGGCCCAGCCCACCACCGCGGCGACGGTGTCCGACCGCGCCGCCGCGTCGAGGAACTCGCGGGTCTCGTCCAGGTCGGGGAGGACCTGCACCAGGACGGAACGGTCGATCCCGGCCTTCGCCGTCTCGGCGGCGTGGTCGGCGACGGAGAAGTCACGGTTGATGAGCGCCATGTGCGGGGGTTCCAGCCATGCCTGCGGCCGCAGAGACAGGTCCCAGATGTGATGGTGCGCGTCGATTCGGGTCACAGTGCGTCCAGCGCCTCTCGTGCGAGTTGCCTCAGTGGCCTGCCGGTGGCCGCGGCCAGTCTCACCAGGTCGTCGTGCTCGGGTTTGACCCCCCACGGGCCGTGCTTCATGCGCACGTCCTGGCCGTGCAGGCGCACGGTCTCGAAGTGACGCGGCAGCGCGACCTTGTCCACCACACCGCGCCGCAGTCCGAGGCTGCCGGTCTCGGCGAGCACGAGCTCCTCCAGGCGGCCCGCGAGTTCCGGCGGGGTGAGCACGTGCAGGACGTGCGCGGGACGGGTCTTCTTCATGACGGCGGGGGTGACCCACGCGTCGGCGGCCCCGGCGGCGAGCGCGCGCTCGATCACGTGACCGAGGACCTCGCCGGTCACGTCGTCGAGGTTCGCCGACAGCACGACCTGCTGTGTGGTCTCGGCGGTGGGTTCCCCGAGCATGGCGACGACGACGTTGGGCCGGCCGGGGACCTCGCGCGTGCCGGCGCCGTACCCGGTGGCGCGCAGCGTCATCTCCGGCGCGGGGCCGTAGTCCGCGCCGGCGGCGCGCAGCAGCGCGGCCCCGGTCGGGGTGACGGCCTCCCCCGCCGCGCCGCCGCGCACGACGGCCCCCTGGAGCAGGGCCAGCGTGGCGGGGGCCGGTACGGGGAGCACGCCGTGGCGGGTGCGCACCGTGCCGCCGCCGAGCGGAAGCGGCGCGCAGTGGACGCGCGTGACGCCGAGGTCGCGGAGCGCCGCCGCGCAGCCGACGATGTCGATCAGTGTGTCGTGGCCGCCGAGCTCGTGCAGGTGCACGCCGGCGGCGGGGACACCGTGCAGCCTGCCTTCGACCTCGGCGATCGCGGTGAGCGCCGCTTCGGCGACCGGCAGGCCGGCCCGGGCCGCCATCGCGATCAGCTCCGCCGCGGGACGCTCGGTGGCGTCGTCCTCGACCTCGACGCGGAAACGTACGGCGACCAGCGGCCCGGTGCGTACCTGCTCGGCCTCCACCCGCCACCCGGTCAGCCCCGTCAGTGCGACGGCGCGGCGTACGGCGTCGAGTGACGCGCCGGCGTCGAGCAGCGCGGCGAGCAGCATGTCCCCCGCGAGGCCGCCGAACGGGTTCAGGCTGAGGATCATCCCGGTCTCCTGGTCAGGCGGAAGGCGGCGAGCGCGGCGCCGAACCCCGAGTCGATGTTGACCACGGTGATCCCCGCCGCGCAGGAGGTGAGCATCGCCAGCAGGGCCGTGACGCCTTCGAGCGCCGCGCCGTACCCGGTGGAGGTCGGCACGGCGATCACCGGTGTCTCCACGAGCCCGCCGACGACGCTGGCGAGCGCTCCCTCCATGCCGGCGATCACGATCACGCTGTCGGCCGCGCGCAGGTCGGGGACGGCGGCCAGCACGCGGTGCAGGCCCGCCACCCCGACGTCGCGCACCACCGTCGTGCGCAGCCCGAGCGCGGTGGCGACGGCGGCGGCCTCGGCGGCCACCGGGCCGTCGGAGGTCCCCGCGGTGACCACGGCCACGGTGTGTCCCGCCGGAGCGGCCTCGCGCCAGGTGAGCAGGCGTGCGTCCGGGTCGTGCCGGCCACCGGGGACGGCCGCGAGCACGTCGGCGGCCACGCCGGGTTCGACGCGTGTCACAAGGACCGGCCCGGTGTTCCTGCCGAGCAGCGTGGTGACGATGCCGGTGATCTCGTCCACCTGTTTGCCGGGCCCGTAGACGACCTCAGGCAGACCTTGGCGGGCCTCGCGGCCGAGGTCCACCCGCGCGTACCCGAGGTCGAGCGACTCGCTCATGCGGGGACGACGAAACCTATGGTCAGCAGCAGGTTGGCGTACAGCCGCTCGTCGCCGGTCGCCACCGCGAACGCCACGTCCGGCCCCTTCGCCGCCTCGTAGAAGGCCTGCCGTGGCAGCGGCTCGACCGGCAGGGCCGGGCCGAGCAGGTCGCGGTAACGGCCGAGGACACCGGGTTCACCGCCGTCGTCGGGACGCATGGAGTGCACCGCCTCCAGCGGCACGGCGTCCACGAGCACCTCCAGGACGTCGTCGACGCGGACCATGCCGGGACGCAGGTTCAGGTGGATCACCGGCGCACCGGCGCGGACGTTGGTGGCGTGCGCGTAGTTGGCGTCGGCGAGAAGGACACGGGACCCGTGGCCGGTCGCCGCGAGCGCGCCGAGCAGCGGCGGGTGGAGAAGGGGATAGCGGAGCACTGCTACTCCTGCGTGAGGTAGGGGACGGTCATGGGTCCCTCCGGCAGCACGCACACCCGGCCGGGGAGATCGGCGACGGTGGCGGCCACGTCGCCGGTGCGCTCCAGGTGTGCCGTGGCCAGCTCGGCGTCGCCGAGACCGGAGGTGTACATGATCACGCGGGCCGCGCGCTGGATACGGGCCTGGATCTGCACCTGCCACTGGTCGGGGACGGTCACCTCGCGGCGGGAGATCTCCTGGAACAGCGCCTCAGGCGAGGCGGCGGAGGTGAGGACCTCACGGTAGGAGCCGTGGTCGGGGAACCCGTCGCGGCACTCGGCGGCGCAGACGATGGTGCCGCCGGGTCTGACCACCTGCGCGGCGGCGCTCATGCCCTTGACCGACTGGTAGAGGTTCTGGTCGAGCGGGAAGCCCGCGTTGGTCGTCACCACCACGTCGAACGGCTCGGCGACCGGCCGCATCGCGGCCTGCCGGACGGCGGCGGTGGCCGCGGCGTGCATGGGGAGCAGGTCGCCGCCGAAGGCCCGAACGATGCGCTGCTCGCGGTTCAGCATGACGTCGAGCGCGAACGTGACGCCGGTGGCGGCGGCGATGGCGCGGACGTCGTCGTGCACGGGGTTGCCCTCGATGACACCCCAGGTGGCGCGCGGGTCGCCGATGCGGGCCGCGTCGTGCAGGGTGAGCACCGTCTCCAGCGCGGCGAGGCCCGGTGCGACGAGCTTCGGGCCGCCGGAGAAGCCGGCGAAGAAGTGCGGCTCCACGAAACCGGTGGTGATGCGCACGTCGGCGTCCAGCCACTCGCGGTTGAGCCATACCGGGACGTCCTTGCCGTGGCGGCCGGCCCAGCGCAGCGACGAGGTGTCGCGCGCGTCGTGGTTGACGATGCGCACGGCGTCCACGACCTGGTCGCCGAACATGGCGCGCAGCTCGGCGGGGGTGTTGCCGCGATGGGTGCCGGTGGCGACGAGGATCACGACGTCGCCGAGGTCGATCACGCCGTCGAGCTCGTCGAGGATCGCCGGGATCATGAGGTGTCTCGGCTGCGGCCGGGTGCCGTCGCACGCGGAGACGGCGACCGTCTGGCCCGGCCGGACGCGCTCACGCAGCGGCGGGCCCGCCACGGGGTCGCGCAGCGCGCGCCGCAGCTCGGCGGCCTCGTCGGGTGCCGCCGGCCGGTCGGCCGGGGTGATCACGGTGGTCCGCTCGCCGGGAAGGTCCACGACAAGGCCGCCGGTGCCGTAGGCCAGGTCAACCCGCACGACGTCGCTCCTCGCACGATGTCACAGTCGCCGACACTACCGCCGCCACGGGGACGGTCATGGCGCGGGGGGCCGCAGCCGCAGACCGGACATCCCGCCGTCCACCGGCAGCTCGATGCCGGCCGTGGAGCCGGCGGCGGGGCTCGCCAGGTAGGCCACGGCGCAGGCGACCTCGTGCGCGCTCACCAGCCGGCCGTGCGGCTGCCTGGCCCGCAGCGCGGCGCGCTCGCCGTCGGGGTCGGGGGCCGCGTCCAGCAGACGTCCCACCCAGGGGGTGTCGACGGTGCCGGGGGTGACGCAGTTGACGCGGATGCCCTCGCGGACGTGGTCGGCCGCCATCGCGCGGGTCAGCGCGAGCACCGCGCCTTTGGAGGCGGAGTACAGGGCTCGCTGCGGCAGGCCGGCGGTGGCGGCGATGGAGCAGGTGTTGACGACGGCGGCGCTCGGCGACCTGCGCAGGTACGGCAGCGCCGCTCTGGTCACGCGGACCACGCCGAACACGTTGACGTCGAACACGTGGCGCCACTCGGCGTCGTCGTTGTCGGCGACCGTCCCCTGCGCGCCGATGCCGGCGTTGTTGACGAGCACGTCGATGCGGCCGTACCGCTCGGCGACGGCCGTGACGGCGCGCCGCACGGAGTCGTCGTCGGTGACGTCGCACACGAACTCGGTGTCCTTGAGGTCGAGGACGGCCACCTCGGCGCCGCGCGCGGCCAGCTCACGCGCGACGGCCTGGCCGATGCCGGAGGCGCCGCCGGTGACGACGGCCACCAGGCCGCCGAACTCCCCCCGGCCGGCCGCCGGCTCGCTCATGCCTGCCCCATCCGCTGGCGCTGGCGGCCGAGACCGTCGATCTCCACCTCGACGAGGTCACCCGCGCGCAGATACGCCTCGGGGCCGCGGCCGAGCGCGACCCCCGCCGGGGTGCCGGTGTTCACCACGTCACCGGCCTCGAGGACCATGAACTGGCTGAGGTACCAGATCACGTGGTGCACGCCGAAGATCTGGTTCTTGGTGCTGCCGTTCTGGCGGAGCTCGCCGTTGACCCACAGCCGCAGGCCCAGTGCCTGCGGGTCACCGGTCTCCTCGGGGGTGACCAGCCAGGGGCCGAGCGGGTTGAATGTTTCACACGATTTGCCCTTGTCCCACTGGCCGCCGCGCTCGATCTGGAACTCGCGCTCCGACACGTCGTTGGCGACGGCGTATCCCGCGATCACCTCGGCGGCGTCCGCCGGCGAGGCCAGGTAGCGCGCGGTGCGGCCGAGGACGACGGCCAGCTCGACCTCGTAGTCGGTCTTCACGCTGAGGCGCGGCACGAGGACCTCGTCGTCGGGACCGACCACGGTGTTCGGGGCCTTCATGAAGACCACGGGCTCCGCGGGTGGCGTGGCGCCGGTCTCCTCGGCGTGGTCGGAGTAGTTCAGGCCGATGCAGACGACCTTGCCTGGCCTGGCCACCGGCGCGCCGACCCGCTCGTACGGCCCCGCCTCCGGCAGCTCTCCCGCGGCCATCGCCGTCCGCACCCGCTCGACGCCGCCGCCTTCGAGGAACGCGCCGTCGATGTCCGCCGTCAGCGACGACAGATCGAGAACCCGGCCGTCCGGCCCCATCACGCAGGGCCGCTCACGACCCGGCGGACCCACACGCATCAACTTCACGGTCTGTGCCTTCTCCGCTGGTCGTCCACGGGCATATGTCGTGGCGAGCCTGTCAGATTCATCGGGTTAATGTAAAGCATTTGGCCGGAAATTCCGCTGCCGACTTGACCTCTTTCGGACGTGACTCTACTGTTCGAATCATATTCATCGGACCAATTGGAGCTCGCCCATGCCGACGATCACCTCCGTGAACGTGATCGACATCAGGTTCCCGACCTCCGCGACGCTCGACGGGTCGGACGCGATGAACCCGGACGGCGACTACTCGGCGGCGTACGTCGTGCTGGAGACCGACGAGCCGGACCTCGCCGGATACGGCCTGACGTTCACGATCGGCCGCGGCAACGACCTGTGCGTGGCCGCCGCCAGGCAGATCGGGCAACGGCTGACGGGCTGTGACGTGGACCAGGTGGCGGCCGGCCTCGGCGGGCTGTACCGCGACATCATGGCCGACAGCCAGATGCGCTGGCTCGGGCCGGAGAAAGGCGTGGTGCACCTGTCCGCCGCGGCCGTGCTGAACGCCGCGTGGGACCTCGCGGCGCGCCGGGCCGGCAAGCCGCTGTGGCGCCTGGTCGCCGACATGTCGCCTGAGGAACTGGTCGCCGCCTGCGACTTCCGCTACCTGTCCGACGCGCTGACCCCCGCCGAGGCCGTCGAGATGCTCACCGCGCTCGCCCCCACGCGCGAGGCCAGGATCGCCGAACTCGCCGAGCACGGGTACCCCGGCTACACCACCTCCCCCGGCTGGCTCGGCTACGACGACGACAAGCTGCGCCGCCTGTGCCGTGAGGCCGTCGCCGACGGCTGGACCCACGTCAAGCTCAAGGTCGGCGCGCGGGTCGAGGACGATGTGCGGCGGCTGGCCATCGCGCGCGAGGAGCTCGGCGACCGCACGCTGATGATCGACGCCAACCAGGTGTGGGACGTGCCGCAGGCCATCGACTGGGTGAACCGGCTCGCCGCGTACGAGCCGCTGTGGATCGAGGAGCCGACCAGCCCCGACGACATCCTCGGCCACGCGGCCATTCGCAAGGCCGTCGCGCCGGTCGGCGTGGCCACCGGCGAGCACTGCCACAACCGCGTCATGTTCAAGCAGCTCCTGCAGGCGGGGGCCATCGACTACTGCCAGATCGACTCCTGCCGCCTGGCCTCGGTCAACGAGATCATCCCGGTGCTGCTGATGGCGGCCAAGTTCGGCGTGCCGGTGTGCCCGCACGGCGGCGGCGTCGGCCTGTGCGAGCTCGTGCAGCACATGGCGATCGTCGACTACGTCTGCGTGAGCGGCAGCCTCGAAGGCCGCGTGCTCGAATACGTCGACCATCTGCACGAGCACTTCACCGACCCCGTGCGGGTCGAGCGCGGCCGGTACCGGCTGCCTGAGCGGCCCGGCTACAGCGCGCGGATGCACCCGGAGTCCGTGGCCGGCTACCGCTACCCTGATGGCCACCGCTGGGGAGGCTGACATGGGTGTGGTCGACGACACGACCAGCGAGACCGGCGCGACCGGCGCGGCCGACACGGACGGCACGACCGTCCCGCGCCGGGACGGGCCGCACGGTGACGCCGTGAGTGACGGCCTGGCGCGGCTGACGGCGCGGCTGCGTCGGCAGGACGCGCTGATCGTCGCCTACTCCGGCGGCGCCGACTCCGCGCTGCTCGCCTTCGCCGCCGCCAGGGTGCTCGGCGCGCGCGCGCTCGCGGTGACCGCGGTCTCCCCCAGCCTCGCCGCCGCCGAGCGGGCCGCGGCCCGCGCGTTCGCGCGGCGGCACGGCCTGGCCCACGTCGAGGTGTGCACCGACGAGGCCGACCGGCCGGAGTACGCCGCCAACGGCGCCGACCGCTGCTACCACTGCAAGTCGGCGCTGTTCGACGCGGTGGCGCCGCTGGCCGCGGCGATGGGTGCTCGGGTCGCGCTCGGCACCAACCTCGACGACCTCGGCGACCACCGGCCCGGCCAGCGGGCCGCGGCCGAGCGCGGCGCCGTCGCGCCGCTGGTGGAGGCCGGCCTGACCAAGGCCGCCGTGCGCGAGATCAGCGCGAAGCTCGGCCTGGAGACCGCGGCCAAGCCCGCCGCGCCGTGCCTGGCCTCGCGGGTCGAGTACGGCGATCGGGTCACCCCCGAGGTCCTGCGCCGGGTCGAGGCCGCCGAGGCGGCGCTGCGCGCCATGGGCTTCCCCGTGTGCCGGGTGCGGGCCCACGCCGGCGGCACCCTCGCCAGGGTCGAGGTGCCGCGCGCGGAGATCCCCCGCGTCACCGAGCTGCGTGAGCGGGTCGACGCCGCGGTGCGCGGCGCCGGCTTCACGTTCTGCTCGCTCGACCTGTCGGGCTTCGCCTCCGGCCGCCTCAACGCGCTGCTGCCACTGCTTCCCTCGTAGCGGCGCGCGCCGAGGCGGCCGGCCCCCGGCACCGGTCATTCCTGTACCTTGCCGCCGGTGAGCCGTGAGATGGCGAGCGCGGTGAGGATGATCCCGCCGTTCAGGGCCTCGATCCACTGCGCCGGGACACCCGCGAGGGTGAGCACGTTCTGGATCATGTAGAGCAGCAGGATGCCGGTGAACGCGCCGAACACCGTGCCCTTGCCGCCGTTGAGGCTGACCCCGCCGATGACGGCGGCGGCGAACACCGTGAAGATCGCTCCACTCCCCTGGCCCGCGGCGACCGAGGCCAGCCGGCCCGACAGCAGCAGGCCGCCGAGCGCGGCGAGCAGGCTCGCCGTGATCAAGGTGATCCACAGGACCCGGCCGGTGCGGATGCCGGCCGCCTTGGCGGCGTCGATGTTGCCGCCGATGGCGTACAGCGAGCGGCCGAACCGCGTGTACCCGAGGACCACGACGCCTCCCGCGAACAGCAGCAGGCAGATCCAGATCGACGCCGGCACCCCGAGCCACAGGGTGGAGCCGAGGTAGGTCATGGACGGCGGGAGGTTGAAGAACGTCTGGCCGCCGGAGATGCCGGTGAGCAGGCCGCGCAGCACGATCAGCATGCCGAGCGTGACGATGAAGCCGTTGAGGCCGAAGCGGACGATGAACAGCGCGTTCACCACACCGGCGAGCGCGCCGACCGCGAGGGTGACCGGGATGGCCCACCCTCCGGGAAGCAGCCCGAGCCCGTGTCCCGCACCGACCGCGACCGTCATCCAGGCGGCCACCCCCGGCGCCAGCCCGAACGTCGACTCGAGCGACAGGTCCATCCTGCCGCCGACCAGCACGAGCGTCTGCGCCAGCACGAGCAGCGAGATCTCCGACATGGTCTGCAGGATGTTGATCACGTTGTCGCCCTGCAGGAAGATCGGGTTGACGATCTGCCCCACGATGGCGATCACGATGACCGCGGGGACCAGCGCGAAGTCGCGCAGCCGCGCCAGGCGGAGCCCGGGCCGGCGTTCCCCGGTGCCGTCCGGCGGCGGGGAGCCCGGCGGGGTGCCGGTCGTGGCGGGGGTGGCGGTGGTCTCAGGCATCGAGGTCGACTCCTTCCATGGCGGCCACCATCTCGTGGTCGTGCCATCCGGCGGCCAGTTCCGCGACGACGCGTCCGTGGAACATCACGAGCACCCGGTCGCACAGGCGCAGATCGTCGAGTTCGTCGGAGGCGATCACGACGCCTGTCCCGTTCCCCGCGATCTGCTCGACCTTGCCGAGCAGGAACTCCTTGGACCGGACGTCGACCCCGGCGGTGGGGGTGATCAGCACGAGCAGGCGCGGGTCGTTGGCCAGCGCGCGGGCCATGACGACCTTCTGCTGGTTGCCGCCGGACAGGCCGGAGACCGGCAGGTCCGGGCCCGGTGTCTTGATCGCGAGGTTGGTGATCATCTCGCGGGCCAGGCCGTCCTTGCGCCGGCCGCTGACGAAGCCCGCGGGGCCGAGCCGCTCGGGGACGGTCATCGTGGCGTTGTCGGCGATCGACATGAACGGCACGAGGCCCTGGTGGTGGCGGTCACGCGGCACGAAACCCACTCCCGCCGCCAGCGACGCCGGCACGCTGCCGGGGTGCAGACGGTCGCCTGCCACCCGCACGGTCCCCGAGCGCGGGGCCCGCAGGCCCACGATGGTCTCGGCCACCTCGGTCTTGCCGCTCCCGCCGAGCCCGGCCAGCCCGACGATCTCCCCCGCGTGGACCCGCAGGTCCACCTCCTGGTAGGTGCCGTCATCGGACAGTCCCTCGGCCGACAGGACGACCGGCGCGTCCTGCCGGACCTGCGGCCGGTCGGTGTGCTGCCGCAGGCCCGCGGCCTCGCCGGTCATCGCGGCCACCAGGTCCGCCTGCGGCAGCTCCCCCACCGGCGCGGTGAGGATGTGCCTCGCGTCACGGAACACCGTGACCGTGTCGCAGATCTCGTAAATCTCCTGCAGATGGTGGGAGATGTACAGGAAGGTGACTCCCTGTTCGCGCATGACGCGCATCCGCTGGAACAGCCGGTTGATCGCCGCGCCGTCGAGCTGCGCGGTCGGCTCGTCCAGGATGATGAACCGCGCGCCGAACGACAGCGCTCGCGCGATCTCCACGAACTGCCGCTGCTCCACCCCGAGCTCACCGGCCGGCCGGCGGACGTCCACGTCCACCGACCACATCTCCAGCAGCTCGGCCGCCTTGCGCCACAGGCTCTTCCAGCCGATCAGCCCGAGCCCGTTGCGTTCGTGCCTGTTGAGGTACAGGTTCTCCGCGACGGTGAGCTCGGGGATGATCGTGGACTTCTGGTACACGCAGGCGACCCGCGCGCGCCAGGCGTCGCGGTCGGCGAGCCGTGGCGCGGGGGCTCCGGAGAAACGGACCTCACCGGCGTCCGGCGCCTGCAGCCCGGTGAGGATGGACACCAGGGTCGACTTGCCGGCGCCGTTGCGGCCCACGAGGGCATGAGCCTCGCCCGGGTTGATCGTGATGTGCGCCTGGTCCAGCGCCACCGTCTCGCCGTACCTCTTGCTTATGCGTTCCGCCTCCGCGACGGCGGGCCGGCCCGTGTGGGCCGGCTCGCCTCCGCGTGCGGGTGAAGGGCTCGCGGGCCCTCCCGCGAACTCGCCCATGACAGGACCTCTCAGCTCAGGTTGTTGCCCCACAGCGACTTGTCGTCGTACTTCACACTCGGGATGTCGCCGAACGTGCCGCCGTCGGAGGTGACGAGCGGCGCGGAGAGCTGGTCCTCGAGCAGCCCCTCGCGGACCTGGATGATGGTGCTGTCGTGGTCGGTCTTGCCGGGCTGGAAGGTTTTGCCCTCCGCGGCGTCCTTGGCGTACGACAGGGCCCACTTGGCGTACAGGTCGGCGGGCTGGGAGACGGTGGCGTCGATGTTCCCGGCGGCGATCTCCTTGAGCTCCTGCGGGATGCCGTCGTTGGAGACGATGAAGACGTGCTTGGGGTCGTCCGGCGGCACCAGCAGGTCGCGCTGCTTGAGCACCTGGAGTGTGCCGGCCAGCGCGAAGCTCGACTGCATGTACACACCCTTGACGTCCGGGTTGGCGGTGAGGACCGTCGAGAGCTTCTGCGAGGCGATCGCGCCGTCCCACTTGGTGGCCTCGCCGAAGACCTTGATGCCGGCGTAGTTGGCCTTCATGCACTCGTTGAACGCCTCGGTGCGGTCCCGGCCGTTGATGGAGGCGAGGTCACCCTGCAGCATGACGACCTTGCCCTTGCCCTGGAGCTTCTCGCCGAGGAACCGGCAGGCCTTCTCGCCGTAGGCCCGGTTGTCGGCGCGCACGACCATGAAGGCGTTGCCGGTGTCGGGCCGGGTGTCCACCAGGACCGCGGGGATCTTCTTGGCCTCCAGCTGCTGGAGCGTGGGGGCCACGGCGGCGGTGTCCTGCGGGGCCATCACCACGCTGCGCACCCCCTGGCCCATGAAGGTCTGCACGTTGGCGGTCAGCTTGGCGATGTCGTTCTGCGAGTTGGTGGTCTTGAGCTCCACACCGAGTTCTTCCGCGCTCTTGGGCACGTAACTGATGTAGGAGTTCCAGAAGTCGGTGTCGGAACGCGGGTAGTCCACGCCGATGACCGGCTTCTCCGGCGCGCCTGACGCGCCGGTGCCGCCGCCTCCGCCTGCGCCGCCGCCCCCGCCGCAGGCCGCGACCAGACACCCCGATATGGCCAGGGCCGCGACGAGCGCGAACCGTCTGCGTTCCATCGTCTCTCCTTTTGAAGCACCACGGTTGCCGTGCCGTCGCTGACCGCGCCGCACTCAGGCGGGCCCACTTCTCCCGGCGCGTGGAACTCCCGGAAGGATCGCCTTGGGGTCGCTCATCACCGACAGGACATGGGATGTCTTTCTATGACCTAACCCCGGCCGATGTCCAGACCCCTGTGGCAGAATCGCGAAAATGCTCCGCGATCTATGTCTTACCCCGGTCAGGCATCCGATGTATGCGGCTCTCACAAACGGAGAGCGGCGACGGAAAGGCCGCATGTCCAAGCCTCGCGGAGCGTCCTCCGACGCGCCTGAGCGGTCCCTGGAGGCCCGCGGGAGCGCAACGGGGCAGGCACGGCGCCCCATGGCCGTGAGGGTCGCCATGCGGGGGCACCGTGCCTGCGCGTGACGCCGGCGTCGCGGGAGGGTCGCGACGTGGCGCGCCTGACCGTTACGGGCTGGTGCAGGAGATGCCCGTCGGGGTGGCCGAGCCGTTGCCGTTGGCCGTGAAGCCGAACGTCGTCGATCCGCCGGCGGGGACCGAACCGTTGTACGCGGCGTTCTTCACCGAGATCGCGCCGCTGGTGCCGGTGTTCACGCCGTTCCACAGGCTGGTGATGCTCTGGCCGCTCGCCAGGGTCATCCGCACGGTCCAGCCGTTGATCGCGCCGTTACCCGCGACCGTCACCTCGCTCTGGAAGCCCGAGCCCCAGCTGTTGATCATCCGGTACGTCGCCGTGCATCCACCCGGGTCGGGGGTCGGCGTGGGGGTCGGCGTCGGTGTGGGGGTCGGCGTGGGGGTCGGGGTGGGGGTCGGCGAGGTTCCGCCGCTGACGCGGTACACCACGGTGCCGTGCGCGGGGACGCTGGCGGAGATGGCGCCGGTGGTGGTGCTGAGGCCGTTGGTCCAGGCGTCGCGCAGGGTGAAGGCGTTGCCGGTCAGGCCGATGGCGGAGGCGGTGGTGCTGACGGTGGTGGTGGCGCCGCTCTGGTTGAACAGGGCCACCGCGACGTCGCCGTTGCTCAGGCGTTTGGCCAGGACGCGGCGGGTGCCGTCGTTGCTGATCTGGGTGGCCTGCAGGCCCAGGGTGTCCTGGTTGATGGCGATGAGGTTCTGGTTCTTCAGGATGGTCTGGGTCGCGGCGTTCATGTTGCGCAGGTCGTTGCCGGCGATCAGCGGTGAGGCCATGACGGCCCACAGCGCGAAGTGGCTGCGCATCTCGGTGTCGTTCATGCCACCGCGGCCGACCTCCATCATGTCGGGGTCGTTGAACGCGCCGGGCCTGGCGTAGGAGGCCAGCGGCACGGTGACGTTCACGATGTTCTGGATCCCCATCGGGTACCCGTTGGTCTGGCCGGTGTCCCAGGCGTTGGTGATGTCCTCGGTGGTCCGCCAGATGTTGGCGATGTCCCCCCAGTTGCGCCGCGGCCCGGTCTTGTCGTGCACGCTGTTGGAATTGATGCTGTACAGGATCGGCCGGCCGGTCGCCGCCAGCGCGTCACGCATCTTGGCGAACGTGCGCACCTGATCGTCGATCGTGCCGCTGGGAGAGCACCAGTCGTACTTGAGGTAGTCCACCCCCCAGGCCGCGAACTGCCGCGCGTCCTGCGCCTCGTGCCCCTGCGCACCGGTCGCACCGGGGTAGGAGTTGAAGTACTGCGCACACGTCTTGTCCAGCGGCGCCTGATAGATCCCGAACTTCAGCCCCTTGCCGTGCAGGTAGTCCCCCAGCGCCTTCATCCCGCTGGGGAACCGCTGCGCGTTGGCCTGCAGATTCCCCGCCGAATCCCGCGTGGAGTTCATCCAGCAGTCGTCCACCACGACATACTCGTAACCCGCGTCCCGCATACCCGAACTGACCATCGCATCAGCCATCTGCTTGATCAGCGACTCACTGATGTTGCACCCGAAGGTGTTCCAGCTGTTCCAGCCCATCGGCGGCGTGCGCGCCACACCGTTCTCCAGCGCGCCTGCCTCGGGCTGGACGGCGAACAGGCCGCCGACGAGCACTCCGGTGGCGAGCGCGGCCGAGAAGGGGCGATATCCCACCTTTCGCACAGTTTCCTCCTAGAGGTAAGCGGGAGAGCCTTATGCCCGGCGGTCGCTGACCGCACGACCCGGCCGCGAAGCATTCGAAAGTCATTGTGAGCGCTAACACCATTACCACCGCGATAATCGTGCGGCCACGGCGGGGAATCGGTGACAGGCGGAGCAAATATGACCGGCGGTGATCCCGTCAAGGGCTCTTGTCACCGTCCAGGCGGTGGCGGGTCGCATGCCCGCAAAACGAGTCCGCGTTCCCCGGACGAGCTGAAATTTTCACCCCGGCCGCGGCGCCGCCGCTCCGCGTGGAGCGCTTTACCGGTGCGGCGGCGGAGCCGTGGTGACTCCGCCGCCGCGTTTCGCCGGCCGTGCCGTCAGGCGGCCGCCGTCCTCGTCAGGTGGTGCAGGTGAGGGACGGCGTCGACGGTGAGCCGTTGGCGAGGAAGCCGAACGTCGTCGAGCCGGACGGCGGGAGCGATCCGTTGTACGACGCGTTGGCCACCGACACCGTGGAGCCGCTGGTGCTCAGCGTGCCGCTCCACACCTGGCTGATCGACTGGCCGCTCGCCAGGGTCCACCGGACCGTCCAGCCGCTGATCGCCGCGCTGCCGGCCGTCACCGTCACCTCACCCTGGAAGCCGCCGGACCAGGAGTTGGTCGTCCGGTAGGTCGCGCTGCACGCGCCGCCTGCCGTCGGGGTGGGGGTCGGAGTGGGGGTCGGTGTCGGCGTGGGGGTCGGTGTCGGTGTGGGGGTCGGCGTCGGCGTGGGGGTCGGCGTCGGGAACGGCGTCGGGTCGGTGCCGCCGGTGGGGGTGAATCGCCACCAGTCGAAGTTGAAGAGGTTGCCGGTGCCGCCGGTGAAGCGGAGGAACAGGTCGCGGGTGCCGGTGGCGCCGGTGACGGGGCAGGTGACGGTGGTCCAGGTCTGCCAGCCGCCGGTGCCCGGGACGGTGCAGGTGCCGGCCAGGGTGCCGCTGGTGGAACCGAGGCGGACCTCGATGCGTCCGCCGGCGGCGGCCGAGGCGACGCGTGCGGTGAAGGTGCTCGCGCCGTTGCCGAAACCGACTCCCTTGACCTTGACGTAGTCGCCGTTCTCGATGAAGCCGACGTCGCGTCCGCCGTCGGCGGCGTTCTCGGTCTCCACCCCTTGGGACCAGGCCGCGGTCTCGGCCTCCTGCCGGACGTAGGGGTCCAGGGTGCCGATCTGCGGCGGTCCGTTGGTGGTCATGTTGATGGTGGGGATGGTGCCGTCGGCGTTGTAGCTGAACTTCTCCACCGCGACCGAGCGGGTGTAACCGCCACCGCCGGGCAATGCCCCGTTGTGGTAGAAGAAGTACGATCCGCCTTGGTAGTCGATGACGCCGGGGTGGTTGGTGAAGCTGGATCCTTGGGTCGGCATGACGGTGCCGCGGTAGGTCCATGGGCCGGTGGGGCCGGTGGCGGTGGAGTAGGCGATGTGCTCGGAGCAGCACTTGGCGGCGTAGACGTTGTAGTAGAGGTTGCCGCGTTTGTAGACCCAGGGTCCCTCTTCGTACAGGGTCGGCCGGGAGGCGTTGCCGGTGCGGGTGCCGAAGCCGGCGGTGGTGAGGGGGATCTGGGTGGGGCTGCCGGAGTAGGAGATCATGTCGGTGTTGAGGCGGACGTACCACAGGTTGGGGTTGCCCCAGTACAGGTAGGCCTGGCCGTTGTCGTCGATGAAGACGCTGGGGTCGATCTCGCCGTTTCTGACCAGGGCCCGGCCGATGGCGTCGGTGAACGGCCCGGTGGGGCTGGTGGACACCCCGACGCCGATGGCCATCTGGCCGCTGGCGCGGTCCTTGACCGGGACGTACCAGTAGAACTTGCCGTTGCGGTAGACCGTCTGCCCGGCCCAGGCGTCCGCGCTGGCCCAGCTGAACGTGGACAGGCTCATCGGGGAGCCGTGGTCGGTCCAGTTCACCATGTCGGTGGTGGAGAACACCCGCCAGTCCCGCATCGTGAAGTACGTCGACCCGTCCTCGTCATGCCCGGTGTACAGATACAGCCGCCCGTTGTACACCAACGGCGCCGGATCGGCCGTGTAGATCGTCTGCACCAGCGGATTGTCCGCCCTGGCCGGCCCCGCATGAACCAGCACCACCACACACAACAAACCCACCACCCAAGCCACACCACGCCTGAGTCTGGCCCTGACCGGTAATGAGACCGCGGATTTCATCATCGCTCCCTGATGTCGGTATTCACCGGTTCCCCCTCTCTGCGAGAGGGGATCCGGCTTCGCGCCGCAGGCGACGCGCGAGCTCGTCCACGGCACTTCACCGATATCGTGTGAGCGCTAACATCACGGGATGTCAGACCGCGCCTGACCGTTGCCATGTCATGGCGAGAGGATTCCCGTTTCGCCGTACCGTGGACGCCGTCTCGCCGCGGAGCAAATCCCATATACGGCGACCGGTCAAGATGTCTGCCTTCTCCCCCACCGGCGGCGCGAGTGGCCGGAGAAGGCTCTGAGCTGGGAGCCGGAATGACGGCGCGCGCCGCCGCCTGACCGGCGGCGGATGAAAATTTCGCCGGGACGGCAGGGGTCGTCCCTGTCGTCCCGGCGAAGAATCTCACTCAGACGCGGGTCCAGCGCTGGTTGGAACCGCCGTTGCAGTCCCAGATCGCCAGCTTCGTGCCGTTGGCCGTGGCGTTGTTCGGCACGTCGAGGCACCTGTTCGCACCGACGGCGGTGATGCTGCCGTCGGAGTTGACGCGCCACTTCTGGTTGTTCTGGCCGTTGCAGTCCCAGATGCGGACCGCGCTGCCGTTGGCCGTCCCGGAGTTGGCGACCTCCAGGCACTTGCTGCCGTAGACACGCAGTTCACTCGCGGAGGTCGACGACCATCGCTGGTTGGTCTGGCCGTTGCAGTCCCAGATCTGCACCAGTGTGCCGTTGGCCTGCGAGGCGCCGTTGACGTCGATGCACCTGCCGGAGCCCACACCTCTGAACGCGCTCGTCGTCCCGGCCGTCGGCGTGGCGGTCGGAGTGACGGTCGGGGTGACGGTCGGGGTCGGGTTGGGGTTGCCTGACGCGTTGTTCAGGACGGTGAGCACGGCGTCGTAGGCCTGCTTCTTGTTGTAGTTGCCGTCGAACAGCAGGGGGGTGTCGCCGCTGCGCCAGGAGTAGCGGTCGGTGACTCCCCAGGTGGTGATGCCGGTGCAGCGGGGGACGTTGACGCAGGCCTGGGTGACGCGGCGGTAGGCGTCGGCCTGGGTGGAGCCCGAACCGCCGATGTCGAGTTCGGTGATCTGGACGTCGACGCCGAGTGCGGCGAACTGCTCGATGTTCTGCTGGTAGTTGCTGGGGGGGTTGCCGAAGTGGGACTGCAGGCCGACGCAGTCGATGGGGACGCCGCGGGCCTTGAAGTCGCGGATCATGTTGTAGACGCCGCGGGTCTTGTTGGCGTTGGCGTCGTCGATGTTGTAGTCGTTGTAGCAGAGTTTGGCGGCGGGGTCGGCGGCGCGTGCGGCGCGGAAGGCTTCTTCGATGAAGCCGTTGCCGAGGCGCTGGGTGAAGATGCTGCTGCGCAGGGTGCCGACGGCGCCGCCGTCGGCGAAGGCCTCGTTGACGACGTCCCAGGCGTAGATCTTGCCCTTGTAGTGGTTCATGACGCCGTTGATGTGGTTGATCATGGCGCTGCGCAGGTCGTTGGTCTGCAGGTTCTCGACCCAGCCGGGGTATTGCGCGTGCCAGACCAGGGTGTGGCCGCGGACGGACTGGCCGTTGTTCTGTGCGTTGGTGACCAGGCGGTCGCCGGCGGAGAAGCTGAACGAGTTGCGGGAGGGCTCGATGGAGGCCCATTTCATCTCGTTCTCGGCGGTGACCGAGTTGAACTCGCGGTTGAGGACGGTGGTGTAGGCCGACTCGCTGAGCCGGTTCACCGCGACCGCGGCGCCGTAGTACCGGCCGCTCTGCGCGGCTGCGGCACCCAGGGTGCTGGCGGCGGCGGCGGGGACCGGCACCGCGAGCGCGGTGGCCAGGCCCGCGGCGCCGAGTGCCGCGGCGATCACCGCACGGCGGGTACCCCGGCCGGGTCTACCGGTACGGGGCGGGGGGATGGCGGTTCCAGGCATGCCTGAGCCTCCTGCGTCACTGTTCGTGGTTCAAGCGCGTGCGGAACACGCGCGACGGCGGACGTCCGGCGATCGCGTCTCAGCGGTGCTGCGCCGCGCACCGGCGTCGCGAGCTGCGGCTCCTGCCACGCACCACCACCGGAACCGGGGAGAGGAGCCGCTCGGGGACTCAGTCTGGAAATGTGTCTGAAACATGTCAAGCATTTCCCCGGCCGGTCCCCGCGGTCACGACGCGGGACGGGAGCGGCTCCGGTGGGGCGACCCTGGTGGTGGCGGCCTCCGACCGGCCCTGCCACCCGCCGGGAACGGCCGCGGCGACCTATGAATCTTTCACCACCGCACCGGCCGCATGCCGTCCGGAGGGACGTCCGTCACGCCAGATGAGGCCCGTCGCCACGGACGCGGGACCACGAGGACCGGACGCCATGACTTGACGGGACTCGTCCTGGTCGGATTGGCTCCGCGCACCACCGCCTCACCGTGGAACGAGAGGAGCAGCCGCCGGAATACTGTGTGTTAGCGCTAACAGCGCATTCCCTCCCCACAGCCGGCCCGGTACCGAGCGACCGGTGCTCAGCCCGTCCGCTCCGCCGGACCCGCGCCGGCGGCTGATCTGCCGAGGTTCTCCCTCAGCCAGATCTCCGTGGTGCGCACGTGCACGAGCGCCACCGCCTCGGCGAGCGAGGCGTCGCGTGCCGCGAGTGCCTGGTAGATGGCGGTGTGCTCGGCCACGGTACGGCCGGCCACGTCGTCCTCGACCAGGCCGCGCCACACCCGCGCGCGCAGCGTACGGCCCGTGATGCCGGACAGCAGCGCGAACAGCGACCTGTTGCCCGTGGCCTCGAACACGGCACGGTGGAAGGCGTCGTCGTGGTGGTTGAGCGCCTCGACGTCGTGCTGAACGCCGGCCATCGCCTGGAGGTGCCGCTCGACCACGGTGAGCTGCGCGGGAGTGATGCGCGTGGCCGCCAGCCCGGTCGCCACGGGCTCGAACAGGCGCCGTACCTCCAGGATCTCCAGCAGGTCGTCCCCCCGCATCATCTCGACGGCGAGACCGACGCCTTCCAGCAGCAGCTCGGGTTTGAGACTGGTGACGAACGTGCCGTCACCCCTTCTCACCTCCAGCACGCGGGTGGTGACCAGGGAACGCACGGCCTCCCTGAGCAGATTGCGTGACAGGCCCAGCTCCACGGCGAGTTCCTGCTCCGGAGGCAGCCTGGCACCCGGCGCCAGCACCCCTTCCTTGATGAGCTGCCTGATGTGCTCGATCGCCTGCTCTGTCAACGACATGGACGAATTTTCGTCCCTCGGGACCGGAAACGACCAGCCGCACCGCTGCCTGCCACCCCCGGGGGGACGCGTGACACCGTCACGGAACAGGAGGCGAGGACCCGCGCCTCATGACGTGACGCGGAAGGTGGCGTCCTGGCGGTCGGCGGCACCCGACGAGGAGCCGACCGGGTCGATGCGTAGGACATACCCCTGGTGACGGCGGCCCCCCGGGTGCGGCGGACCCGGGGGGCTCCGCCGGGTCACTGGCCGAGGCCGGCGAAGGCGTTGTGGTCGGCCACCGCGAGGAGCCGGCGGCCGGCCTGCTCGGGGCGGACGTTGGGGCCGCCGGGGGGCCGGGAGTTCGCCCGCGGAAGGGCCGTGATCACGGCCTCGTCGACGGTGACGCCGAGGCCGGGTGAGTTCCCGAGGACGAACTCGCCGTTCTCGACGTGCAGGTCGAGGGTCACGCCGAGGGGTGGCCGCAGGTCCTGCAGTTCGCTGGCCATGTGGTTCGGGACCGACGTCGCGGCGTGCAGCAGGCCGATGGGGGTGGTGCCGATGGGGCTGACCGGCAGGTCGTGCGCGTGCGCGAGCGCCGCCACCCGGAGGAAATGGGTGACCCCCCAGACCGCGGCGGTCTGGAGGATGTCGACGGCACCGGCGGCGACCAGTGGCCGGAACTGCTCAAGGCCGGTGAGGTTCTCCCCGCTGGCCACCGACGCGCGGACGCCGCGGCCGACGACGGCCAGGCCTTCGGCGTCCCACCGCCGGACCGGTTCCTCGATCCAGGTGAGATCGAGGGTGCGTTCGAGCTCGCCGACGTGCCTGACCGCCTGCTTGCGGGTCCACGACTCGTTGACGTCGAGCATCAGGCCCGGCCGTGCCCCGTGCGCGGCCTCGGTGAGGACGTCGCGCACCAGCGTCAGGCGGTGCCGGTCGCGCTCGATGTCGAGGCCGCCCTTGAGCTTGGCCGCGCGCAGGCCGTACCGCGCGTATTCCTGGTAGGCCGACACGAGCTCGTCGTCGGTCAGGCCGATGTCCAGGCCGGAGGCGTACGCGCGGACGGTGCGGTCGCGTCCGCCGAGCAGCCGCCACAGCGGTTCACCGGCGGCCTGCGCCTTGATGTCCCACAGTGCGGTGTCGAGCGCGCCGATGGTCCCGAACACGGCGCCGGCGTGACCGGCCTTGAACGTCTGCCGCAGCATCCGGTCGTACAGCGCCGTGACGCTCCGCGGGTCCTCGCCTTCGATGGCGGCGAACACCGCGTCGATCTCGACGCGCGGCCCGAAGCCGACGCCGGTGATCCCCTCGTCCGTGTCGACCATGACGATCGGGAAAGGGACGACGCCGTCGGACAACAATCCGTTGGCGTCGCCGACCGCGCGTCCCCAATGGTGCACGGTCGTGAGAGTGCGGTACCCCGTGATCCGCATGTCAGCCCTTCGTGGAACCGGCGGTGACACCGTCGGCGATCTGGCGCTGGAGAAACAGGTAGAGCAGCAGGACCGGTACGGCCGCGATCAGGACCCCCGAGGCGAACGTCGGGATGTCGTCGGAGTACTGCCCGCGGAGCGAGGTGACCCCGACCATCAGTGTGCGATGTCCGGCCGACGGCATCATCAGCAAGGCGATGAGCACGTCGTTCCAGCAGAACAGCGCGTTGAGGATGCCGACCGACAGCAGCGCCGGCGTCCCCATCGGCAGCATGATCCGCCGGTAGACCCCGTACAAGGTGTTCCCGTCGATCCGGGCCGCGTCGACTATCTCCGCGGGGATGGTCCTGTAGTAGCTGGTCATCAGGAAGACCGTGAACGGGAGGAACTGCGCGACGTAGGCCAGGATCAGGCCCGGGTAGGTGTCGATGAGGCCGATGTCCGCCATGATCCTGGTGAGCGGCACCATGATCACCTGAAATGGGATGAACAACGCCGCCAGGATGCCGAGGAAGACCACCGAGGAACCGCGGAACCGCATCTGGCTGAGCGCGAACCCGGCCATCGAGCCGAGCAGCGACAACAGGACCACCGCGGCGGTCACCACGACGACCGAGTTGACGAAGTACGTCCCCATGCCGACGCTCGTCCAGGCCCCGACGATGTTGTCCAGGCTCGGCGACTCGGCGAGCGAGAACCGGTCGAGGATGTACTCGCGCCGGGTCTTCCCCGCGACGTTGGCCGTGAACAGCAGAGGGTAGATCGTCGCCAGCGCCAGCAGCGCCATGGGGACGGCCGCCACCCATTTGGCGAGTCGAGCGCGGGCCATCAGTTCTCCCTCCCGGCGCGGCGCAGCAGGCTGATCTGCAGGAGCCCCACCACGAGCATCACGAGGAACAGGATGGTCGACGCCGCCGAGGCGAGCGCCGGACGGTTCATCTGTCCCTGTTCGATCCAGATGTAGTACTCCGGCAGGTACGTGGAGCCTTCCGGGCCGCCGCTCGTCATGACGTACAACAGGCCGAACATGGAGGTGAGCATGCCGATCATCGTGGTCACGAAGACGAACTGGATGGTGCGCGACAGACCCGGGATGATCACGTGCCAGATGATCTGGCGCAGCGTGGCGCCGTCGACCCTGGCCGCGTCCAGCAGCGAGGCGTTCAAGGTCGCGAACCCGGCGAGGAACACCACCAGCGCCATGCCGAACGTGGCCCAGATGTGCACCCCGACGACGGTGAACATGGCGACACGCGGGTCGCCGAGCCAGTCGACCGGGCCGAGGCCGACCGTGCCGAGGACCGCGTTGACCGGCCCGTCGAACGCGAGCAGCAGGTTGAAGATCGCGCCGACGATCACCGGCGAGAGCACCGCCGGGAAGAAGTAGACGCTGCGGTACACCCGGTGGCCGGGGACACGCAGGTAGATGAACGTCGCGAGCAGGCCCGGTATCGCCACCGCCACCGGAAGCAGCAGCACCAGCAGCCCGACGTTGCCGAGCGCGGTGCGGAACAGCGGATCCTGGAACAGGTGGATGTAGTTGTCCAGGCCGACCGTCGTCCCGTTGCGCTCCAGATCGCCGGTGAAGGAGTAGTTCACACCGAGGAGCAGGGGATACAGCCGCAGCCCCACGATGATCAGTACGGCCGGGGCGACCAGGACGTACGGCGTGAGGCGCTCGGATCGCGACGCGCGCGAGTCCTGCCGGCCGCGCCGGCCGGCGCCGCGACCGGCTCGCTGTCGTGCGGCACCGCCGCCGGTCCCCCCGGATCCTGCCGGGGCGACCAGCGACGGTGAACCTCCGATCGGCACGAGATCAGCCGCCCGCTTTGTCCGACGCGGCCAGCTGCTTCATCGCGTCGTCGACGGTGACCGATCCGCTCAGGAGCTTCTGGGACAGCCGTCCCATCAGGTCCAGCGTCTGCGAGGACAGCGGGACGTGCAGCGCGGCCTTGCCGGACTTGAGGTCCGACACGATGCCGGCGACGGCCGGGCCACCGGACGACACGTCGATGGTGGTGTCGGAGGCGATCGCGCCGGCGCTGGTGTAGAAGGCGTTCAGCGCCTCGGTCGAGGTGAGCGACCGCACGAGGTCGGCCGCCGCCTGCGGGTCCTTGGCCGTCTTGGCGACCGCGTACCCGATGCCGCCGTCGTACGGCAGGACCGGGGTGGCTCCGGGGGTGGCCACCGGGGCCTTCATGACGCCGAGCTTCTCCGGCGTGAGGAACTCGCTGAAGTCCTTCCAGTGGCCGACGTCCGAGATCAGCCCGATGATGTGCGCGGCCTTGCCGGCCTCGAACACGCCGAACGCGTCGTTGAACATCGCGGTGGAGTTGGCGCCGGGGCTGTTCAGGCCCTTGTCACCGGTTTCCTTCCACAGCTGGAAGACCTTCTTCACTCCGGGGGAGTTCCAGTCGCGCTTGCCTGAGACCCACTGGTCGTACTCCTCAGGGGTGAGCACGCCGGAGCCCATGCCGGACAGCCAGAACTGGGGGCCGATGCCTTCTTTGTTGCCGAGCGCGAAGCAGTCGGCCTTCGTCGCCTTCTTGATGGCCGCGCAACTGCTGAGCAGTTCGTCCCAGGTCTTCGGCGGGCTCTCGGGGTCGAGCCCGGCCTTCTCGTACAGCGCCTTGTTGTAGTAGATCGGGTGGCCCTGCACCGTCACCGGCGCCGCGTAGACCTTTCCGTCCTTGGAGAAGGCGTCCCAGCCCGCGAGCCGCTCCTTGTCCTGCGCCACGTACTGGTCCAGGGGGAGGAGCGAGTCGACGCGGTCGCTGAGCCGGCCGCCGCCGTTGAAGAGCATGACGTCGGGTCCGGTGCCGGACTGGATGGCCCCACCGAGCAGGGTGTAGTACTGCTCGTACGGCTGTGCCACGAACTCGACGGTGACATCAGGGTGCTTCTTGGCGAAGTCGGCCTTCGCCTTCTCGATGTAGGACGCCGCGGCCGGCTCACCGGACTTCCAGTCCCAGACCACCAGCTTGCCCTTCGCCTGCGCGGCGGGGGGTGCGCTCGGTGTGGCGCTGCCGCAGCCGGCCAAGGTCAGTCCCGCGATCAGGACCGCCGGCCACAGTATTCGCTGCTTCATAGCTGTTCACTCTCCAGAGTGCGGCCGGCGACCCCGGCCGTTTGCGCGAAAACGTAACTCGTATGACGTCTTACGTCAATACGGGTGACATATACTGAGCTGGCTTGTCCTCGTCGGGACATCCGGAGGAAAGATGACGGCACCCCAGGAAACTCCACGAAGCGTCCCGGCGACGCCGGCGTGGGTGCGGCGACCGGCCACACTCGCGAAGGCGGTGACGGCGGAGCTCGTGGAGCGCATCGTCGGCGGAGTGTACCCGCCGGGGACGCCGCTTCCAGCGGAACCCGCGTTGTGCGAGGCCTTCTCCGTGAGCCGGACCGTCGTCCGCGAAGCCGTGAAGATCCTCCAGGAGAAGGGGCTGGTGCAGGTCCGCCAGGGTGCCGGCACCATGGTGACCTCTCCCACCATGTGGGACATGCTGGACGAGCTGGTCCTCGCGGCGAGCATCGCCGAGGACGAGAGCCTCGCCATCCTCGACGACCTCGTCGTCACCCGGCGCGCGCTGGAGTGCGACATGGCGTACGTCGCCGCGCGCGTCGCCGACACCGACACCGTCGAACGCCTGCGGACGCTCGTCGACCGCATGGACGAGCTCGTGGACGACCACGTCGCCTACGCGCCGTACGACCGGGCCTTCCACGACACGATCATGCAGGCGTCCGGCAACCGCATCGGCCGCGGCGTGGTGCGTGCCCTGGAGAGCCAGGTCCTCAACACCGCCAGGTACATGGGCAACCCCGAGCGCGAGATGTGCGTGGCGTCCAACCAGGGCCACCGCCGCATCTACGAGCGCGTCGCCGCGCACGACCCCGGCGGCGCCGCCGACGCCATGTTCGCACACATCACCGACGCCTGGCTCGTCCGCAGGAACGGTCCCGGCGACCCGCGGCACGTCCTGCGGTAGCCCGGGCCGTCCCGCACCGGCGGGGACAGCGAGGCGCAGGCGAGTAGGGCGTGCGCCGGGGACGCCGGCCGGCCGTGCCGGCAGCCCCGGCGCTCGGTCACGTCGCGGCGGTCGTGGCCGCGCCTGGCAGGCCGGTGACCGGCTCGGGTCGCCGGCAGGTGCTGGCGACGGTCACGGCCGTCGAGGTCGCCGCCGCGTGCAGCAGGGACTCCATGACGTCGAGGACGTGGTACGCCAGGGCTCCGCTCGCGCGCGGCTCGTCGCCGGGTGGGGTGGTGGCGAAGTCGGCCAGGCCCACGCCGCGGCCCGCGTCGGGGTGACCCGCCGTCGCCGGGAGCGTCTCCCAGGGGTCGGCTCCCGGCCGGGCCAGCTGGACGGGACCGTCGAAGTGGTTGGGGTCGGGGACGACGAGCGAGCCCTGTTCGCCGTGCACCTCGATCCTCGGGGAGGTGGTGGCCTCGCCGTCGAAGCTCATCACCAGCGTGGACATCACTCCGGACGCGTGGGTGAGCACGCCGGTGATGTGGGTGTCCACGGTCACGGGGATCTCCTCGCCGCTGCGGGGGCCCGAGGCGATGGTCCGCTTGGCGCGGGTGCGGCCGGCGGCGCCGATGACCGTCGTCACCGGGCCGAACAACGTGATCAGGCTGGTGATGTAATACGGCCCCATGTCCATCAGGGGGCCGCCGCCTGGCACGTAGTAGAAGTCCGGGTTGGGGTGCCAGCGTTCGTGACCCGGGGTGATCATGGTGGCGGTGGCGGCCACCGGCCTGCCGATGAGGCCGTCGTCGATGGCCTTGCGCGCCGTCTGGGTGCCGGTGCCGAGCACCGTGTCCGGCGCGCAGCCCACCCGTACGCCGGCGGCGGAGGCGGCGCGCAGCACCTCGGCGGCCTCCGCGGTGGTGGCGGCGAGGGGCTTCTCGCCGTAGACGTCCTTGCCGGCGGCGATGGCCCGCAGCGCGATCTCGGCGTGCGCGGCGGGGATGGTGAGGTTCAGCACGACGTCGACGCCGGGGTGCGCGAGCAGTTCCTCGACGGTCAGCGCCTCGGTGCCGGGGTACCGCCCCGCCGCCTCCCTGGCGCGTTCGTGGTCGAGGTCGGCGACGGCGGCGAGGCGCAGTTCGGGGAGGCGTTCGATGGTCTGCGCGTACTGAGCGAAGATCACGCCGCAGCCGATGACGCCGACGTTCACCGGGAGGCCCACAGCATTCCCCTCTCGATGACGGTGCGCACGTCGCTCTGGCGCAGGACGTCGAGGCTGTGGCCCGGGGTCGCGACGAAGACCTTCCCGCTGCCCCAGCGGCGGGTCCAGATCGCCGGTGAGGTGACCTCGCGGTGCCAGGGATCGAAGGGCCGGAGTTTCTGGGTGGTGGTGGCGAGCACGTCGTTGTACTCGTCGGTCAGCACCCAGTACTGCTCGGTGACCAGGTCGAAGTCCGCGATGCCCTTGGTGACGGGGTGGTCGGCGGCCTCGGTGAGGATGTTCACGGTGTGGGGGACGAAGTTGTCGGTCTCCGAGCCCACGCATTCGGCGGGGTCCTTGCCGGGGTGGCAGGCGAACTGGCCGCCGACGAGGTGCAGGTAGTCGGAGGAGTTGCGGAAGGAGTCGGCGATGCCGCCGTGCCAGCCCGCCAGCCCCGTTCCCGCGCGGACGGCGGAGTCGAGGCCGCGCATTTCCTCCGGCTCGATCGTGCCCATGGTGTAGCACTGCACGACGAGGTCCACCCCGGCCATGAACGCGGTGTCCGCGTACGGCGCGGGGGAGTCGGCCCGGTGCACCTCGAAGCCGCTCTCCTCAAGGAAAGGGATGAAGAGCTCCGTGGCCTCCACCGGGACGTGTCCCTCCCAGCCACCCCTGACCACCAGAGCCGTGCGGGTGTGATCGCGTGTCATGGTCCCCCAATCGTCTTAGCGACAAACGCCTCCAATCTTCACATTTCACACCGACAGTCACCAGAGGGTGCGGTCAACGGCGTACGGTGTCCTGCGCGTCCTCCTCGGCGAGGAAGCCGCCGGACTGGTGGTGCCACAGGCGCGCGTACGGGCCCTCGGCCCTGAGCAGCTCGTGGTGGTCACCCTGCTCCACGATGCGGCCCTGGTCGAGCACGACCAGGCGGTCCATGCGGACGACCGTGCTGAGCCGGTGCGCGACCACGATCGCGGTGCGGTCGCGCATCAGACGCCACAGGGCCTGCTGGACGAGGATCTCGCTCTCGGAGTCCAGCGCGCTCGTGGCCTCGTCCAGCAGGAGGATCGGCGCGTCCCGCAAGATGGCGCGTGCGAGCGCCACGCGCTGCCGCTGACCGCCGGAGAGTTTGACGCCGCGCTCCCCCACCAGCGTGTCGAAGCCGTCCGGAAGGTCGTCGGCGAACTCGGTGACGTGCGCCGCCTCGGCCGCCGCGCGGATCTCGGCGCCGGTGGCGCCGGGCCGTGCGAACGCGATGTTGTCGCTGAGCGACCGGTGGAACATGGCCGGGTCCTGCGGGACGTAGGCGATCATGGCGCGCAGGTCGGCCTGGCTCAGCCGGCTGATGTCCTGGCCGCCGATCAGGATCCGGCCGCCTTCGACGTCCATGAAGCGCAGCAGCAGGCGCGTGAGCGTGGTCTTGCCGCCGCCGGACCGGCCCACCAGGCCGATCTTGGTGCCGGCCGGGATGTGCAGGTCCAGGCCGTCGAAGAGGCGCGAGTGACCGGCGTGCGCGAACGCCACCCGCTCGAACCTGACCTCCGCGTCGGCCGGCCGCAGCGGCATCGGGTCGTCGGGGTCGACCACGGCCGGCGGCGTGAGGAGGAGTTCGGTGAACTGCGCGGCCTCGGTGAGCACACTCTCCACGCGGCGGTAGACCTGGTTGAACTCGAACATGATGCCGACCGCGTTGGCGTAGTAGGCGAACGTCACCACGATCGCCTCCACGCCGAGACCGCCGCGCAGCGCGACGGCGAGCAGCAGGCCGGCGGTGCTGGTGACGACCGCCAGCGGCGCGACGACCGTGTCCACCCGCAGGTTGCCGTAGTCCCACGAACGCAGCGTCAGCCTGCGCTGCTCGGCGAGCCTCACCCGGTTCTCCGCGGCCTCGCGGCGCTCCGCGGCGAACGCGCGGACGGTGTCCATGTTGGCCAGCACGTCGGCGACGTGGCCGGACACCTGCACCTTGGCGGCCTCACGCAGGTTCACCAGTTGCTGACGGCGGCGGATGAGCGGCGCCACGACGATCCCGGTGAAGGCGATGAGGCCGACGAGCACGACGACCAGCAGCGGGTGGTAACGCCAGAGCACCACCGAGGCGAACCCCAGCGGCAGGAACTTGGCGAAGATCGAGAACGTCAGCGTGTCCATGAAGTTCTCAAACGAGCCGGAGAAGCTGAGCACCCGTTTGGTCAGCGCGCCGGCGAAGTTGTCGTGGAAGAAGGCGGCGTCCTTGGCCAGCAGTTCCTCCATGCCGCGCGCGCCGAGATGCTCCATGCCGTAGGCGTCGGTCCGGTTGACGAAGTGCATGCCGATCCGCCACATCACCTCGCCGGCGATCAGCAGCCCGCCGAAGCCGAGGACGTACGGCATCAGCACCCCGGCGGTGGCACCCGCGCCTTCCGACAGCCGTCCGACGATCCCGGCCACCATCAGTGGCGCCAGATAATTCAGGCAGATGTTGCCGAGTGCCGGGCCCATCAGCGCCGGCACCGTGAACCGCCACAGGCGCCGTAGTTCCCCGTTGTAGTACCGCAGTGCCAGCAGAACCGCTGATTTGCGGACAGATGAATTGTTGTCTGAAGAATCGAGAAAACCGAGCACGACCACCCGCCTCTCTGAGCCCACGGCCATGGCCATGGTGACCCAGCGTGGGGGGCGGGAGCGAACCATTTTCGCCGGGTTGCGCGGACAAACTTAGCGAAATCACACATATCTCGACAGGCGATTATCCGTCCCGGAGGTGATCACGGTCCCCGGCGACCACCTCGAACGCACCTGGACCGTGCCGTTTCGAGCTGGGGTTCTCGGGCAGTCGGGGGGTGGTTAGGCAGCACGACTTGACCCGGAGGCAGACATGACCATCACTTGGGTGGCCGTTGTTGTTGCCGTGGTGGTGGCGATCGTCGCGGTCGGATACTTCGCCACGAGGCAGCAGCGCAGGCGGCGGTTGCAGGAGCGCTTCGGCCCGGAATACGAAAGGGCCGTCAAGGAACGGGAGAGCCGGCGCGAGGCCGAGCAGGACCTGCGCGAGCGGGAACAGCGCCATGCGCAGCTCGACATCAAGGACCTCGCACCCGAGACTCGCTCGATGTACGCGAAGAAGTGGACCGAGGTGCAGGAGCGCTTCGTGGACGCGCCGGGGTTCGCCGTCACGGAGGCCGATCACCTGGTCACGTCGGTGATGGCCGACCGCGGCTACCCGACGGAGGGCTTCGAGCAGCAGGTCGCCGACCTGTCGGTGGCCCACGGGGCGACGATGGACCACTACCGGACGGCGCACCAGATCAGCAGCCGCGCCGCGCGGCAGGAGGCGTCCACCGAGGAACTGCGGCAGGCGATGGTGCACTACCGGGCCCTGTTCGAGGAACTGCTCGGCGCCGGCACCGGCCACGGCACCACCGGTCGCGAGCACATGAACGGTGTCGCGGACCACGACCGTGGCGACGGCGCCGCGGACCGCGCCGCCGCACGGCCCGACGTGGCGGCCGAGCGCGCGCGTGAGCACACAGCGGCGACGTCCGACGCGCGTGACGCCGGTCGCGACGGGCAGAGGGGGTGACGGCGGTGGAGCCTTATCGCCGTGATCAGGCGGACGACGGTGACAGGGAGAGGAACTCCGGGGTGAAGGACAGAGACGAAGCAACGGCTTTCGGCCGTGAGAGCGACTTCGACCGGCTGGGGAACGACGGCGACGCGGCGAACCCGGTGACGGCCGAGGAGGACGGCCGGGTGCGCGAGGAGGCCGGCCGGGTGAACGACCCCGACGGCATCGGCCCCGACGGACGCGTGGACGACCCCGACGGCATCGGGCCGGACGGACGCGTGGACGACGTGGACGGCATCGGCCCGGACGACAAGCCGGGCCAGGTCCACCGGCCCGGCCACGACAGCGACGTGCTGGTCGCGGGGACCACCGCGGGGACCGGCCTCGACGCCGACCCCGAGCACGGGCCCGGCGAGGCCGACGCCGCCGAGCGTGACCGGCCGGCCGACCTGGCCGATTACCCCGATCCGTCCGAACATCCCCGGCCCGGAGACCTGAGTGCTCCGGCGGCCGAGATCCCCGAGCCGGTGACGGCCGAGCCGGTGCTCGCCGGCCACGGGGACGTGCCGGACGTCGTGCCGCCGGCCTCCCCCGCCGGGACCGGCGACGGTGTGGACTTCCGGCAGCGGTGGCGCGAGGTGCAGGCGAGCTTCGTCGACGACCCGCGCGACGCCGTGCGCCAGGCCGACGAGCTCGTGGACGAGGTCTTCGACCGCGTCGTGAAGCGCAAGCAGGAGCTGACCGACCGCTGGAAGGACGCCGACCAGGGTGACACCGAGCGCCTGCGCGTCACCCTGCGGGAGTACCGCTCCCTGCTCGACGATCTCGCCGAAATCGCCGACCACCCCGCCGGATCGGACTCCCGACCGGCCCGACACCTCGCGAGGTAGACATGCTGGCCATCGCCGCGGCGATCGTCTTCGGGATCGCCTTCCTGTTCGCTCTCATCGGGACGAGCATCGGGATCTCCACCACCGCACTGCTGGCTCTCGGGCTGTGCCTCCTCGCACTGCACCAGGGCGGCATCGGCACCTCGTCGGTCGGCGGCGGCAACTGGCGCGGCTACCGCCGCGCTCGCCGGTGACCCGCTGAGCCTGCCGCGCGGGCCCTTCCGGGCCTCGGGCCCGCGCGGTGAGAGAGAGGGCGCCGTCGCCCCCCGGCGACGGCGCCCTCTCATGTTCTCCGAGTGTCAGGCACGGCCCGAGGACCGGGCCGTGAGAAGGCGGCCTCCAGGAGGTGACGAGGTGGGTGGCGCGGATCGCGGGGGACAGCGCGGGGGACAGCGCGGCGGACAGCGTCCAGCGGACACGACCTTCGGCGCGCGCCTCGACGGTTCTCCCCCGCCGCCACGGCGGAAGTCACAAAGGGAAGCGCATGGTCAGATGGGTGCCGGTGCGGCCGGTGATGAGGGTCAGCTCCTTGGCCAGGCGGCGGGCCACCCACAGGCCCATGCCGCTGGTGGAGTAGTCGTGCGGCGCGGTCATGCCAGGGGTGTCGGTGATGATCCAGTGACCCTCGTCGTGGATCTGCACCACCAGGTCGCCCTCGTCGCACCAGACGCGCATACAGGCTTTGGACGTGCCGTGGGTCACGGCGTTGGTGGCCACCTCGTTGACGGCGACCAGGTAGTCGCCGACCGCGCTCTCCGGCATGCCGGCGCGGCGGGCCTGGAGTGCGGCGAAGTCACGGACGCCGGGGAGGTCCCCCACCCGGAACGTCATCTCGAAGACGGCGGTGCCGATGGGAGGGGTCGAGTCCCCGTCCGCGCGGATACGGGGATGCGGGACCTGGTCCTCGTTCACCCGATAACCGCCTCCAAGAGCGATCAGACACGGCAGGGCGTGACCCCGATAGCGCCGCCCACGTACTTCGATGAAGATACCCCCCCATACCAGGACGTCAGTGACGGTGCCCTGCGCGTTGCCCCTGCTCGCCGTTCTGTGCCCCGTATGCGGATGGTTATTCGGGCTCCCGACGCCGTTCAGTGCCCTGGATCCGGCCGCCTAATCAAAAAGGCGGCCGGATCCGTGAGAACGATCTGGTTACGCGGTCACGAGCTGCGCGCGGAGCTGGTCGAGCACCTTGCGCAGGATCCGTGAGACGTGCATCTGCGAGATGCCGAACTCGGCCGCGATCTCGGCCTGGGTCAGGTTGCCGTAGAAACGCAGGAGCAGGATGTTGCGCTCCCGCTCGGGCAGCCCGTCGATGAGCGGCTTGACGGCCTCGCGGTCCACCAGGGTGCTGAGGTCGTCGTCCTCGTCGGGGATCACGTCGCCGAGCGCGGCGGCGTCGTCGTCGGCCCCCATCGGGGCGTCGAGCGACAGGGTGCTGTACGCGGCGGACGCGTCCATCGTGAGGAGCATGTCCTCCTCGGAGATCCCCATGCGCTTGGCGAGTTCGGCGACGGTCGGGAACCGGCCGAGCTCCTGGGTGAAGTCGGCGACGAGCCGGTTCAGCTCCGAACGCCGCTCCTGGTACAGCCGCGGCACCCGGACGGCCCAGGTGCGGTCGCGGAAGTGGCGCTTCACTTCACCCGTCATGGTGACCATGGCATAGCCTCTGAAGCTGTGCCCCAGTTCGGCGTCGAACCCGTTGATCGCCTTCATGAGCCCCACGTAGGCGGCCTGAAGCAGGTCCTCCATGGGCTCGCCCCTGTGCAGGTAGCGGCGGGCGATCTCACGTGCCATGGGCAGGTGCATCTCGACGATCATCTCGCGCAGGCGAGCCTTGCGGTCCTCGGTGATGCCCGGCTCGGCGAGCTCACGCAGCAGGTCCTCGGCGGTGACGTCGGTCTGGGGGAAGATGCGGTCCTCGGCAGCCATTGCTGCTCTCCTCTTATGCCCTGCGGCGAGGCGGGACCGGCCCTGTGCATGCAGAGCAGGCATCGCCTCGCGTACTACTGTCGAGACGAGGCCCTCTGCTGGACCTCGCATCCAGTATTGCCCGAAAATCAAGAGTATTGCTACCCCCCGGGCAACAGTAATGTTGCGATGGACCCCCGAAGAGGGGCGGCGCCATGCGCCAGAGGGAAGCGGCGAGGAGGCACGTGGTGACCGTTCCAGACAGGGCAGGCGCGGCCCTGACCCTTGAGTCGAAGGTCACCGACGGGGTGCCCGTGGTCAGGGTGAGCGGCGTGCTCGACGCGACGACACGCACCCAGTTCATCGACGGCCTGGCCGAGATCACCGATGAGCACGGCCCCGACCTGGTGCTCGACCTGTCGGGTGTGACGTTCATGGACTCGCGGGCCCTCGGCCTGATCGTCCACCACTGGCAGCGCACCATGGCCGCCGAGGGCCACTTCGCGCTGGTCGGTGTGCAGTACTCGAACTCGCGGGTGATGTGGGTCACCGGTCTCGCGCAGCGGCTCCCGCTGTACGACACGCTGGAGCAGGCGCTGGCGGCCTTCCGGGCCTGAGGCCCGGCCCTCCGGGGCCGGCTCAGACCTCGGGGACGGCGCCGCCGTGCTTGCTCTGGTGCTCGGTGACCAGCAGCCGCGCGAGGTCGGCCACCTTGACCTGGTGATGCTGCGACAGGCGGCGCAGCTCGTCGAACGCCGCCTCGGCCGAACAGCCGCTCGCGTGCATGATGATGCCCTTGGCCTGGTCGATCACCGACCGGCCGGCCAGCGCCTCCTGGAGCTGAGCGGCGTCGGTGAGCACGTGGTCGTAGTCGGAGATGTTGGCGAGCGCCACCGTGAGATGCTCGGTGAGCAGCGCCGACAGCGGCCCCGCCGACCCCGGGGAGAACACGCCGGGCCGCACGGCGTACAGCCCGAGCAGCAGGATCGCGCCGTCGATGCGGACCGGCAGCGCCAGGGTGGACCGCACGCCGTGGCGCACCGCGGTGGCGGCGTAACGCGGCCAGCGGGTGTCGCGCAGCACGTCGTGCAGCAGCACGTCGCGTCCGGTCGCCAGCGCCTCGGCCGAGGGACCCTCGCCGAGGGCCTGCTCGTGGTCGACCAGCGCGATCAGGTCGCTGTGGGAGGCGGCCAGCATGAGCCGCTCCTCGCGCCGCAGCTCCACCGTGCCGCCGGCGCAGCCGGGGACCCCCACCGCGACGGCCGTGGTGATGCCTCTCAGGACGCTCTCGATCGAGGTTCCCTCGGTCACACGGCCGAGCGCCGCCAGATCGCGGGCGAGCGCCGGACTGAACATCGGCATCGTCTCCATGTGGGCCACCGCTTCCCTCGGAAGCCAGGTTAAGTCCACACGGCCGGTGCTTCGTCGCTTCGAGCCCGGCCGGTGGCGTACCGTCTAGCGGGGAGCCGCACCCCCCACAGACGCCGCACGAAGGACCCCAAGTGAGCGACCCGACCGATCTTCCGGCCCTGGAGCAGTCGCTGAGCGACCTCACCGACCGCATCGCGTCGCTGCGCGACGCGCGCGCGGCGTACCCGGACGACCCTGGTCCCACCGCCGACGCCGCGCTCGCCGAGCTCGAACTGGCCAGGGAGCTGCTGCAGTCCGCGCTCGGCGGGTCGCGCCGCCGGTCCGGCGGCAAGGACGGCGGCGCTGGCCGCGAGCTGAAGCTGCTGCGCACGCTGTACCGCGCGCTGCCGGTGCCGATCGCCGTCCTGGACTCGGCCGGCACGGTTCGGCGGGTCAACGCCGAGACCTCCCGTCTGCTCGGCAGCCCCGACGGCTACCTCACCGGACGCGCGTTCCCCCTGCTCGTGGACGTGTCGCGGCGGGCCGCGTTCCGCTCGCACCTGACCTCGGTGCTGCACACCGGCGAGGCGGCGGCGTTCCAGACCCGGCTGACCCACCAGGGCCGCGCGCACGACGTGCGGCTGGTGCTGACCCGGCTGCGCATGCCGGGTGAGCGGCAGGAGATGGTGGCCGCGATGGCGCTCCCCATCGAGGTCCGGGTGCCGGACTCGGCACGCGAGGAGGGCCACGAGCAGGGCCCTGAGGAGTCGGTGGTGATCGCGGCCGCACGCCGCAGAGAGCTGATGTCACAGCTCACCCGCCTGCTGCTGGACGAGGAAAGCCTCAGCGAGCCGGTCGCGCTGATCCGCGCGGGCCGCCTGCTGGCCTCGCAGACCGCCGACTGGGTGCTGGCCGACGTGGTGCGCGACGGCGTGGCGCGGCGGTCCCTGGTGATCGGCCCGACCAGCCAGCCCACCGGCCGCCTGGTGGCGTCGCTCGAACGCGTGGACCCCACGGCCGCGCCGCTGGTCGCCAGAGCGCTGACCGGCCAGGGCGGGGTGGTGCACGAGATGGTGGAGGACGAGTCCCTGCTCGGCGTGCTCCCCGACGGGTCCCCCGTGCTGACCGCCATGCGCGCCGGGTCGATGCTCAGCGTGCCGATCACGGCCGGGGACGAGACACAGGGGGCGATCACGCTGGTGCGGCTGCGCGACAGGCCGCCGTTCGGTCTGGCCGACCTCGCGCTGATGGAGGACGCCGGCGCGCACATCGGCCTCGCGCTGCGGGCCCAGCGGATCTTCCAGAGCCGGTCACAGGCCGCCGACACCCTCAGGACCGGGGTGCTCCCCCGCACCGTGCCTGACCTGCCGGGGTACGAGACCGCGGCCGCCTACCACGAGGGAGCGGGGCCGCGTGCGGTCGGCGGCGAGTTCTACGACGTGTACCGCGTCAAGGACGGCTGGGGTTTCGCGGTCGGCGGCGTCGTCGGCCAGGGGGACGAGGCGGCGTCGGTGACCGCGATGATCCGCGGCGGCCTGCGCGCGCTCGGCGCCGGCGAGAACGACCCCGGCGCGGTGGTGGCCCGGCTCAACGACGCGCTGGTGGCGCAGGACACCGGCATGTTCGTCATGGTGGCCGCCGGGTTCGTCCCGGCCAAGGGCCGTGCGGGCCGGGTGCGCCTGGCGTCGGCCGGCAACCACGCGCCTGCGGTGCTGCGCGGCGACGGCGGCGTGCGGTTCACCGAGGGTGGCGGCATGCCGCTCGGCATCGAGACCGGCACCGAGTTCCCCGTGGAGGAGGTCGCGCTGGCGCAGGGGGAGACTTTGGTGCTGTACTCCGACGGGCTCGCCGGTTCGCGGGGCCGCGCCGGTCAGGCCGAGCTGCCGTACGGCGAGGGACGGCTCACCGACGTGCTCACGCGGTGCTCGGGCCAGGCCGCGGCGGCCGTGGTGAAGGCCGTCGACGACGACCACCTGGCGTTCTGCGGCGGCCAGGTGCTGGACGAGACGACGGTGTTCGCGCTGCGTAGGGTGCGCTGACCCGGGTAGACGGATTCGGGAATTTTTTTTCCGCAAAGGGGTTTGCAGCGCTCGGTAGATCGGTACACTGACTCACGTATTCTTTTCGTGCCTAAGACGCAGGCACACTCAGACTCACGTCGGCCCATGAGGCCTGATCCACCCTGAGGTGTGCCGTGAAGATCGCCATTGTCGCGCTGCACGAACTTCCCTCCGACCTCCCGGCCATCGCCCGCGAGTTCCCCGGTGCCCACAAAGTCACCGTCTACACCCGCCGTGACGGCACCGACCGCAAGCCCCGTGTGAAGGCGTCGAGCAAGGTGACCGTCGAGTACGTCGCCGCCGGCCCCGCGCACCCCCTCGCCGAGCACGACCTGACCCCGCACATCGCCGAGTTCAGCGCGCACCTGGCGGCGCGGTGGCGCAAGGACCGGCCGGATGTCGTGCACGCCTTCTCGTGGACCGGTGGTCTCGCCGCCGTCGCCGCCACCGAGGGTCTCGGCATCCCGCTCGTGCAGAGCTTCCCGGCGCTCGGCAGCGCCGCGCGCCGCCGGCCGATCACCCGCACCGCCGCCGCCGACCGCGCCGCCGCGGCCCGCGTGCGGGTGGAGCGCGCGATCGGCCGCCGCGCCGACGCGGTGGTGGCGAGCTGCGCCGCCGAGGCCGCCGAGCTGATCAGGCTCGGCGTGCCGCGCGGCCACATCGTGGTCGTCCCGCACGGCGTGGACGTCGAGCGCTTCCGCCGGCAGGGCCCGGCCGCGCCGCACGGCGACAGCCCCCGGCTGCTGTTCGTCGGCTCGCTCGCCCCCGAAGGCGGCGCCGCCGTCGCGATCCGCGCGCTGGACGGCGTCCCCGGCGCCGAGCTGGTCGTCGCCGGTGACGGCACAGGCGAGGAGTACATCGAGCGGCTGCGCGTCCTCGCCAAGGAATGCGGTGTCGAGGACCGGGTCACGCTGCTCGCCTCGGTGCCGCCGGCGTCGCTGCCGAAGATGATGCGCGGCGCCGACATCGTGCTGTCCCTGCCGGCCACCGCACCTGAGGGCAAGATCGCGCTGCAGGCCATGGCCTGCGGCGTCCCGGTCATCGCGACCGCGGTCGGCGCGCACGCCGACTCGGTGGTGGACGGCGTCACCGGTCTGCTGGTCCGTCCCGGCGACCCGGCCCTGCTGGCTCTGCGCGCTCGCCGCCTGCTCGGCGACCTGACCCGCCGCACCGCCATGGGCTTCGCCGGCGCCGACCGGGCCAGGTCCCGGTACGCGCTGGAGCGCATCGCGCGCGAGCTGGTCCGGGTGTACGAGCACGCCACCGGTCAGGCCCAGCCCATGGAGGCCCTGGACACCGAGGCCGAGGAGTCGGAAGCCGCCTGATCCCCGCAGACGACGGAAGGCCGCCGGGTCCGGGCCCGGCGGCCTTCCGTCATGCTGGGGCCGGTCTCGGCGGCCGGCTCAGGCGCCGGTCTCACGGGCCGGTTCTCGCAGGCCGGCCTCACTCCGCGAAGCGGGCCATCCGGCGGATCTTGTTCATGGCGTCCAGCGCGGCCACCTTGTAGGACTCGGCGAGGGTCGGGTAGTTGAACACCGCGTCCACCAGGTAGTCCACCGTGCCGCCGCAGCCCATGACGGCCTGGCCGATGTGCAGCAGCTCGGTGGCGCCGGTGCCGAAGACGTGCACGCCGAGCAGCGCGCGGTCCTCGGGGGACACCAGCAGCTTCAGCATGCCGTAGGTGTCGCCGATGATCTGGCCGCGGGCCAGCTCGCGGTAGCGGGACACCCCGACCTCGAACGGGATGTGCGAGCCGGTCAGCTCGTCCTCGGTCTTCCCGATGAAGCTGATCTCCGGGATGGTGTAGATGCCGATGGGCTGCTGGTGCGACAGCGCCTTGATCGGCTCGCCGCAGGCGTGGTGGCCGGCGATGCGGCCCTGCTCCATCGAGGTGGCGGCCAGGGACGGGAAGCCGATGACGTCCCCCACGGCGTAGATGTGCGGCACCGCGGTGCGGTAGTTCTCGTCCACGCCGATCCGGCCGCGGTCGTCGGCGCCGAGCCCGGCCGCCTCCAGGCCGAGGCCGTCGGTCATGCCCTGGCGGCCCGCCGAGTACATGACGGTCTCCGCGGGGATCTTCTTGCCGCTCTCCAGCACGGTGACGCAGCCGCGGGCCCGCCGCTCCACCGCCGCGACGGTCTCGCCGAACCGGAACGTGACCGCGAGGTCCCGCAGGTGGTACTTGAGCGCCTCGACGACTTCGAGGTCGCAGAAGTCCAGCATGCGGTCGCGCCGCTCCACCACCGTGACCTTGGTGCCGAGCGCGGCGAACATGGAGGCGTACTCGATGCCGATGACCCCGGCGCCGACCACCACCATCGAGTCCGGCACGCGGTCCAGCCGCACCATGCCGTCGGAGTCGATGACCGTGCGGTCGTCGAACTCGACGCTGGCGGGCCGGGCCGGCCGGGTGCCCGTCGCGATGATGATCTTGTCGGCGGTGACCTTGACCTCTTTGCCCTGGTCGTCCACCACCTCGATGGTGTGCGGGTCGAGGAACCGGCCGAGGCCCGGCAGCACGCTGACCCGGTTGCGTACGAGCTGGCTGCGGATGACGTCGACCTCTCGCCCCACCACGTGCGCGGTGCGGGTGGTGAGGTCGGCGATCGTGATCTCCTCCTTCAGCCGGTAGCTCTGGCCGTACATCTCACGCTGGTTGAGGCCGGTGAGGTACAGCACCGCCTCGCGCATCGTCTTGGAGGGGATGGTGCCGGTGTTGATGCACACTCCGCCGATCATGTCGCGTCGTTCGACCATCGCCACGCGGCGTTCCAGTTTGGCGGCCGCGATGGCGGCTTTTTGACCCCCGGGCCCGGAGCCCAGTACAAGAACCTCGAAATCGGACACAACGCTAAGTGTGCGGCTAACGACGGAATACGGGAAGCTGTGCGATCGGCCGCAGGGTGAACAGCCCTTTTCCGGCCGATGTCCCAAAGCGGACGGGGGAATTGACCGGTGATGGAACACCAAATGGTGATAACGCTGTGATCGAGGCGCATCGCTTGCTTACATGGGCCCATGGCGTTTCGTACCGCACATCTGATCGTCGCGGCGGCGACGACGCTGAGCCTGTGTCCCACCCCCGGCGCCGACGGCCACGATCCGGTCCGTCCGGCCGGCCGGGGGCAGGCGCGTGAGGCGGCGCCGTCGTACCCGCCGCACGCGCCTCCTGTGTACGGCCGCCCCTGGGATCAGCCCCCGCCGCGGAGCCGAGAGACCGCGGGCCCCGACAGGCCGCCGCCTCCGGTAGGCGGCTGGGTGCCGGGCTCGCCGCCCCTGACCGGCGGCCCCACCCCCACGGCGTGGCCGGTCTCCCCCGCGCCGCGGCCACCGGCGTCCACCCCGCCCGCTCCCCCGCCGGCGTCCGCTCCCCCGTCCGGGAGCCCCGCGCCGCGTACCGACCCCAAGTGGGGTGACCCGATCTTCGTGGAGAACTTCGACGGCACCGCGATCGACCGGAGCCGCTGGGAGGTCTACCACTCCCCCGACGCCAAGGTGAACCCGCGCACCTCCCAGGCCACCACCGTGCACGACGGCACACTGCACATGATCGGCGGCTTCTACGGCGGCAAGGACCTCTCCGGCGGCGTCGCCAACACGCTGAGCCAGACCTACGGCCGCTACGAGGTCCGCTTCCGCGGCGAGGCCGGCGCGGGGTACTCCCTGGTCGCGCTGCTGTGGGCCGCGAACGACGCCGACGGGTACGCCGAGGTCAACTTCGCGGAGGTCATCGACCCGACCCGGCAGACCAGCGGCCTGTTCGTCCACCGCGGCGAGGCCCCGCAGGCGCAGAGCCTGATGCGCGCCGACTTCACCAAGTGGCACACCGTGGCGGTCGACTGGCTGCCGGGACGGCTGACGTTCTGGCTGGACGGCCGCCAGGTGTGGGACTACACCGGGTCACTGGTCCCCGCGCAGCCCATGCAGCTCACCCTGCAGAACGACGTGGTGTGCAACGAGTGGTCGCCGTGCCGGAACGCCTCCACCCCGAAGACGGTGTCGATGTGGGTCGACTGGGTGCGGGTGTTCCGCGCTCCGAGCGGCACGGGCGGCGGCGGCGCGGCGCTGAGCTAGCCGGAGCGGGTCAGCCGAGCAGGGTGGCGGCCTTCAGCGCCAGGTGCAGCGTGAGCCGGTCCTCACCGCTCGCGAGGTCGAGGCCCGTGACGCGGCCGGCCTTGGCGAGCCGGTAGTACAGGGTCTGCCGGTGCACGCCGAGCGCCTGCGCCGTCTCCCTGGCCCGGCCACCGTGGCCGAGGTACGCCTCGACGGTGCGGGCCAGCTCGGCGTCCAGCGGCGCGCCGGCGGCGGCGAGCTCGGTCAGCTCGGCGGGTGACAGGCGAACCAGCAGCCGGTACGCGCCGAGTGCCGTCCACTCGGCGACCGGCGCGAACGCCGGCACCCGCTGCGCGGCGCGCAACGCCAGCGTCGCCTCCCGCCAGCTGCGCCACACCTCGTTCCCGTCGTCGCGCGGCGCGCCGATCCCCGCCGCCGTGCCGTACATCGCGCGCACGGTCGCGGCGACCGCGCGGGCCTGCGGGGCCGGGGCCAACACCGCGGTGACCGGGTCACCGGGGTCGGCGAGCACACCGCGCGGCAGCGTCCACAGCGGCGCCACCCGGCCGTACGCGCTGCGCACCGCGATCGCCGCGACCGGCGGCGTGAGGTCGAGACCGGAGGCGGCCCGCACCTCGGGATCGGCCGACAGCAGGTCACGCAGCCGCTCACCGAGGTCCTGGCGGCTGCGCGCCTCCCTGGCCAGCGCCGCCGCCGCGCGCTCCACCATCGGCGCCGCCGGCGCCAGCCGCTCGTCGTCCAGGTCGCCGGAGTCGAGCAGCCACAGGTACCCGTACGTCACGCCACCGTGCCGCAGCGGCACGCAGACCCGGGCCAGCACCCCGAGCCCCCGGTCGGCCGGGATGCGCACCGGCCCGGTGGCGGCCGCGATGCCGTAGCCCTCGAAGTAGGCCCGCACCTCGTCCGACGCGCGCCGCCGCAGGATCGAGTCCCGCCGCACCGTGTCGATCTGCCCCTCGATGTCCCCGCTGTACGCCGCGTACGCGAGGAGCTGGAAGGCCCGGTCCTCCAGCGTGGCCGGCGCGCCGAGCACCCGCGCGACGTCCTCGACCAGTTCCTGCAAATCCACCGTTCCATTGTCATACATCTGTATGAAGCGGGTAGCCGTCGGACGTGGCGTCTGTCGATGGATGCCGTTGAACTGCGGATTTAGGCTGGTGAGCATGCTCGGTCAGGTACTTCTCGCGGCGTCGCGCAGCCCTCTGGCCCGCCGCGCGGTCTCCGGTTTCCCGGTGACCCGGCGGGTCGTGGACCGGTTCGTGGCCGGTGAGGACGCCGGGGACGCGCTCACGGCCGTCCGGCGGCTCACCGGGGCCGGTCTCACGGTCACCCTGGACCACCTCGGCGAGGAGACCAGGGACGCCAGAGCCGCCGCCGAGGCGGTCAAGGCGTACATCTCCATGCTGGACGCGCTGCGGCCGCTCGGGCTCGGCACGCGCGCCGAGGTGTCGGTGAAGCTGTCGGCGGTCGGCCAGATGCTCGACCACGCGATGGCGCTCGACCACGCCGGGGAGATCTGCGCCGCCGCGCGGGACGCCGGCACCACCGTGACACTGGACATGGAGGACCACACCACCGTCGACTCCACGTTGTCGGTGCTGCGGTCCCTGCGCGCGGACTTCCCCGCCACCGGGGTGGCCGTGCAGGCGTGCCTGCGGCGCAGTGAGAGCGACCTGCGCGACCTCGCGCGTGAGGGGTCACGGGTGCGCCTGGTCAAGGGGGCCTACGCCGAGCCGGCGAGTGTGGCGTTCCGCCGCAGGCACGAGGTGGACCTCGCGTACGTCCGGTGTCTGCGCGTCCTCATGGAGGGCAAGGGCTACCCGATGGTCGCCACGCACGACGACCGGCTGATCGGCGTCGCCGAGATGCTCGCCGACGACAACGGCAGGGAACGTGGCTCCTTCGAGTTCCAGATGCTGTACGGCATCAGGACCGACAAGCAGGCCGAGCTGGCCCGCGGCGGCGCCACCGTCCGCGTGTACGTGCCGTACGGCGACGACTGGTACGGCTACTTCATGCGCCGCCTCGCCGAGCGTCCCGCCAACGTCGCCTTCTTCCTGCGTTCCCTCCGCTCCAAGTGACGCCTGCTTCCGTTCAAGTGAGGTCTGCCATGGATGCCGTCAGCAACGTCCCGGTCCCGGCCAACGAGCCGGTACGCGGCTACCCTCCCGGTGGCGCCGACCGGGCCGCACTGGAGAGCCGCGTCAAGGAGCTGTCCGGCGGCGGGCCCGCCGAGCTGACGATGACCATCGGCGGGGAGCGGCGCATGGCGTCCGGCCCGCTGATCGACGTCGTGCAGCCGCACAACCACGGCCACGTGCTCGGCCGCACCGGCGACGCCTCCGCGGCGGACGTGCGGTCCGCGGTCGACGCGGCGCTGGCGGCGGCCCCGGCGTGGCGCGCGCTGCCGTTCGACGAGCGCGCGGCGATCTTCCTGCGGGCCGCGGACCTGCTGGCGGGGCCGTGGCGCGCGACGCTGAACGCCGCGACCATCCTCGGCCAGTCCAAGTCGGCGCACCAGGCCGAGATCGACGCGGCCTGCGAGCTGATCGACTTCCTGCGGTTCAACGTGGCCTTCGCGCGGCGGATCCTCGGTGAGCAGCCGATCTCGTCCCCCGGTGTGTGGAACCGCATGGAGTACCGGCCGCTCGAAGGTTTCGTGCTGGCGATCACACCGTTCAACTTCACCGCCATCGCCGCCAACCTGCCGGCGTCCGCCGCGCTGATGGGGAACGTCGTGGTGTGGAAGCCGTCGCCGACCCAGCAGTTCGCCGCGCACCACACCATGCGGCTGCTGGAGGAGGCCGGCCTGCCACCCGGCGTCATCAACATGGTGACCGGCAACGGCGCCGGGGTGTCGGAGGCCGCGGTGACCCACCCCGAGCTCGCCGGGATCCACTTCACCGGGTCCACGGCCACCTTCCAGCACCTGTGGAGCACGGTCGGCGCCGGCATCGCGACGTACCGGAGCTACCCGCGGCTGGTCGGCGAGACCGGCGGCAAGGACTTCGTGGTGGCCCACTCCTCCGCCGACCCGGCGGTGCTGATCCCCTCGCTGGTGCGCGGCGCGTTCGAGTACCAGGGCCAGAAGTGCTCGGCGGCGTCCCGCGCGTACGTCCCGAGGTCGCTGTGGACGCGGATCAAGGACGACCTGGTCGGCGCCGCCGAGTCGCTGAGCGTCGGCGACGTCGCCGCCGACCTGTCGACGTTCATGGGTGCCGTGATCGACGCGCGGTCCTTCGCCAGGAACAAGGCCGCCATCGACCGCGCCAGGACCACCTCCTCCATCGAGGTCCTCACCGGCTCCTACGACGACACCACCGGCTACTTCGTGCGGCCCACCGTGCTCACCGGCACCGACCCCGCCGACGAGGTCTTCGTCAAGGAGTACTTCGGCCCCGTCCTCGCCGTCCACGTGTACGACGACGACCGCTACGACACCGTTCTCGACCAGATGGAGAGCGTCTCCCCGTACGCGCTGACCGGCTCGGTCATCGCGCGCGACCGCTACGCCATCGAGCAGGCCACCCAGCGCCTCCGCTTCGCCGCCGGCAACTTCTACGTCAACGACAAGCCCACCGGCGCCGTCGTCGGCCAGCAGCCCTTCGGCGGCGCACGCGCCTCGGGAACCAACGACAAGGCCGGCTCCATCTACAACCTGATCCGCTGGACCAGCCCCCGCTCCGTCAAGGAGACCCTGGCCCTCAAGCCGATCACCGGGCCGTACCGCGGCGACATCCCCATGTGAGCCGTGAGCTCTAGTGGCCCCGGAAGGCCTCCTCCAGCCACCAGGAGGGGTGGTCGGCGGTGACCTTGCCGTGGATCAGGAGGGGACGGTCGCGGGGGCCGTCCAGCCAGGTCGTCACGGGGGTGAGGTCGGCGGCGGAGGTCACGGTCACGGCGTCGCAGCCGAAGCCGCGCGCGATGGCGGCGAGGTCGGCGGGTGGGAAGCGCACGTGGTCCAGCGGGTGGCCGTGCGGGCCGAAGTGGTGGACCTCGGCGCCGTACGCCTCGTCGTCGTAGATCACGATGACCATGGGGAGGCCGAGGCGGACGACCGTCTCCAGCTCGGCGATCCCCATCAGCGCGCCGCCGTCGCCGAGGGCCGCCACGGGAAGGCGGCCGGGACGGGCCAGTGCCGCGCCGATCGCGGTGGCGAGGCCGAGGCCGACCGACTGGAAGGCCTGGGTGAAGCAGAAGCCGTTCTCGTCGGGGACGGACAGGAACATCGACGGGTATCCCATGAAGTTGCCGGAGTCCACGGCGAGCACGCGCTCGGCCGGCAGCAGGTCGTCCAGTGCGATGGACAGGGTGCGGGGGTCGATGCGGCCGCCGCCGGTGGTGTCGGTGTACGGCACATCCCGCCAGGCGATCTCACCGGCGATGCGCGCGGCCAGCTCGGGGGTGCGCCGGCCGGGGCTCTCGGCCAGCAAGGCGGTGACGGCGCGAGCCGTCGCGGCGGCGTCGCCGGTGACGGTCAGGTCGGCGCGGTGGTGCGCGCCGAGGGCCGCCGGGTCGGTGTCGACCTGGACGACGGTGGTGGACGGGCCGATCAGTGCGCCGTGCCGGGTGGTCCACATGTTCAGCGCGCAGCCGAAGGACACCACGACGTCGGCGCCGCGGATCAGCTCGGCGGCGAGCGGTGAGGCGAACCCGCCGCCGACGCCGAGGTCCCAGGGGGACCCGTTGAACAGGCCGCGCGCGACGGCCGAGGTGGCGAGCAGCGCGCCGGCGCGGTCGGCCAGCGCCTCGATCTCGGCTCTGGCCCGCCTCGCGCCGCGTCCCGCGATGAACACCGGTCGCCGCGCTCCGGCGAGCGACCCGGCCAGGGCACGCGCGGACTCGGCGGACGGCTCAGGAGCGGCGGACACGCCGTCCACAGCCGCACCGCCGTCCAGGACCGCACCGCGCGCCACGACCGTGCCGCCGTCCGCCGGGCCGTCCACCGGGCCGTCCACCGGGCCGGCCCCCGGCGGACCTCCGGGTACGGCGGTGCCTGGCCGCCACGTCGTCTCCTGGCTCTGGACGGCCAGAGGCATGTTCAGCAGCACGGTGCGCCGTTCCCCTGTGGCCAGCCGGTAGGCGCGGACCGCGTCGGCGACCGCCGTACCGGCCGACTCCAGCCGGACGGCGACCGCGCCGACGGCCTCGGCGAGCGCGCTCTGGCCGATGTGGAAGTTGGAGCGCGGCTGGTCGGCCTCGGCGGCGAGGATCAGCAGCGGGGTGCGGCTCTTGGCGGCCTCGGTGACGCCGGTGAGCGCGTTGGTCAGGCCGGGGCCCTGGTGGACGGTGAGCACACCGGTCTCGCCGCTGAGCCTGGCGTAGGCGTCGGCCATGGTGGCGGCGCCACCCTCGTGCCGCGCGGCGACGAACCGGGCCCCGTGCTCGGTGAGCGCGTTGGTGACGTGGAAGTTGCCACTGCCGACCACGCCGAACACCGTGCGGACGCCGAGCCCCGCGAGCGCCGCGCCGACGGCCCGCGCGACGATCATCGTTCGACGAGCGCGAGCACCCGGACCGGGCTGCCGGACCCGCCGACGATCGGCAGCGGCGGCGCCACCACGACCGCGCCGGTGACCGGCAGCCGGTCGAGGTTGCGCAACTGGGTCAGTCCGTACTTGCCGGCGCCGAGCAGGAACGAGTGGCAGGGGAACGCCGGGTCGAAGGAGTGCGCGGCCCCGGCGTCGGTGCCGACGGTCTCCACGCCGAGCCCCGCGATCGGGGTCTCCTCCGCGAGCCACCTGGCGCACTCCACCGAGATGCCGGGGGTGTGCGGCCCCGTCTCGTTCGCGTTGAGGAACTCACCCTGATCCTGCGCGCGGCTGTCCCAGCCGGTGCGGTACAGCAGCCAGCCGCCGTCCGGCAGCGGTCCGTTGACGCTCTCCCACTCCTTGACGTGGCCGATCTGGAGCAGGAAATCGGGGTCGGCCGCCGCCTCGGCGGCGAAGTCGAGCACCACGGCGGGGCCGATGAGCCGCGCCGGCGGGACCTGCGCGACGTCCTCGCCGTCCTTGCCGGTGACCCAGTGGACCGGCGCGTCGAAGTGGGTGCCGGTGTGCTCGCCGGTGGTGATGTCGTTCCAGTACCACGCGGGCCCGCGGTCGTCGTACCGGCTGATCTCGGTGAGCCGGAACGGCACGGTGTTGCCGAACGGCTCAGGCAGCATCAGGATCGGCGTCGCCTCGCTCAGCGGCGCGGTGAGGTCGACCACCTCGACCGTCCCGCTCCTGATGGCCTCGACAAGTTCGCGCAACACCGCCATGTGCTCTGCCTTCCGCTTCGTGGTGACCCGCTCCGATCCTGCCGCGCCGGAGGGATTCCCGCCACCATCCGCTGCCACTCAGGCATCATCGACCCCAATCTGCCCCGATCGGGCTGCTACCGGACAGCGCGGTACGGGACACCGCCGGTCCCACAGCGCGGACGGCAGGGGTCAGTCGGTGGACAGGGGCAGGCGTTCGGGCTGGACGTAGAGCTTGTTGGCGTACTCGGGGCCGTAGTAGCGCTGGAGTTCGGCCAGGGACTCGGTGGTCTCGGGCATGCTGCTGACGATCTCGGCGTGAGAGGGGAGCGCGTCGGGGTCCCAGGTCTCGGGGTTCCACAGGCCGGAGCGGAGGAAGGCCTTGGCGCAGTGGAAGAAGATCTGCTCGATGTCCACGATCACGGCGAGGCGGGGCCGGTGGTTCTTGACGGTCAGCTGGTCGAAGAACGGCGCGTCGCGGACCAGCCGCGCGCGGCCGTTGACGCGCAGGGTCTCGGTGCGGCCGGGGATGAGGTAGATGAGGCCGATGTGCGGGTTCTCAAGGATGTTGAGGAAACTGTCGACGCGGCGGTTGCCCGGACGGTCGGGGATGACGATGGTGGTGTCGTCGAGGACCAGGGTGAAGCCGGGTGGGTCGCCCTTCGGGGACACGTCGCAGGTGCCGTCGGCGCCGGCGGTGGCGATGAGGCAGAAAGGGGACAGGGACAGCCATTCCTTGTCGCGGTCGTGCAGGACGACGCGCTCCTTGGTGATCGCGCGGGGGACGGGGGCCCCGATCATCTCGCGCAGTTCGGCCTGTGAGGTGATCTCGGCGATCTCCGGGGTGACGGTCACGGCAGGTCTCCTCGGCTAGGGACGGGAAACTGCCGTCAACACTAACCCGAGCCCTCCGGCCTGACACGGACGCGTGATCGCCGCGGGCCCCGGTTCGAGCGGCGTGGCGGCGCTGCGGCAGGATGGCCGGCATGGCTTCGCAGTCGCGGCACATCAGCGAGCGGATCGACCGGCAGGCGGCCGACGTGTACGGCTACACGTCGGACCCGGCCCACCTCCCCGCGTGGGCTCCGGGCCTCGGTGACTCGGTGGAGCACGAGGACGGCCGGTGGTACGTGCGCACCCCGGCGGGCCGGGCCGGCTTCGCCTTCGCCGAACGCAACGACTTCGGCGTGCTCGACCACGACGTCACGCTCCCGTCCGGCGAGGTCGTGCACATCCCCATGCGTGTCATCCCCGACGGCGACGCCTGCGAGGTGGTCTTCACCCTGCGCCGCCTCCCCGGCATGAGCGACGACGACCTCACCCGCGACGCCGGCCTCGTCCAGGCCGACCTCGCCAGGCTCAAGCACATCCTCGAAGCCGGCGGCTGACCGGCCGGTCACTTCCAGCGGAAGTACACGAACAGGCGGCCGTGGTTCTTGGCGTCCTTGTCGATGCGGTGGTAGAGGGCTTTGATCTCTTTCTGGTCCAGGAAGCGGAGCACCTTCTTCTTGAGCTGGCCGGAGCCCTTGCCGGGGATGATCTCGACCTCGGTGGCCTTGACGCGGATGGCCTCCTGGATGATGCCGTGGAGGGCTCGGTCGATCTGGTCGCCCTTGTTATAGATGTCGTGGAGATCGAGCTTCAGCTTCACGCGGCCGATTGTACGCACCTTGGCGTTTTGGAACGTTCTCCTAACTGCGCCGATCACAGCGTTTAACCGGAACGAGTCCGTTTTTGGTCACATATTGCCGCAGTTCAGTGCTTGTACTGATCTAGGCGGGGGCTGGCATCGCATCTAGACTCCCTCACGTGCCGGGTGCCTTTGGAGAGGGCCACCCGGCGCAATGTCGCCCGACGGGGAGGGCGGGGTCTCTTCCCGTGCCCGTCGACGGGTGACGACTCCTCCATGCCCTGAGGCGGCGAGTCCGAGCGGCTCTCCAGGAGGTGTCGTGCCTAGCAAGTCCCTGCCCGCTTTTTTAACCCGAACGCGCCGCGTCGCGGCGGTGGGTGTGAGCCTCGCGGTCGTCGGCGTCATGAGCCCGGCCGTACCGGCGAGCGCGGACCCCACCCCGGGGCCCGCGACCGCCTCGACCAGCAAGTGGAAGGCGACCCCGCTCAGCGTGGCCGACGTCGTCCAGGGGGCCAAGTCCCCGAGCGGCAAGCTGGCCAAGAGCGACACGGCGCTGTTCAAGGCCACCTCGACCGACCCGGTGAACGTCGTGGTCAAGCTCGACTACGACTCCCTCGCCGGGTACAAGGGCGGCGTGGACGGCCTGGACGCCACAAGTCCCCAGGCCACCGGTAAGAGCCTGGACCTCAAGAGCACGGCCGCCAAGGAGTACACCAAGTACATCGAAGGCGTCGAGAACAAGTTCGTCGGCGAACTCGGCAAGAAGGTCCCCGGCGCGCGGGTCGGCCAGAAGCTCCGCACGGTCTTCGGCGGCATCGCGCTGCGGCTGCCGGCCAACAAGGCCGTGGAGCTGCTGAAGCTCCCCGGGGTGGCCGCGGTCCAGGAGGACAAGCTCCAGAAGCCGCTGACCGACTCCAGCGGCGACTTCATCGGCGCGCCGACGATCTACAGCAAGCTCGGCGGCAAGGCCGGCTCCGGCAAGGGTGTGATCTTCGGCAGCCTGGACTCCGGTGCCTGGCCCGAGCACCCGTCGTACGCCGACCCCGGCAACCTGCCGGCCGTGCCTCCCACCAAGGACGGCACGCCACGTGCCTGCAACTTCGGTGACAACCCGCTGACCCCGGCCTCCGACGTCTTCGTCTGCAACCGCAAGCTCATCGGCGGCGCGGCGTTCATCGACACCTACAACGCCGTGTTCGGCGGTGAGGTGTACCCCGACAGCGCGCGTGACTCCAACGGTCACGGCACGCACACCTCGACCACCGCGGCCGGCGGCCCGGTGGCCGACGCCAATCCGCTCGGCATCAGCCGAGGCCCCATCGCCGGCATCGCACCCGCCGCCATGGTGTCGATCTACAAGGTCTGCGGCGCCGAGGGCTGCTTCCCGTCGGACTCCGCGGCGGCCGTCGCGCGGGCCATCCTCGACGGCGTCCGGGTGATCAACTTCTCGATCTCCGGTGGCAGCGACCCCTACAGCGACCCGGTGGAGCTGGCGTTCCTCGACGCCTACGCCGCCGGTGTGTTCGTCGCCGCCTCGGCCGGCAACGCCGGTCCCGGCGCGGCGACCACCGACCACCACAGCCCGTGGGTGACCACCGTCGCCGCCTCCACCCAGAGCCGGACGTTCCGCTCCACGGTCACGCTCACCGGCACCGGCGGCGCCACCGCCACCGTGTCCGGCGCCTCCGTCACCGCGGGTGTCCCGTCGGCGCTGCCGATCGTCTCGGCCGCGGCGCCGCCGTACAACGACGCGCTGTGCCTCACCCCGGCGCCGCCGGGACTGTTCACCGGCAAGATCGTCGCCTGTCAGCGTGGCCCGAACCGCGTGCTGAAGGGCTTCTCGGTCAGGCAGGGCGGCGCGGCCGGCATGATCCTGTACAACTCCACACCGCTCGACGTGATGACCGACAACCACTGGCTGCCGACGGTGCACATCGACCAGCCGGACAGCACCACCCTGCTGAACTTCCTCGCCGCCAACCCCGGCGCCAAGGCGCAGTTCGCGCAGGGGGCCAAGACGACGTGGCAGGGTGACGTCATCACGTCGTTCTCCTCGCGCGGCCCCGCCGGAGACTTCCTCAAGCCGGACGTCACCGCACCGGGCCTGCACATCCTGGCCGGTCACACGCCGACCCCCGAGTCCCCGCTCGAAGGCCCTCCGGGGAACCTCTACCAGGTGATCGCGGGTACCTCGATGTCCGCGCCGCACGTGGCAGGCGCCGCGGCCCTGCTGTTCGCCCTGCACCCGGACTGGACGCCGGGCCAGGTCAAGTCGGCGCTGGAGACGACCGCCAAGAACACCGGCGTCAAGAAGGAGGACCGGGTCACCCCGGCCGACCCCTTCGACCACGGCGGCGGCCGCATCGACCTGACCAAGGCCGGCGACCCCGGCCTGACGCTGGACGAGACCGCGGCCAAGTACGCGGCCTCGGCAACCGACCCGCTGAACCGCATCGACCTGAACGTGCCGTCGGTGAACGCGCCGGTCATGCCGGGCATCATCACCGCCAAGCGCAAGGTCAAGAACGTCACCGACAAGACGCTCGCCTACACCGCCACCGGCAAGGCGCCGAGCGGGGCCAACATCACGGTGCTGCCGCCGCTGTTCTCGGTGAAGCCCGGCAAGACGGCCGACCTCACCGTGGTGATCACCGCACCCGACCTCCCCGAGGGACAGTACTTCGGTCAGGTCGACCTCAAGCAGGTCGGCGGCAGCCGCGACCTGCACCTGCCGGTCGCGTTCTTCCGCAAGGAAGGCGCGGTGCCGATCGACCAGACCTGCGCGCCGTCCACCATCGCGAAGAACACCGGTGAGTCGACCTGCACCGTGAGCGTGCAGAACACCACGCTGAACAACACCAAGGTGACCGCGCTGTCCACCCTGGACAGCAAGCTGCGTCTCAACAGCGTCACCGGCGCCACCAAGGTCGGCACGCAGATCGCGACCGTCACCGCCGACCTCGCGGGCCGCCAGCCCGACAAGCCGGCGATCGCACCCGGTACCGGTCCGGCCGGCTACCTGCCGCTCGACGCGTTCGGCATCACGCCGGTGGCCGTCGGGGACGAGCAGGCGCTCAACTACAACGTCCCCGGCTACGTCTACGCGGGCCAGACGTACACCAGGATCGGCATCACCTCCAACGGCTACTCGGTCGCCGGAGGGACGACGAGCTCGGCCGACGTCGACTACGTCCCGCAGACCCTGCCGGACCCGACGCCGCCGAACAACACGCTCGCGCCGTACTGGACCGACCTGAACGGCACCGGCGCACCCGGCATCTACGTGGCGACGCTGACCGACGGCGTCGACACGTGGCTCGTCATCGAGTGGCGCCTGTACCTATGGGGCACCACCAGCCTGAAGGTGTTCCAGCAGTGGATCGGCGTCAACGGCGCCGAGGACATCACCTACAGCTACGACCCGGGCAACCTCCCCGGCGACCCCGGCGCGGCCTACGGCCTCACCGTCGGCGCCGAGAACAACGAAGGCACGGCCGGCGCGCAGATCAGCGGCCCGCCGGTCACCGACTACCGCGTCACCAGCATTCCCGGCGCACCCGGCGGCACCCTCACCTACACCATGAAGGTGAAGGGAGTCTCCTCCGGCGTCGGCTCCATCACCACCGCCACGTCCACCGACCAGGTGAAGGGCATCACCTTGGAAGTGGACAAGATCACCGTCCAGTGAGCCGCGTCCCGGGCCGGTGACCCACCGGCCCGGGACACGCACGAGAAACGGGTCCCGCGGATCGTCTCCGCGGGACCCGTTCTCATGTCGGGGCCCCCGTCACGGCATGGCCCGCGTGGGTCAGGCGGCGGCGGTGAACCACGACTGGTTGAGTCCGCCGTTCGAGGGCCACCCGATGACCGCCGAGCCCTGGCCGCCGCCACCGCTGACGTCCATGACCAGGCCGGTCGCCGGGTTCACGATGGCGGAGGGAACGAACGGCAGCGGGCTCAGCCCCGTGCTCCAGAGCTGGTTGGGCCTGTTGTGGCAGTTCCACTGGACGAGCTGGTCGCCGGCCACGCCGCTGGTCTGGATGCACTTGTTGCTGTGCTTGTTCCTGATCATGTAGAGGTTCGTGCCGACCGGCTCGAACGTCCAGACCTGGTTGTCCCCCGACAACGGCCAGACGATGATCGGCGCGCCGTCCCCCGTGGAGCCCTGCTGGACGTCCATGAAGATGAACCGGTTGGACGACGGGAGGAGCCGGACGGTGAACGATCCCGCCGCCGCCTGGGCCTGGCCACCGGTGCCGGCCAGCAGCCCCGCGACCACCAGCGCTCCGACCGCCATGACCTTCTTGAACACGCGCATTTCGCTTTCCCCCTTTTGGAAGTTTCCCGGTTGTACCGGTTGGCGAAATGAACGGTATTGACTAAGGCGGCCGGCGCACTTCCAGCGGCAGCCCTATTTAAGGGGTTTGTCATGACTTAGCGCTGTACACCCCTGTCCTTAGGTGTCAAGGTGACGGCATGCACGCGACGATGGTCAGCCCCGTCTTCGTGGGGCGGCAAGAGGAGCTGGCTGCCCTGGCCGAGGCGGTCGCCGAAGCCCGTACCGGAACCCCGCGTTTCGCGCTCGTCGGCGGGGAGGCGGGGGTCGGCAAGACCCGCCTCGTCGAGGAGGCCGCACGGGCCGCTTCGCGGTCGGGGATACGCGTCCTCACCGGTCACTGCGTGGAACTCGGACCTGAGGGGTTGCCGTTCGCTCCGGTGGCGGAGGCCTTGCGGACGCTCACCCGGTCCGCCTCCCCCGAGGAACTCGACGCCTGGCTCGGCCCGGCCCGAGGGCCGCTGTCCCCGCTGCTGCCTCTGGAGCGCGGCCGTGAGACCGACGGCGTAGGCGCGGCGCAGTTCCCCGAGCTGGTGCTGGGCCTGATCGAGCGGCTCGCCGCGGACCGGCCGCTGATGCTGGTGCTGGAGGACCTGCACTGGGCCGACCGGTCCACCCTCGGCCTGGTCGCCTACCTGGTGCGGGCCGTACGGGACGTACCCGTCGTGCTGGCCGGCACGTACCGGTCCGACGAGGTCCACCGCACCCACCCGCTGCGGCCCCTGCTCAGCGGGTGGGAACGCATGCGGCAGGTGCGCCGCCTGGAACTCGGACGGTTCCGGCGCGAGGAGGTCGCGGTGCTGGTGGAGGCCATCCTCGGCCGGCCCGCCGAGACCGGCGTGGTGGACCTGGTACTGGACCGCTCCGAAGGCAACGCGTTCCTGGTGGAGGAGATGGTCGGCGTCGTCCTGGACGGCGGCGCGATGTCCCCTTCGCTGCGCGACCTGCTGCTGGTCCGCGTCGAGGCACGATCCCCGGAGGCACGGCGGCTGCTGCGCGCGGTGTCGGTGGCCGGACGGCAGGTGCGTGAACGGCTCCTCGCCGCGGTCGCGGACCTGGAGCGGCCCGCGTTGTTCGAGGCGCTGCGTGAACTGGTCGACAGCCACCTGCTGGTGGTCGACGCGCACGGCCAGGGGTACGAGTTCCGGCACGCGCTCGCCAGGGACGCCGTCTACCACGACATGCTCCCCGGTGAGCGCGCCGCGTGGCACACGGCGTACGCGCGTGCGCTGTCGGCCGATCCCGGGCTCGCCGCCGATCCGTCCGGAGTGCCGGCGGCGCTTGCGCACCACTGGTTCGCGGCCCTGGACCTGCCGGCGGCGCTTCCGGCGCTGCTCGCCGCCGCCGAGGCGTCGGCGTACGCGCCGGCCGAGCAGCTCACCCACCTGGAACGCGCGCTTGAGGTGTGGCCGCGTGTGCCGGACGCCGCCGCACTGACCGGCACCGACCTGATCGAGGTGCTGGCGTCCGCCGCCGACGCCGCATTGCGTGCCGGATCCATGGAACGGTCGAGCTGCCTGCTCGAACAGGCGCTCACCGAACTCGGGGAGCACGGCTCGGCACCTCGGCGCGCTCTGCTCATGGAACGCCGCTCCCGTGCTTTGTGCGAACTCGGACGGCCCGAAGAAGGCATCGCGCTGCTGCGGTCCGCTCTCGCGCTGCTCCCACCGGAACCTCCCGGGTACGCGCACGCGGTGCTGCTGACGTCCCTGGCCCGTGCGCACCTCAGCGAAGCGGAGTCCGGCCACGCCGCGGAATTCGCCGAACGGGCCGTGGCCGTCGCCGCCGCGGTGGACGCGCACGTCGAGCACGCCGAATCGCTCATCACGCTCGGCTGCGCGCAGGCGGCGCTCGGGGACACCGAACCCGGCATGCGGACCATGGACGAAGGACGGCGGCTGGCCGAGCGCATCGGCGCCGTGGAGATCACGATGCGCGCGTGGAACAACCACAGCGACCTGCTTGAGACACTGGGCCTGCACGAGGAGGCGATGGACAGCGCCGGCGCGGGCCTCGAACTGGCCCGGCGGACCGGTCACATCCGTCACGTCGGCATGTACCTCGCGGGGAACCTGGTGGAGCCGATGGTGCGCCTCGGACGCTGGGACGAGGCCGCGCAGACCATCGCGCAGGCGCTGCGGTGCGAACCCGAGGGCCTGTTCGCGGCGACCTTGCTTGAGCAGTCCGCGCAGCTCGCCGTCCTGTCAGGACGGCACGAGGAGGCCACCCGGATCGCCGGACGCGCGCTGAACCTCGCGATCGGCTCCCGCGACCAGCAGTTCCTGCAGCCGCTGGCGTTCACCCTCGCCGAGGCACGCCGCCTGACCGGCGACCTGGACGGCGCGCTCGCCACGGTCATGGACGCGCTCGCCACCGGCAACGCGTTGTGCCTCGGACGCTACTCCTGGCCGCTCGCCTGGCTCGGCACCCGCGTCGCCGCCGACCGCGCGCTCCTCGCACGGGACCGCCGCTCCCCCGAACCCACGCCGGCCGACCCCCTGGCCGCCGTCACCGCCACCCTCCCCATCGTCACCACCCCGGCACGCGGCTACGCCTTGCTCACCAAGGCCGAACGCACCCGTCTCACCGCCACCCCGGCCCCTGGACGGCGGCCCGCCGTCACCGCGTGGCAGGCCGCCGCCACCGCCTGGCGCGGCGCGGGTGAGCCGTACCTGCTCGCGTACTGCCTGTTCCGGCTCGCCGAGACCCTGTGCGCCGCCGGCGACCGGCGTACCGCCGCGGAAGCGGCCCGTGAGGCGTCAGAACTGGCCACCGGCCTCGGCGCCGCCCCTCTGGCGGCCGACATCGGCGCGTTGACCCGCCGTGCGCGCCTGAGCCTCACCCCGGACCCACCGGTCGCCGAACCGCCACCTGAGGACCCGCTGGAGCCGTTCGCGCTCACCGACCGGGAACGCGAGGTGATCGTGCTGCTCGCCGACGGACGCTCCAACGCGCAGATCGCCACGTCGCTGTTCATCAGCCCGAAGACCGTGAGCGTGCACGTCTCCAACATCCTCGCCAAGCTCGGCGTCACCGGCCGCGTCGAGGCGGCCGCCATGCTCCACCGCCTCTCGGGCCACCACTTGTGACGACACCCCGCTCAGCTCCCCTCCCCCTCGGCGGCGGACGACGGCGACGGCACGCCGGGGTCCGCCGTGGTGACTCCTGGGTCCGGTGTGTCACTGACGGACGGATCCGGCGTGGGAGTGTCAGAAGGCGAGTCCGTGGGGGTTGGCGTGCCGGTCGGGGTGTCCGTAGGGATGTCGGTGGGAGACGGGGACCAGGAGGGCTGCCGGCCGCAGTCGTCGCCGGGGACGGTGGCGGGGTCGGTGACCGGCGGCTCCACAGGTGGTGTGATCTCCGGAGGCAGGGAGGACTCCAGGACCGTCGGAAGGTCTGAGGGAGTGGGGACGGTCGGCGGGAGACATGGGGGAGGCAGGGTCGGGAGGGTGGCCGGCTCCTTGAGCGGAGGTCGTGAGGGTGCGGGGACCGCCACGCATTTCTGGGGGACGACGGTGCCTGCCTTCGTGATGCGCAGGGACTGGAGTCTGGTGTCGAGGGTGCCGGTCTGCAGGGAGCCGCCGAAGAAGCCGTAGGCCAAGGCGTACTCGCGGTCGTCGCCGGTCAGCGCGTACACGGCGCGCACGGTCGTGCCGGACTTCTCCGTGCGGCGCCACAGGGCCGCCGACGCCGACGTCAGGAAGATGCCGGCGCTGTGCGCCACCGGGGGGAACGGGCTGAGCAGCAGTTCCGGCCACGCGTCCTCCAGCCACGCGACGTTCCGGCCACCGCGCAGGTCCAGGATGCGTGTCGTCTGCGTCAGCGTGTCCCCGGCGCGGATCTCGGTGACCACGGTGAGCTGGCGCGGCGCCATGTCCGCGCCGAACCGCAGCGTGTACGACACGGTGAACGTGCCTTCCCACCCCGCCGTGAGACCGAGCAACGCGGGGCCGTCGCCGCTCGTGCCGGTCGTCACCGTCCCCCGCCACGCGCGTGCCACCGCGACCCCGCCGCCGGGGTACACGGTCAGCTCCGCCGCCGTGCTCGCCTCCCCCGACACGCGTACCCCGGCCAGCACCCCCGCACCGATCTCCGCCGACCCGGCCACGCTCGTGCCGAGCTCCACCGTCATCCGGTTCCACCCCGCCGGCGGCCAGGTCCGTTCCAGCACGGCGCGCATGGCCTCCTCGTCCTCGCTCTCGTAGACGAACGCCACCCGCGCGCCGCCGGTGACGGACGACTCCACCCCCCGGGTGACCGCCAGGCCCGCCTGGCCCACCATCCGGGGTAACCGCACCCCGACCTGCGCACCCGCGTACACCCCGCCACCGAGGCCGTACGCCAGCGCCGCCGCGTACCGCGACCCGCCTCCCGCCGGGTTCCTCAGCATCGCGAACCCGCCGGCCCTGGAGACCGCCGCCGTCACCACCTCCGCCTTGACGCCGACGGCGGCACTGTCCACCTTGTTGCTCACCTGGCACCGGTAGGCCAGGGCCTCCGGCTCCCCCTGCTCGCACTCCGCGGGAGCGGCCATCAGCACCAACGCGGCCAGCACCCGCCACACGACCCGTCGATTCACCCGTCCATGGTGTGTCCGGCGGCCGGGCCCCGCATGAGTACCGGGGTACTCAACTCCCCGCCGGTTCCTCCGGCAAGAGGGGTGGTGCGTGAGAGGTGATCCTCGTACGGTGCGTTGGAGTGATCATCTGGATTCCTGGAGGGACATCATGATCGACCTGGAGCCGGCGGCGCGGGAGATCAAAGGGCTGCTCGACGGTGTGGGTACGACGCGGATGGCGGACGGCACGCCGTGCCCGGAGTACTCGGTCGGTGCGTTGCTCGACCATCTGACGAGCCTGGCGCTGGCGTTCACCTGGGCCGCGCGCAAGACGCCGCCGCAGGAGCGTGCCGGGGACGTGTCGCCGCCGGGTGGCGCGACGGCCGAGCATCTCGACCCGCGCTGGCGGGAGGTGCTGCCGGAACGGCTGGACGCGCTGGTGGAGGCCTGGCGGGACCCGGAGGCGTGGAAGGGCACGACGTCGATCGCCGGGTTGACGATGCCGGCGGAGCAGGTCGGCGTGGTGGTGCTCGACGAGTTGGTGCTGCACGGCTGGGACCTGGCGCGGGCCACGGGGCAGCCGTACGACTGCGACCCGGCGAGCGCCGAGGTGGTGCTGGCCTTCGCGGGAGCCACCGCGCAGCCGGGACAGGAGGCGGCACGCGAAGGCCTCTTCGGGCCGGTGGTCGCGGTGCCGGCGGACGCGCCGGTCTTCGAGCGCGCACTCGGCCTCGCGGGCCGCGACCCCGCCTGGCGGCCCTGACGGCACACCGTGCGGACAAGGGACGCGGCGCCAGGAGGGCCGTGCCTCACCGGTCTTCGTGCGGCCTGCGGGGACGGTCCTCCTGCACGGCGGTGACGCCGGGGAGGCGGGACAGGCCGTGACGTGCGGAGGGGGACGGCACCACCACGACGACGCGGGACGGCGGGAGCTCGCGGACGAACACCGCGCCGGGGACGTCCGCGAGGCGCGTGCGGAAGTCCGCGACCGGGACGGAGAGCGTCACGATGTACGACGCCTTCATCCCGGGGGCTCCTGCGGCATCGGGTGGGCTCAGCCGTGGATGTAGTCGACCAGGTGGGCCCGTTCGGCCTCCAGTTCGGCGATGGCGCTCTTGACGACGTCGCCGATGCTGACGATGCCGGCCAGGCGGCCTTCGTCGACGACGGGGACGTGGCGGATGCGGTGGTCGGTCATGGTGCGGCGCAGGTCGTCGACGTTGGCGTCGGGACCGCAGGTGCGGACCGAATCGGTCATGATCGCCGAAACGGGATCACCGAGGACGGACGGGCCGCTCTGGTGCAGGTGACGGACGACGTCGCGTTCCGACACGATGCCGGCGATGGATTCGCCGTCATCGGAGACCACCACGGCGCCGATGTTGCGTTCGGAGAGCAAGGCGAGAAGATCTGTCACGGTGGCCTGCGGGGACACGGTCACGACCGTGCCTCCTTTGTGCCGCAGGATCGCGTTGATGAGCATTGGCATCACCTCGTACGCGGTGTGCGGGACCGGAAAGGGTAACTCCTGACTTCCCCACCCATCGCCATCGTTAAGCCTGTGAAGCGATAAAGCGCTCAACCGAAACACAGGTGAGGTAATCACCGCGTCAGGACGTGCCGTCCGCCTCGGCGATGCGCCGCCGTGCCGCGTGCCCGGGGGTGGGGTCGAGGAACACGTGGCTCACCTCGGGCCACTTGCCGGTGATCGCGCGTTCCACCCGGTCGGCGGCCTCCTCCAGCCGGTCCCCGGTGTACTGGTGGTGGAAGTCGACCTTGGCCGCGACCAGGATGTCGTTCGGGCCGAGCATCATGGTGAGCAGTTCCACGGTCTCGACGACCTCGGGCCGCGCGTCCAGTTCGGCGCCGATCGCGTCACGCAGCATCACCGGCGCGGCCTGGCCGATGAGCAGGGACGCGTTGGCCCTGATGAGGGACAGCGCGACGCCGAGCAGGAGCAGGCCGATCAGCACGGACGCGGCGCCGTCGAAGACGGCGGAGCCGGTGAGCTGGTACCCCAGCAGTCCACCGGCCGCGACGAGGATGCCGGCGAGCGCGGCGGCGTCCTCGAACAGCACGGCCTTGACCGCGGTGTCGGCGGTGAAGCCGACGTAGTCGCGGGGGCTGATGCGCCACCGGCGTGCCTCGCCGCGTATCTGGTGGACGGCACGCAGGAACGACACGGCCTCCAGGACGAACGCGACGGCGAGCACGACGTAGGAGACGCGCAGGTCGCCGAGCTCCTCGCCGTACAGGATGGTCTGCACCCCGTGGGTGATCGAGAACCCGGCGCCGACCACCAGCGTCGCCCCCGCGGCCATGAGGGCCCAGAAGAACGCCGATTTGCCGTGGCCGAAGGGGTGGGACTCGTCGGCGGGACGCGCGCCGCGCCGTACCGCGACGACGAGCAGCAGTTCGGTGACGGTGTCGGCGAAGGAGTGCGCGGCCTCGGACAGCATCGCCGCCGAGCCGCTGATGAGGCCCGCGACGACCTTGGCCACGGCGATCGCGAGGTTGACGCCGGCGGCGACGACCACGGTGAGCAGGCTCTCGGAGCCGTTCGGTTCCTGCTCGTCCCCCTGCTTGGCAGTCATTCGCGGACCCCTTCCCCGCCACCGCGGCCTCTACCGATCAACGATCGAGGAACCGTGAAAATCTTTCACTTGCGGCTGACGGCTTGTCCGGCCGGGGAGTTCACAGGGGATCCGCCGGTCAGGACACGCCGTGCAAGATATAGATTCACCTCCATGAGCACGGCGGAACCCGACGACCACGACCCCAACTGGCTGACCGCCGGGGAGCAGCACGCCTGGCGCATGCACCTCGCCGCGCACAAGCTTCTCGAACACCGGCTCGACCGTGATCTCCAAGCGTTCGGGTTGTCGCTGAACGACTACGAGATCCTCGTCAACCTCTCCGAGAGCCCGCTGCACCGCATGCGAATGAGCGACCTCGCCGACGCCACCATCCAGTCGCGCAGCAGGCTGTCGCACCAGATCGCACGCATGGAGGCCGCGTCGCTCGTCACCCGCGAGAGCTGTCCCGACGACCGGCGCGGCACCTTCGCGGTGCTGACCGAGCACGGCTGGGACACCATCCAGCGGGTGGCACCCATGCACGTCGCCAACGTCCGGTACCACTTCATCGACCGCCTCACCCCCGAGCTGGTCAAGGCGCTGGACGTCGCCTACACCCCGGTCGTCGCTCACCTGACGCGGCTCCGGGCCGAGGAACGCGCCTGAGCGGGAGCGGCATGAACCTGAACTACTACGCCACCCTCATCGCGGTGGCCGACGACTGCCCCGTCGAGCGCGCCGAGGTGCCGGCGCCGCGCGGCGGCAAGCCGACGGTCGCCACCGTGCAGTACGCGATGCTGACCGGCGGCCCCGGCGAGCTGACGCAGGAGGACGTGCTGTTCGAGACGTGGCTGCGACGGCAGGACCCCCCGGCTGACGCCGCCGACGTCCCCGCCCTGCGGGACGCGTTCTTCTCACGGTCGCAGGCGTGCCTGCGCGCCTCGCCGCTGCCGAAGCGTCACGGCTTCGGGCTGCTGTTCGACGACGAGGGCCGAGTACGGCTGTGCCCCATGGAGTCGGACGAGTACCGGCGGATCGTCTCCGGTGACGTCCCCGGCGTCACGGTCCTGAAGGCCATGCGCACCCGGCGCGCGTGAGCCTGTTTCACCGAACCGATACCGGCGAACGGCCCTGCGTGCCGACGACGATGGCTAGCATCCGGGCTGTGCACACGTCGCTCCCGGGGGCCCCTGCCTCCGTCCGTCCCCTCCGCCGCCTCACCGTGGCGCTCGGCTGGCTGCTCGCCACACTGATGACCGTCGCGGCCTGCACCTCGGCGGCACCCGAGCGGCCCGCCGCCACGCCGGCGCTCCCGGACGGCGGGGACCTGCTGCGCACGTCGGCGCAGGCGATGGCCGCGGTCAAGAGCGTCGGCTTCACCATCGAGACCGAAGGCAAACCGCCGGTGCCGGTGCAGCACGCCGAGGGTTCGCTGACCAAGGAGGCCGACGCTCAGGGCACCATCCGCATGAACGTCTTCGGCACCTTGCAGGAGATGGAGTTCGTGCTGATCGGCGACAAGGTGCACTTCAAGGGCCCCACCGGCGGCTACCAGACCATGACCCGCGAGCAGCTCGCCGCACTGTACGACCCGTCGGCGATCCTCAACCCCGACAAGGGTGTCTCCCACCTGCTGAGCACCGCCGGCACCCCGAAGACCGAAGCCGAGGAGGACGTCGACGGCATCCCCGCCTACCGCGTCGCGGCCCAGCTCTCCCAGCCCGTCGTGGCGGCCCTCATCCCCGGCGTGGACCAGGCCGTGAACGCGAAACTCTGGGTGGACACGGCCACATCCCGCCTGCTGAAAGCGAGCCTCCCCCTCGGCGACGGCCCCACCGCGGGCACCGTGACCGTCCTGTTCACCGACTACGACAAGCCCATCAAGATCACCGCCCCGGCGTCCTGACCCCATGACCACTCCCGACCCACCCCAGCCCGCCACCCCCGGCCCCAGGCCCCCCTCCGCGACCACGGCCGGGTCCAGACGACCGAACCAGACCGGCGCGGGACCTTCCCCACCCTCCGCGACCGCCGCCGGGTCCACACGACTCGACCGGACCGGCGCGGAGCCTCCCCCGCCGTCCGAGGCCACGGTGGAGTCCCGTCTGCGCTCCGCGACCACGGTCGAGGCTCGCCGGCCCGCACGCACCAGGGCCGCGCGGCGGGTGGCGCTCGGCGCCGGGGGTGCCGTGGTGCTGCTGGCCTCGCTGGACGCGTACGTCGTCGTCACCGTGCTGGTGGACATCGCCAGGGACGCCGGGGTGCCGCTCAACCGGCTGGAACGGGTCACCCCCGTGGTCACCGGATTCCTGCTCGGATACGTCGCCGCGATGCCGCTGCTCGGCCAGCTGTCCGACCGGTACGGCCGGCGGCCCCTCATCCAGGCCTGCCTCGCCGGCTTCGCCGCCGGCTCGGCACTGACCGCCGTCGCCGCGTCCGTCCCCGCGCTGACCGCCGGACGCGCGCTCCAAGGCATCGCCGGCGGCGCGTTGCTCCCCATCACGATGGCCGTCATCGGCGACCTGTGGGACGAGCACACTCGCCCCCTGGCCCTCGGAGCCGTAGGCGCCGCACAGGAACTCGGCAGCGTCCTCGGCCCTCTCTACGGCGCCGCCCTGGCCGGAGCCATCGGCTGGCGCGGCATCTTCTGGGTCAACCTCCCCCTCACCCTCGCCGCCGCCGTCGCCGTCCACCGAGCAGTCCCACCCCCCACACCACAGCACTCTCCCACCGCGCGGAAACAGGTCGATGTCGTCGGCGGGATATTGCTGGCCGTGGCGCTCGGTGCGCTGGTGGCCGGACTGTACAACCCCGAACCGGACAAGGCGGTGCTGCCGCCGTGGGGACCGGCCGCCATCGCGGGAGGCCTGGTGGCCGCCGTCGCGTTCGTGGTGTGGGAGACCCGGGCCAGGACCCGTCTGCTGGATCTGACAGGGGTGCGCCGGGGCCCGTTCTTCGCGGCGCTCGGCACGAGCCTGCTGGCCGGGGCCGCGCTGCTGGTCACGCTGATCGACATGCAACTTGTGGCACAGACACTGCTCGGCGCCGACGCCACCGGCGGAGCAATGGTCCTCGCCAGGTTCCTCGTGGCCCTGACGGTGGCGGCCTTCCTCGGCGGCCCGCTGGCACGGCACTTCGGCGAACGACTCACCGCCGTCACCGGCCTCGCCGTGGCCGCCCTCGGCTACCTCCAGATCTCCCGCTGGCCCCTGGACCCGGCCGCCGCCGTATACCTCGCCGGCGTCCCCAGGGTGGACGCCGACCTCGTGATCGCCGGCCTCGGCCTGGGCCTGGTGATCGCCCCCCTCTCCTCAGCCGTCCTGCGCACCACCCCAGCCGACCGCCACGGCATCGCCTCGGCCTCCGTCGTCGTGGCCCGCATGATGGGAATGCTCCTCGGCGTCGCCACCCTGTCCGCATGGGGCTTCCACCGCTTCCAGTCCCTCACCGCCGACCTGGACACCCCACTCCCGTTCGGCGTCGAACCAGCCGAGTACGCGCGCCGCCTCGCCACCTACACCACCAAGGTCACCGAAGCCCTCCACACCGAATACACCGAGATCTTCCTCCTGACCGCCGTCCTGTGCGCACTGGCGTCCCTGCTGGCCCTAGGCCTCCCCCGCCGCGCACGCTGACCCGACCGCCGCCGTCGTTCACACCGAGGCGGAACCAAGCACACTCCGGCACCGCCTCCACCGGTCGGCCGCCGTAAACGGCGCCGGATTCGCCGTACCACTTCTCACCGCCGCGGCGCCGGAGACCCCGAACCAGACCCGCGGAAATCCAGACCGGGCCTGACTGGAAACCCAAGCCAGACCGGCGGAAATCCAACCGCGACCAAGGCCGACATCATGCCGAGCCACCAGATCCAACTCCGACCGAGACCGACCTCATGCCGAGCCACCGGAAATCCAACTCCGACCGAGACCGACATCGTGCCGAGCCGCGCCGGAAATCCAAGCCGGGTCGGCGGAAGCCGGCTCCGGTCGACGTGGACGTCCAGGACGCGAGGCTCGTCGCGCAATGGTGGCGGAGATGGTGTCAGTCGTCGCGAGTGGGGGGTGGCGTTACTCGGCCGGTGACCGGAGGGGTCACTTGCGCTTGGTGGCGCCTCGCTTTTCTCGGATGCGCATGGTGACCTCGATGGGGGAGCCGGCGAAGCCGAATTCCTCTCTGAGGCGGCGTTCCAGGAAGCGGCGGTAGGTCTCCTCCAGGAAGCCTGAGGTGAACAGGAGGAACTTGGGGGGTTCCGTGGTGGGTTGGGTGGCGAAGAGGATCTTGGGTTGTTTGCCGCTGCGGACCGGTGGAGGGGTGGCGGCCAGGAGTTCCGTGAAGAAGGCGTTGAGGCGGGCTGTGGGGACTCGGGTGCTCCAGGAGTCCAGGGCTCGTTCGATGGCGGGGACGAGGCGGTCGACGTGGCGGCCGGTCTTGGCGGAGATGTTGACGCGCAGGGCCCAGGGGACGCGGACGAGCTGGCGGTCGATCTCTTTTTCCAGGTAGTAGCGGCGGTCCTCGTCGACCAGGTCCCACTTGTTGAACGCGACGACCATGGCGCGGCCGGAGTCGATGACCATGCTGATGATGCGCAGGTCCTGCTCGGTGAGGACCTCGGACGCGTCGATCAGGACGACGGCGACCTCGGAACGGTCGAGTGCGGCCTTGGTGCGGACGCCGGCGTAGAAGTCGGCGCCTTTGAGCTCGCGCTCGCGGCGGCGGATGCCGGCGGTGTCGACGAAACGCCAGGTCTTGCCGCCGAGCTCGATCAGCTCGTCCACCGGGTCGCGTGTGGTGCCGGCCACGGGGTCGACCAGGACGCGTTCCTCGCCGGCCAGCTTGTTGAGCAGGGACGACTTGCCGACGTTGGGCTTGCCGACCAGTGCGACACGGCGAGGGCCGCGTTCGGTGCCGAAACGCTGCGGCGGGGCCTCGGGCATGGCGTCGAGCAGCAGGTCGAGCAGGTCACCGCTGGAACGGCCGTGCAGGGCCGACACCGGGTGGGGCTCGCCGAGGCCGAGGGACCACAACGACGCGGCCTCCAGCTCCATGCGCTGGTCGTCGACCTTGTTGGCGGCCAGCACGATCGGCTTGCCGGCGCGGCGCAGCACGCCGGCCACGGCCTCGTCGGCGTCCGTCACCCCGACGGTGGCGTCCACGACGAACAGGATCACGTCGGCCAGCTCGACCGCCACCTGGGCCTGCTCGGCGATGCGCAGCGCCATGCCGGTCGCGTCGGGGTCCCAGCCGCCGGTGTCGACCAGCGTGAAACGCCGGCCCCGCCACAGGCCCTCGTAGGTGACCCGGTCGCGGGTGACACCCGGCACGTCCTCGACGACCGCCTCACGGCGGCCGATGATGCGGTTGACCAGGGTGGACTTGCCGACGTTGGGCCGGCCGACGACGGCCACGACCGGCAGCGGGCCGGTGTCGGGCTCCTCGGGCCGGCCGTCGCCGTCCTGCTCGAACTCGGCCAGGTGGTCGGCGATCCAGCCTTCCTCGCCGGCGTACTCCTCGGTCACGTCACGTCCGTTCTTTCACAAGTCTCAGCACCTCGGCGATGACCTCGTCGAGGGTCAGCTCCGTGGTGTCCAGCTCCACCGCGTCGGCGGCCATGACCAGAGGGTCGGCCTTGCGCGTCGAGTCAAGCGTGTCCCTGCGGGCCATGGCTTCGCGCTGCGCCTCCACCGTGGTGCCGCTCAGCTCCGCCGTGCGGCGCCGCGCGCGGGCCTCCGGGCTGGCCGTCAGGTAGACCTTGACCGGTGCGTCAGGGGCCACCACAGTGCCGATGTCGCGGCCCTCGACCACGATGTCACCGGAACCGATGAGGGCCCGCTGCTCGGCCACCAGCCGCGCACGCACCTCGGGGACGGCGCTCACCGCGGACACCGCCCCGGTGACCTCCGCCGTGCGGATGGCCGCGGTGACGTCGGTGCCGTCCACGGTGACCGACGGCGTCTCGGGGCTGGTCGCGATGGACAGCACCGGGGCCCCCGCTCGCGCGGCGAGTGCCGCGGGGTCGGTGAGATCGGCGCCGTGGTGGAGCATCCACCAGGTGATCGCGCGGTACATCGCCCCGGTGTCGAGGTAGCGAAGCCCGAGAGCGCGCGCGACCCCGCGCGACGCACTCGACTTGCCCGACCCCGAAGGGCCGTCCATGGCGATGACCAGTGCGGTCACGGCGTCTCCCCCACTCGCGTCCCGATTGAGTTGTCCGCAACAGAGGGTACCGGGAATCCGGGCCGGGCCGGGCATCGAGCGCGGCGGCCGGGGTCCCTGGGGTTGTGCCGGCCGTGAGTCCACAGCGCGTCGGTGCAGGCCTACGGGACGTGCCGGCCGTGGGCCGGAACACGCCGGTGAGAGCCCGCACGGCGGACGGAGTTCCCTAAGGGACGTGCCAGCCGTGGGCCCGGAGCGCGTCGGCGAGGGCCTGAGCGGACTCGGGCTGGACCGACAGCTCCACCGCGCCGAGAGGTAGCCCGGGGGTGTGCTCAAGGCGGACGTCCTCGATGTTGACGCCGGCGTCCTTGGCCACCTGGAACAGGCGGGCCAGCTCACCCGGCCGGTCCCCCACCAGGGCCAGCACGACGACGTACGAGCTCTGCGGTCCGCCGTGCTTGCCGGGGATGCGGCCCCGGCCGGCGACGCCGCGTCTGAGCAGCTCGGTGACCGGCGAGATGGCCCCGTCGTCGTCACCGGCCACGGCGCGCAACGCGCTCGCCGCGGCGGCCAGATCGTCGGCGACGGCCTGCAGGACGTCGGCGACGGGCCGTGCGTTGCCGGTGAGGATCATGCTCCAGAGGCCGGGGTCTCCCCCGGCGACGCGGGTCACGTCCCGCACACCGGGGCCGGCGAGACCGAGCGCGGCCTCCGACGCGCCGGCGAGGCGCGCGGCCACGGCGGACGCGGCGACGTGCGGACCGTGCGACACCAGCGCGACCGCCTCGTCGTGCTCCTCGGGGCCGATGAGCACCGGGTTGGCCGCGCAGATCTCGATGAGCCGCAGCACCGTGCGCACGGCGTCATCATCGGTCGCCTGGACGGGGCAGTAGGCCCAGGGACGGCCGAGGAACAGGTCGGCGCGTGCCGCGACCGGCCCGGAACGCTCCCGGCCGGCCATCGGGTGCCCCGGGACGTACGTGCCGAGGTCGCAACCGAGCTGGACCGCCTGAGCCAGCGGCAGCGACTTGACGCTGGCCACGTCGGTGTAGAACCGGGCCGCGTCGATCTTCTGCAGGTCGAGGAGCCACTGCGCGACGTACTGCGGCGGCACGGCGATCACCGCGAGGTCCACCGGCTCGTCGTCGCGAGCCCACTCACGGCCCGCGCCGAGCTCACGGGCCAGGCGCACCGAACCGGCGTCCTGGTCGGCGAGCTTCACCGTCACGCCGTGCTCGCGCAGGGCGAGCGCGACGGACGTGCCGATCAGCCCGGTGCCGACCACGAGCACACTGCCGAGGCGTGCCTGCTCGCCGGCGGGCCCGGGACCGGCGGTCACTGGGCTATGTCCACGCGCAGGGCCACGGCCCCGCGGAGGTAGACGTGCTGGATCTCCTCACGCGGCCGGTCGACCTCGACGTGGGCCATGAGGCGCACCACACGAGGCAGCGCGCCAGGCACGTCGATCTCGCTGGCGCAGATCAGCGGGACGTCGTTGAACCCCAGCTTGCGCGCGGCGAGCGCGGGGAACTCCGCGGTGAGGTCAGGCGTGGAGGTGAAGAACACGCTGATCACGTCGTCGGTGGTCAGACGGTTGCGCTCCATCACCTCCGTGACCAGCTCGGCCACCCCAAGGAGGATGGCGTCCCGGTCATTGGAGTCGATCTGAGTCGCGCCCCGGATCGCCCGAACCATGTCGTTCCCCTCGCACGTCGCCGACAGGACAGGTTCTGTTGCGGCCAGGTTACATTCCCACGGCCGCGTAAAGGTCCCCGACCTCTTTGACGGTGAGGGCCCGCATCGTGCCGGGCTTGAGCCTGCCGAGCTTCACCGGGCCGAACTCGATGCGCGCCAGGTCGAGCACCGGGTGGCCCGCCTCCTCCAGCATGCGCCGGACGATGCGGTTGCGGCCCTCGTGGATCACGATCTCGACCAGCGCCTGCTGACCGTGCTCCTGCACGATCGAGAAGTCGTCGGCCTTGGCCACGCCGTCCTCCAGCTCGATGCCCTTGCGCAGGCGGCGGCCGAGGTCACGCGGAATGTTACCCGCGATCTTGGCCCAGTACTTCTTCTTGACGCCGAAACTCGGGTGGGTCAGCTTGTGCGCCAGCTCGCCGTCGTTGGTCAGCAGGATCAGGCCCTCGGTCTCGGTGTCCAGCCGGCCGACGTGGAAGAGCCGCTCGTCGCGGTCCTGCACGAAGTCGTGCAGGGACGGCCGTCCCTCGGGGTCGGACATGGTGCTGACCACGCCGATCGGCTTGTTGATCGCGAAGTACACCAGGGACGGTGTGCTCGGGATGCGCTTGCCGTCCACGTGGATGACCTGCTTGGCGGGGTCCACGCGCGCGCCGAAGCGGCGGACGACCTGGCCGTCCACGGTGACGCGGCCCGCGCCGATCATCTCCTCACAGGTGCGGCGGGACGCCACGCCGGCCCCGGCGAGGACCTTCTGCAGCCGTACGCCGTCCGGCACCTCGGTGGTGTCGCGCTCGTCGGCGTAGTCGCCGGGGTAGAACTCCTCGTCGCGCAGCGGCTGGCGTGCGGTCTTGAAGACGTTGCGCGACGAGGTGGTCGCGCCGCCACGGCCGGCCTTCGGCGCCTGCGACCTGGCCGGCGCGCGACCCGTGCCACCCGTGCCACCTGTGCGGCGGTACCTGCCGCGTGATCCGCCCGCGGTCTCGCCGATGGTGCCCACCGCGTCGTCACGGCCGTAGCGATCCCGCGAGCCTCCCCGGCCCGCGCGCAGGGACGACGTCCCGGCCTCGTCCCGGCCGGCGGGACGGTCGTCACGGAAGGACCGGCGGTCGTCGGAGTAGGCCGATCGGGACCCGCCGGTGCCGTCACGGCGGTCGCCGCCGTAGGAACGCGACTCGCGCGCCGGTCCGCGCCGGTCCGCGCCGTAGGAGCCCCGGTCGTCGCGGTAGGAGCCGCGCCGGTCGCCGCCGGAGGAGGTGCGGGGGCCGCGGTCGTCGTAGGACCTGCCGCGCTCCTCGCGGTCGTCACGGAAACCGCCACGGCGGTCGTCGCCGTAGGACCGGCCCCGGTCGTCCCCTGAGAAGCCCCGGCGGTCACCGCCGGAGGCGCGGCCACGCTCGCCGTAGGAGCGATCGCCACCGGAGGGACGGCCACGCTCACCGTAGGAACGCTCGGACGAACGGCCACGCTCACCGTAGGAGCGGTCACCGCCGGAGGGACGGCCACGCTCACCGTAGGAACGCTCGGACGAACGGCCACGCTCACCGTAGGAGCGGTCACCGCCGGAGGGACGGCCACGCTCACCGTAGGAACGCTCGGACGAACGGCCACGCTCACCGTACGAACGCTCGGAGCCTTCGCCGTAGGAGCGGTCGCGGTCCTCGCGGCCGCCGCGGCGGTCCGCGCGGGGGGGACCGCCCTGGGAGGCGCCGCGTGAGCCGCGGGGGCCTCCCTGAGAGCCCCGGGGGCCCGCGCCGCGCGGGGAGTCGCCGGAACGGCCTCTGGCCCCGCCACGGGGGCTCGGGGCGCCGCCGCGCCCTCGACCGCGTCCATCACCGGACGGGGTGCCTTTTCTGATCACTTCTGCTGCTCCTCTAATGTGTTCACGTCGTCGGGGAGGAACGGGGCGAGCGGCGGCAACTCGTCGAGGCTCCGCAGCCCCAGCCTCTCCAGGAAGAACGAACTGGTGCGGTACAGGACCGCCTGGCTCTCGGGATCGGTGCCGGCCTCCTCGACCAGCCCGCGGGCCGTGAGGGTGCGGATGACACCGTCGCTGTTCACGCCGCGCACGGCGGCGATCCTGGCCCGGCTCACCGGCTGGCGGTAGGCGACCACCGCCAGGGTCTCCAGGGCGGCCTGGGTCAGTCTGGACTGCTGCCCGTCGCGGACGAACCGCTCCACGACGGCCGCGCACTCGGCGCGGGTGTAGAGGCGCCAGCCGCCGGCGACCTCCCGCAGATCGAACCCCCGGCCCTGCTCGCAATATTCCCGCGACAGCTCACGCAGCGCCTCGCCGACCTCACGGGACGGCCGCTCCAGCACCTGCGCCAGGGTGACCTCGGCCACGGGCTCGTCCACGACCAGCAGGATCGCCTCGATGGACGCGCGCAGCCCGGGCTCGGGTGCGGCCGGCACGTCGGCGTCGTCGCCGGCCGCGAGATGCGCGGCGTCTCCGGCGGCCACGGCCGTGTGCCGGGCCTGTCCGGTACCGGCCGCGGACCCGTTGCTCGCGCCGCCGGTGGTGTCCTCAGGACTCATCGTCCGCCTTCTCGCCGTCACGGCCCGCCGTGCCGGACCCGTCTGCGCCTCCCGTGGCGGGTGGCGCGCTCTCGTCGTAGTCGTCGGCGACCGCGACGTCGCCATCGTCGGCACCGGTCCAGGTCACATGCAGATCGCCGAGTGGCTCGATCTGCTCGAACGACACCGCCGACTCCCTGAACAGTTCCAGGATGGCGAGGAAGCGTGCGATGACCTCGAAGGTGCCCGCACAGTCGGCGGTCAGGGCCCGGAACGTCGCTCTGCGCACACGCCGTAGCCGTTCGACAAGAATAGCGGCTTGCTCGCGGACGTTGGCCACAGGCTGGTAGATGTGCGCGGTGGAGACCGTCGGCGGCAGCTTCGGTGTGAACGCCTTGGCCGCGATCCTGGCGAACCGCTCGGGGCCCACGCCGAGCACCAGCTCCGGCAGCAGGCCGGCGAACTGTGGCTCCATCGGCACGACCCGGGGGAAGCGCAGCGCCTCCTCGGCCATCAACCCGGAGAAGATCTTGGCGACCTCCTTGTACGCGCGGTACTGCAGCAGCCGCGCGAACAGCAGGTCGCGGGCCTCCAGCAGCGCGAGGTCCTCCTCGTCCTCCACCTCGCCGGTCGGCAGCAGGCGCGCGGCCTTCAGGTCGAGCAGCGTGGCGGCGACCAGCAGGAAGTGGCTGGTCTGGTCGAGATCCCACTCGGGGCCGCGTGAGCGGATGTAGGCGATGAACTCGTCGGTCACCTGGTGGAGCGACACCTCGGTGATGTCGAGCTTGTGCTTGGCGATCAGGCCGAGCAGCAGGTCGAACGGGCCCTCGAAGACCTCCAGGTGCACCTGGAAGGCGTCGGGGCGGGCCGCGGCCGCCGGCTGGTCACTCACCGCCTCATTGTCGCGCACCGGCGCACCGCGCCGCGTCACGCGAGGTCACGAGGCGCGGCGGCCGGTCAGGGACGGGCCGGCCAGCGGGCCAGCAGCTCGCGCGCCAGCTCGCGGTAGGCGGTGGCACCCATGGAGGCCGGGTCGAACTGGGTGATCGGCTCACCGGCGAGGGTGGCGTCGGGGAACCGCACGGTGCGGTTGATCACCGTGTGGAACACCTTGTCGCCGAAGCCCTGCATGATCGTCTGGAGGACCTCGCGCGCGTGCAGGGTGCGCGGGTCGTACATGGTGGCGAGGATGCCGTCGATCTCGAGGTTCTTGTTGAGCCGCTCCTGCACCTTGGTGATCGACTCCATCAGCAGCGCGACGCCGCGCAGCGCGAAGAACTCGCACTCCAGGGGCACGATGACGCTCTGCGCGCAGGTCAAGGCGTTGACGGCGAGCAGGCCGAGGGACGGCTGGCAGTCGATCAGGCAGATGTCGTAGTCGGGGAGCAGCGGCTCCAGCGAGCGGCCGAGAGCGTACTCACGCGCGACCTCGTTGACCAGGCGGATCTCGGCGCCGGACAGGAAGATGTTGCTCGGCAGCAGGTCCATGCCTTCGACGCTGGTGCCGAGCAGGACGTCGTCGACCGTGACGTCCGGCTCCTCCATGATGAGGTCGTAGACCGTGGCCTCAAGGGGACGGGGGTCGATGCCGAGGCCGACCGACAGCGCGCCTTGGGGGTCGAAGTCGACGAGCAGGACCCGTTGCCCGCACTCGGCGAGCGAGGCTCCGAGGTTGATCGTCGTGGTGGTCTTGCCGACGCCGCCCTTCTGGTTGACCATCGCCACGACCCGCGCGGGCCCATGGGTGGTCGGCGGCACCGGCTCAGGGAAGACGGGCCGCGGACGTCCGGTGGGACCCAGAATCCCCCCGCTCCTGGGGTCGCCCCAGGATCCGTCGGGCCCCCCGGAGAGCTCCCGCATGGACGTGTCTGTGGTCGTCACCAGTTGAACCTCCCTGACGATCCCGAACCGGACCGTCCGGACGGACACTATGGGGTCGGCACGTATGCGGCAAGGCGACGCGCCAGTGGGCTATGAAGTTGGACGATCCGGCGGGGCCGGCGCGCACGCGGCGCGAAGCCGGTCGACCCCCGCCGGGGTGTAGACCTGAGTGGTCGTGACCGACGCGTGACCAAGTAACTCCTGCACCACCCTAACGTCCACCCCCGCGTCGAGGAGGTGAGTTGCGAACGAATGGCGCAACATGTGCGGCGACACGCCGGACAGCCCCGCGCGCTCGGCGGCGGCCCGCAGCACCTCCCAGGCGCCTTGCCGGGTCAGTCCCCCGCCGCGCGCGTTGAGGAACAGCGCCGCCGTGCCGGGGCCGTGCGCCGAGAGCACCGGCCGGGCCAGGCCCAGGTACGCGCCAAGGGCCTCGCCGGCGTACCGGCCGAGAGGAACGGCACGCGTCCGGCCGCCTTTTCCCGGCAGCCGCACCAGCCCCGGCTCCACGTCGTCCACGGTGAGGCCCACGGCCTCGGAGATGCGGGCCCCGGTGCCGTACAGCACCTCCAGCAGCGCGCGGTTGCGGTGCGTCAGCGGCACCCCGGCCGGGCCCGCCGCGGCGATGAGGCGCTCCACCTCGGCGACCCCGAGTGCTTTCGGCACGTGCGGCGGCCGGGCCGGGGGGTGCACGCCGCGTGCGGCGTCGTGCGCGCAGACCCCCTCGCGAACCGCGAAACGGTGCAGGCCGCGGACCGCCGACACCGCGCGCGCCGCCGACCCCGCCGCGAGAGCCCGGTGCCGCTCGTCGCCGGACCGCAGCGCCGTGAGGAACGCCGCGACGTCGCCCTCGTCCACCTCGGCCAGGGACATGCGTCCCCGCGAACCGAGGTGGCCGAGGTAGCGCGCGAGGTCGCGGCGGTAGGAGGCCAGCGTGTTGGCCGCGAGCCCCCGGTCGGCCGCGAGATGGGCGAGGTAGCCGGCGATCACGGCCGCGGCGTGGGGGCTGCGCACAGAACGGGACCTCCCGCTGTCAGGCCTCCTCGGCGCCGGGGGGACGCAGTGCGGTGAAACCGTCGGACGAGGCGGCGTAGGCGGCGAGGATACCGGCCACGGCGGGGGCGTTGTGGATCGATCCGCTCAGAGCCTTGCCGACGGCCTCGGCGAGCGGCACCCACACCACCGGCATGTCGACCTCTTCGTGCTGGCGTACGAAGTCCAGCTCGCCGGGTGCGAGCGCGGTCAGGTCGCGGGCCAGGAAGACGCGGATGCGCTCGTCGGACATGCCGGGGCTGGTGAGGATGTCCACCAAGGTGTGCCAGGTCGCGGCGCGGTAGCCGGCCTCCTCGGCCAGCTCACGGGCCGCGCACTCCACCAGCGGCTCCCCCGGCACGTCCCTGATGCCGGCCGGCAGCTCCCACAGCAGCCTGCGCACCGGATGGCGGTACTGGCGCAGCAGCAGCACCCGGTCCGCGCCGTCGAGGGCCACCACGGCGACCGAGCCGGGGTGCTGGACGTAGTCGCGGTCGGCGGTGCCGTCCCCCGGCATGCGGACGGTGTCGGTGCGCGCCGAGATCACCCGCGCCGTGAAGTGCTCGGTGGTGCCGAGCACCTCCCAGGCCTCCGGGACGTCGCGCACGTCGTCGGCGGTCAGGCCGTGTCCGGTGTCGTGTCCGGTGTCATGGCTCACGTCGTGGCTCACGCGGTCCGCCCCGCCTTGGCCTCGGTCTCCCGGACGTCGGCGTAGGTCAGCGCCGCCTCGATCAGGCCGTTGAACAGGGGATGGGGCCGGGTGGGCCGTGACCGGAACTCGGGGTGGGCCTGGGTGCCGACGAAGAACGGGTGGAGGTCGGGGTCCAGCTCGGCGTACTCGACGAGGCGGCCGTCCGGGGACAGGCCGGAGAACACCACGCCGACACGCTCCAGGCGCTCGCGGTAGGCGTTGCCGACCTCGTAACGGTGGCGGTGCCGCTCGTCGGCGTGGGAGGAGCCGTACAGGCGGCGCACGATGGTGCCCTCGCCGAGCTTGGCCGGGTACAGGCCGAGGCGCATGGTGCCCCCCATGTCGCGTTCCCCCGCCACCACGTCCTCCTGGTCGGCCATCGTGGAGATGACCGGTTCTGTGGTGTCGGGGACGAACTCGGTGCTGTTGGCGTCGGCGATGCCGGCGAGGTTGCGTGCCGCCTCGATGACCATGCACTGCATGCCGAGGCAGATGCCGAGCAGCGGGATGCGGTGCTCGCGCGCGTGGCGGATGGCGCCGACCTTGCCCTCGATGCCGCGCACACCGAAACCGCCGGGGATCAGCACGCCGTCCACGCCGTCGAGCTCGCGGGCCGCGCCTTCGGAGGTCTCGCAGTCGTCGCTCTTGACCCAGCGGATGTTGACCCGCGCGTCGCGCGCGAAGCCGCCGGCACGCAGGGCCTCGGTGACCGACAGGTAGGCGTCCGGCAGGTCGATGTACTTGCCGACCAGCGCGATGGTGACCTCGGTCGCGGGCCGGTGCACCCGGCGCAGGAGCTGGTCCCACTCGTGCCAGTCGACGTCGCGGAACGGCAGGCCGAGGCGGCGGATGACGTACGCGTCGAGGCCCTCGGCGTGCAGGACCTTCGGGATGTCGTAGATGCTCGGCGCGTCCATGGCGGACACCACGGCGTCCTCGTCAACGTCGCACATCAGGCTGATCTTGCGTTTGAGCGAGGTGGTGATGGGACGGTCGGAGCGGCAGACGATCGCGTCCGGCTGGATGCCGATGCTGCGCAGCGCCGCCACCGAGTGCTGGGTGGGCTTGGTCTTCAGCTCGCCGCTCGGGCCGATGTACGGCAGCAGCGAGACGTGCAGGAAGAACACGTTGTCGCGGCCCACCTCGTGGCGCACCTGGCGCACGGCCTCGAGGAACGGCAGCGACTCGATGTCGCCGACGGTGCCGCCGACCTCGGTGATCACCACGTCCACGTCGTGGGCGGCCATGCCGCGGATGCGGTCCTTGATCTCGTTGGTGATGTGGGGGATGACCTGCACGGTGTCGCCGAGGTACTCGCCGCGGCGCTCCTTGGCGATCACGTTGGAGTACACCTGGCCGGTCGTGACATTGGCCGACCCGTGCAGCTCGGTGTCGAGGAAGCGCTCGTAGTGGCCAACGTCGAGGTCGGTCTCGGCGCCGTCGTCTGTGACGAACACCTCACCGTGCTGGAAGGGGTTCATCGTCCCGGGGTCGACGTTGAGGTAGGGGTCCAGCTTCTGCATGGTGACCCGCAGGCCGCGAAGCTTCAGCAGGCGCCCCAGGCTTGAGGCGGTGAGCCCCTTGCCGAGACTGGAGGCGACGCCTCCGGTGACGAACAGATGCTTTGTTGGTGCGGCGCTGCGCAAGGAGGGTCTCCCGTGGTCCGTCGTGTCGCGGCCGTCCGGCGAGCGGCCGCGTGTCCACGGGCTCTCAGGCTATCAAAGGCGGCCTGCGAAGTGCCCGAACACTTCCCGGGCCTCCGTTCCCAGCATGCTAACCAACGGGTAACTTTTCCGAATATGTCACCCCGTGAGGTAATACGCCGGTTCACTGGCAGTCTGGTGCACCGTGCGTGGTCCTTTGCCCGGACGGCCGGTGCGATCACCCCTCGCTCCCCCGCGCGCTACCGGTTCCGGCGGCTCGGCGATGGCGCCTGCCTGTCGTTCCCCCAAGGCGCGATCTTCGGCGAGGCGTGGATCGAGATCGGGGAACACACCCTGGTCGGCGAACGGGTGTCCATCTCGGCCGGCATGGGCCCCGGGGTGGACCTCGGCCCCGACTCCCTGGTGCGCATCGGCGCGCGCTGCTCCATCGGCCGCGGCAGCCACATCGTGGGTCACCACTCCATCGACATAGGTGACGACGTCTTCACCGGCCCGTACGTCTACATCACCGACCAGAACCACGTCTACGACGACCCCGACACCCCCATCGGCCGCCAGTGGCCCCGCAACAACCCCGTCGCCATCGGCGCCGGCTCCTGGATCGGCACCGGGGCCATCATCCTCCCCGGCACCCGCATCGGCCGCCAGTCCGTCGTGGCAGGCGGCGCCGTCGTCCGCGGCGAATTCCCCGACCACTGCGTCATCGCCGGCGTCCCCGCCCGAGTCGTCCGCCGCTACTCCCCCGGCTCCGGCTGGCACCCCCCGACCCTCGACACCCCCCTGACCGGCCACCTCGACGTCCCCACACCCCCCACCCTGAACCCCGGCCCCCTGACCCCCACTCCCTGACCCCCACTGACCCTCACCTCGAACGACACACACCTGTCCGACCCCATGGACTCCGCTTGGACCGTGATCCGGCCACGCCTTGAATGAGCGCTCATCCCCCTCCCGTACCCAGAAATTTCTGCCGCCTCCCCACCCCCGTCCACCCCCAGCGTGAGCCCCGAAACCGTCCCACCCCAGAACGACCCCACAACGCCGCCTCCACCCCTTGGCCCCCATCGCGGGAACGCCGTCAGCCCTTTCCTTCGTTCTTCCCCCGAGACGCACACGAAGGAGTTGAGAGCATCCGATGCTGGCGGCGCTGACCGGCCTCGGCCTGTCCACCGCGGCGGGCCTGAACGCCTACATCCCGCTTCTGGTGGTGGGCCTGGCCGCCAACCTCACCGACGCCGTGAAACTCCCCGGCGACTACGCCTGGCTCTCGAACGGCTGGGTCCTCGCCATCATCGCCGTCCTGCTGACGGCCGAGTTCGTCCTGGACAAGGTCCCCATCGTCGACCACGTCAACGACATGATCCAGACCGCCGTCCGCCCCGCCGCCGGCGGCGTCGTCTTCACCGCCACCCAGGCCGCCTCACAGCTCGACCACTCCACCTGGATGACCCAGCACCCCTGGGCCGGCTGGACCCTCGGCATAGGCGTGGCCCTGGTCATCCACCTGCTGAAGTCCACGGCCCGCCCCGTCGTCAACGCCACCACCGCCGGCGTAGGCGCCCCCGTGGTCAGCACCGCCGAAGACGCCGGCTCCCTCGGCCTCAGCCTCCTGGCCGTCTTCTTCCCGGTGCTGGTGATCGCCGCACTGGTCCTCCTGGCCCTCCCCCTCTGGTGGCTGATCCGCCGCCGTCGAGCCCACCGCGCGAAACGCCTGGCCACCTCCTGACGGCCGGCGGCTCACCTCCGCGGCCGAACCACGACCGGCCGCCTCCGGCCGAACCACGACCGGCCTGCGACCGGACATGCGATCGCAGGCTCTTCGCCTGAACGACTCCCTCGTCCGTGCTAGTGGACGCCGGCCTCGCGCATGTCGCGGAGTTCGCGTTTGAGGTCCTTGATCTCGTCGCGGAGGCGGGCTGCCACCTCGAACTGGAGGTCGGTGGCGGCCTGGTGCATCTGGTCGGTCAGGGACTGGATCAAGGACTCCAGTTGGGCTCTCGGCATCTCGCCGGCGATGGCCTTGGCGTGCTGGCCGGTCTGGCGGGTGGCGTAGCCGGGGACGGGGGCCTTGCCTCGGCTCTGCTGGCGGCCGGCGCCGAGGAGGCGGTCGGTGTCGGCGTCCTCTCTGGCGAGGGTGTCGAGGATGTCGGCGATCTTCTTGCGGAGGGGCTGGGGGTCGATGCCGTTGGCCTCGTTGTACGCCGTCTGCTTGGCGCGGCGGCGGTTGGTCTCGTCGATCGCGCGCTCCATCGAGGGGGTGACGCGGTCGGCGTACATGTGGACCTGGCCGGAGACGTTGCGCGCGGCGCGGCCGATGGTCTGGATCAAGGAGGTCTCGCTGCGCAGGAAGCCTTCCTTGTCGGCGTCGAGGATGGCGACCAGGGAGACCTCGGGGAGGTCGAGGCCTTCACGCAGGAGGTTGATGCCGACCAGGACGTCGTACTCACCCATGCGCAGCTCGCGGAGGAGCTCGATGCGGCGCAGGGTGTCGACCTCGCTGTGCAGGTAGCGGACGCGGATGCCGAGCTCGAGGAGGTAGTCGGTCAGGTCCTCCGCCATCTTCTTGGTGAGGGTGGTGACGAGGACGCGCTCGTCGCGCTCGGCGCGCTCGCGGATCTCGTGCACCAGGTCGTCGATCTGGCCCTTGGTCGGCTTGACGACGACCTCGGGGTCGACCAGGCCGGTGGGCCGGATGACCTGCTCCACGACGTCGCCGCCGGTGCGGCCGAGCTCGTAGGAGCCGGGGGTGGCGGACAGGTAGACGGTCTGGCCGATGCGCTCCAGGAACTCCTCCCACTTGAGGGGACGGTTGTCCATGGCGGACGGCAGGCGGAAACCGTGGTCGACCAGGACGCGCTTGCGGGAGGCGTCGCCTTCGTACATGGCGCCGATCTGGGGGACGGTCTGGTGGGACTCGTCCAGGACCAGCAGGAAGTCCTCGGGGAAGTAGTCGAGCAGGGTGTGGGGAGCGGTGCCGGGCCCGCGGCCGTCGATGTGCCGCGAATAGTTCTCGATGCCGGAACAGGAGCCGACCTGGCGCATCATCTCGATGTCGTAGGTGGTGCGCATGCGCAGCCGCTGGGCCTCCAGCAGCTTGCCTTGCTTCTCCATGGTGGCGAGCGACTCGGCGAGCTCGGCCTCGATGGCGCCGATGGCCCGCTCCATGCGCTCGGGACCCGCGACGTAGTGGGAGGCGGGGAAGATGTAGATCTCGTCGTCCTCGGTGATCACCTCGCCGGTGAGCGGGTGGAGGGTCGCGAGCTTCTCGATCTCGTCGCCGAACATCTCGATGCGCACGGCGAGCTCTTCGTACTGCGGGATGACCTCGATGGTGTCGCCGCGCACCCGGAACGTGCCGCGGGTGAACGCCAGGTCGTTGCGGGTGTACTGCATGTCGACCAGGCGGCGCAGCAGGCCGTCGCGGTCGTACTCCTGGCCGACCTTGAGCCGCAGCATGCGGTCGACGTACTCCTGCGGGGTGCCGAGGCCGTAGATGCACGACACGGACGCGACGACGACGGTGTCACGCCGGGTCAGCAGCGAGTTGGTCGCCGAGTGGCGCAGACGGTCGACCTCGTCGTTGATCGAGGAGTCCTTCTCGATGTAGGTGTCGGTCTGCGGGACGTACGCCTCGGGCTGGTAGTAGTCGTAGTACGACACGAAGTACTCGACCGCGTTGTTCGGCAGCATCTCGCGCAACTCGTTGGCGAACTGCGCGGCCAGGGTCTTGTTGGGCTGCATCACCAGCGCGGGCCTTTGCAGGCGCTCGATGAGCCACGCCACGGTGGCGGTCTTGCCGGTGCCTGTGGCACCCAGCAGGACGTTGTCCTTCTCACCCGCCTTGACGCGGCGCTCCAGCTCGGCGATGGCCGCCGGCTGGTCGCCTGAAGGGGTCATCTCGGTGACGACCTCGAAGGGTGCCACCCTGCGCTGCAAATCGGTTACCGGCCTCACGTCTCCATAACCTACGCTCCCCCACCGACAATTCCGCGCGGCCCGGAGGGACGTCGACGGTCAGGGGCCGGCGGTGAGGATCAGGGCCGCGACGGCGGCGGTGACGGCGGTCACGGCCAGGCAGGCGCCGGTGATCACGAACTTCGACGGGGGGACGCGTACGCCGTGGCGGCGGCACGTCTCGAACCACAGCAGGGTGGCGACCGAGGCCCACGGGGTGATCACCGAGCCCACGTTGACGCCGATCAGCAGCGTCAGCAGAGCGTCACGGCCGCCGGGAGGCACGACGCGTTCGCCGGCGTAGTAGGCGGGGAGGTTGTTCACGACGTTGGCCAGGCCCGCGCCGGCGGCGGCCGTGCGGTAGCCGCCGTCGCCGGCGAGCGCGCGGGTCACCTCGTCCAGGCCGTACCGGCTGAGCGCGGGCACCACCAGGAACAGGCCGATGACGAAGGCCGCCAGTTGCCACGGCACCAGGGAGAAGGTGAGCCTCGACCTGTCGCGCCAGGCGAACGCCGCGACCAGCACCACCGCCGACGCGACGGCCACCTCGGCGATCGGGGCCCCCGCGAGCACGGCCACCGCGAACAGCACGCACACCACGGTCCCGGTGCGGAACAGCACCCGGTCGCGTACCGAGACCGGTGAGGGAGGCCGGTAGCGGTCCTGCGCGCCACGCGCGCCGCGCCGCCAGAAGAAGATCCACAGCAGCAGCGCGGTGACCGCCAGTGCCGCCACCTGGGGTGCCCACATGCGCGCGGCGAATCCGTGCGTGGAAAGGCCCAGTCTGGCCTCGGCCAGCAGGTTGGTGAGGTTGGACACCGGCAGCAGCAGGCTCGCGGTGTTGGCCAGCCAGATGGTGGTCATCGCGAGCGGCAGCGCGGGGATGCCGGTGCGGGCCGCCAGCACCAGCAGTACGGGGGTCAGCAGCACCGCGGTGGTGTCGAGGTTCAGCAGCATCGTGATGACCGCGGCGAACGCCACACACAGCGCGAACAGGGCCCAGTACCGGCCGCGCGCGACGATGGCGATCCTGGCCGCGAGCACGTCGAAGACGTCCGCCTCCTTGACCAGCTCCGCGAAGACGATCACCGCGACGAGGAACACCAGCAACGGCCCGACCCGGCCGACGTCCGCCACCGCCTCCCGCCACGGCAGCACCCCGGTCACCACGCAGAGCAGCCCGGCGACCAGCACGGCGAGCCGCGCCATGTCGAGAACCGTCGGCCTTCGCGCGTCCGGAGTGGTCCCCTGGGTGCCGCCGGTGTGTGGGGTGAGACCGGAGGACGAGGTGGGGCCGGTGTCCGGAGGGCCGCCGGAGGACGGAGCGTCGGCGATCCGCGCTTCGGTGCGCGTGCGTCGTCGTGCGCGGAAGCGGGACTCGGAGTGGCGCCGGCGCATCGGCTAGCGGCTGTCTGTGCGGGTCAGGAGTTCCTGCCAGACCTCGCGGGTGCGTGCGTCCAGGTCGGCCAGGGGGCCGTCGTTGGGGACGACGATGTCGGCGACCTTGAGGCGGTCATCGCGGGTGGCCTGGGCCTTGATGCGGGCCAGCGCGTCGTCCTCGCTCATGCCGCGGTGGTGGACGACGCGGGAGACACGGACGTCGTCAGGCGCGTCCACGACGATCACCACGTCGTACATGGAGGCGAGGCCGTTCTCGGCCAGCAGCGGCACGTCGTACACCACCACGGCGTCCTCGGGGGCCTCGGCCTGAAGCTCGGCGACGCGGTCGCCGACTCTCGGGTGGACGATGGCGTTGAGCCGGGCCAGGCGCTCGGGGTCGGCGAACACGATGCGGCCGAGCCTCTCGCGGTCCAGTGCGCCGTCGGCACGCAGGATCTCGGGGCCGAACTCCTCGACGATCAGCGCGAGGCCGCTGGTGCCGGGCTCGACCACCTCACGAGCGATCTTGTCGGCGTCGATGACCACCGCGCCGAGCGCGCCGAGCCGCTTGGCGACCTCGCTCTTGCCGGATCCGATGCCGCCTGTGAGCCCCACCTTAAGCATGGACCGAAGCGTAGTCCGTCACCGTCGTGAGCGGCTTACGCAGGTGGATGAGCGTGAGATGGGGATGCAGGCGCTCGCGACGGGTCTCGTGGTACCCCGCGCGGCGGTACAGCCGCAGGTTTCCTTCGGACAGGTGGCCGGTGAACAGGTCGAACGCGTCGGCCGGCGGGGACAGCTCCGCCTCGGCCGCCTGGAGCAACGCGGTGCCGAGACCCTGGCCCTGCCGGTCGGGGACGACGGCGAGCCGTCCGATGAGGCCGGTGGTGCCGCTGAGCCGGCCGCGCACCGTGCCGACGATCCGGCCGCCGTCGAGAGCCTTCAGCACCACGGCGGTCGCCACGGCCTCCCGTACCTGCTCCAGTGACTCCACCAGCGGCGGGATGAAGGGATCGCCGTACAGCTGCGCCTCGGCGACGTAGGCGGCCCGCTGGACGGTCAGCACCTCTCCGGCGTCCTGCGGGACGGCCCGCTCGATCCGCGTCACGCGCCAACTGTAGGGCACCGGGAGCACAGCGGTGTAAAGGGACGAGGACCCCGCTCGCGCGGGGTCCTCGCCGGTGTCTTACGTGAGCGGGGTCAGCTCTGGCCGCCGGCCAGCTTCTCCCGGAGTGCGGCGAGCGCCTCGTCCGACGCCAGCGCGCCACCGGTGGTGGCGGTGCCGGTGGACGACGGCGGGGTCTCACCCGAGTAGGACGACGGAGCCGCGGCCTGGGCCTCCTCGGCGCGGGCCTTCTCGACCTGCGTCTTGTGGGCCTCGAAGCGGGTCTGAGCCTCGGCGTACTGCCGCTCCCACTCCTCGCGCTGCTTCTCGTAGCCCTCGAGCCACTCCCCGGTCTCGGAGTCGAAGCCGTCGGGGTAGATGTAGTTGCCCTGCTCGTCGTAGTTGGCCGCCATGCCGTACAGCGTGGGGTCGAACTCGACGTCGGCGCCGATGGCACCCTCGTTGGCCTGCTTCAGCGACAGCGAGATGCGCCGGCGGTCGAGGTCGATGTCGATGATCTTGACGAAGATCTCTTCGCCGACCTGGACGACCTGCTCGGGGATCTCGACGTGGCGCTCGGCCAGCTCGGAGATGTGCACCAGGCCCTCGATGCCCTCCTCGACCCGGACGAACGCACCGAACGGCACCAGCTTGGTGACGCGTCCGGGGACGACCTGGCCGATCTGGTGGGTGCGGGCGAACTGCTGCCAGGGGTCCTCCTGCGTCGCCTTGAGCGACAGGGAGACCCGCTCGCGCTCCATGTCCACGTCGAGCACCTCGACGGTGACCTCCTGGCCGACCTCGACGACCTCGGAGGGGTGGTCGATGTGCTTCCAGGACAGCTCGGACACGTGCACCAGGCCGTCGACGCCGCCGAGGTCCACGAACGCACCGAAGTTGACGATCGAGGAGACGACGCCCTTGCGGACCTGACCCTTCTGCAGGGTGTTGAGGAACGTCTGGCGCACCTCGGACTGGGTCTGCTCGAGCCAGGCACGGCGGGACAGGACCACGTTGTTGCGGTTCTTGTCCAGCTCTATGATCTTGGCCTCGAGCTCGCGGCCGACATACGGCTGGAGGTCGCGCACGCGGCGCATCTCGACGAGCGACGCGGGCAGGAAGCCGCGCAGGCCGATGTCGAGGATCAGGCCGCCCTTGACGACCTCGATGACCGTGCCGGTGACGATGCCGTCCTCGTCCTTGATCTTCTCGATCGTGCCCCAGGCGCGCTCGTACTGCGCGCGCTTCTTGGACAGGATGAGGCGGCCTTCCTTGTCCTCCTTCTGGAGAACCAGGGCCTCGACGTGCTCCCCGACCTCGACGACCTCGGCCGGGTCGACATCGTGCTTGATCGAGAGCTCGCGCGAGGGGATGACGCCCTCGGTCTTGTAGCCGATGTCGAGCAAGACCTCGTCTCGATCGACCTTGACGACGGTGCCTTCGACGATGTCGCCGTCGTTGAAGTACTTGATGGTCTCGTCGATCGCGGCGAGGAAGGCCTCCTCGGAACCGATGTCGTTGACCGCTACCTGCGGGGTGTTCGAGGTGGCCTCAGTGCTGCTCGTCATGTGTGGAATTGCTCCGAACGCGGACAGAAGTCGATGTGGCGGGCGCGCGGCAGGCCGTCTGTCGCTCAAGCCGAGGATGGTCAGCGTGACCCATGGTCGACATGACCGAGCGCGAGCCCGCTCCGTCCGAGGCGCACGCAGGCCCACAGCGCAGCGATCAGCATATGCAAGCACGTGGGGCCCGGTCAATCCGGCACCCACCAGCGCAACCGTCGCAAGCCCTCAGTAGAGCACGGCCGACCGGCGCAGCTTTGCCTGGATCTTACCGCGAAATCGTTGTGGCATGGATATGTGGGCCGGGTCTCCGTCAGAGGTGTAGCGCTCATCCGGGTGCTCGTCAAGCCACTGTAGCCAGTACCGGGAGCACCATTTACGACATTCACCTTTTTTCCCATTGGATTGGATCCGCGGGATGGAGTGACGCTCGAAGCTCTTCGCGTAGGGCGAAACCGACGGCTCGGCGCCGGCGAGGAAGACGGCATCGAAGTGGTAACGGGTGCCGTCCCACTTGCCGTCGTGGGCCACCGAGCGCTTCCTCGGCACGCTGCCGTACGGCAGGGCGAACGTCGTCGACGGCGGGGCCCCCACGCGCCTGAGCAGGCGCTCCTGGCGCACGATGGCCTCGCTCACCTTCTTCTTCGACAGGCGGCGCAGGTCAGGGTGACCGTAGGTGTGGTTGGCCACCTCGAAGCCCCGGCTCGTCAGCCACGCCACCGCGGCCTTCTGCTGCGCATGGTCCCGCAACCCGAACGGGTCCTTATTGACCCAGAACGTCGCCACTGGCCGGAACTCCGGGTACCGCCGCGCCACCTCCAGGATGATCCCCACCGCGGTGTCCGGCAGCGGCAGCCCGTCGGCGCCGAGCGCGAAGTGGCTCGGGTTGCCGTCGTCGAAGGTCAGCACCACCGGATGCGTCCCCGCCGGGAGGTCGATCCTCCCTGCCGCGAACTCCGCCGCGGTGATCGGCACGTACCCGCTCCGCGCGAGCCGTTCCAGCTCCTCGCGCAACTGCTGAGGCGTGCGGTCGATGCCGGCGATCCGCTCGTGGAGGATCCGGTGGTACATGATCACCGGCACGAGTCCCAGCTCGTTGGCCCCCACCTGGCGTGCCCACTCCGGCGTGGACACCACCGCCGGCGGCGCGCTCGGCGCCGGCGCGTCCCCCTTCGGCGTCGCCTGGCCCGCGATCCCGCTCCGCCGCTCCGGCGGCCGCTGTCCTTCCGGCTCCCCGAACGGCAGCACCAGCAGCGCCACGACGGCGACCACCATCACGGCGATGTTGACGAGCCCGACGACATGCGTAAGCCCGGGTGCGCTCCGCACAGGCCGCTCCCTGAATCTCTCCCCGGCTCGATCTTCTCCCAGAGGCGGTCGCAGGCGCCTCGCGCTGCGCCAGCGTACACGTCCATCATGTGCCGAAATTTGCTCGCGAACCCATTACCTCAGGGCACGCATGATTCCCCATGGACCCGGCGCGGGCCCACTCATGGGGCGATACGGCGCCTCAGCAGGCAGAACTCGTTGCCTTCGGGGTCGGCCAGCACATGCCAGGACTCCTCGCCGGTCTGGCCGACGTCGGCCGGACGCGCGCCGGCGCGCAGCAGGCGATCGAGTTCCTCGGCCTGGTCGCGGTCGGTCGGGCTCACGTCGATGTGCAACCGCAGCTTCCCCGGCGCGGGCTCACCCGGGCTGAAGATGAGGGTCGGCTCAGGGCCACCGAACCCCTCCTCGGGGCCGATCTCGACGCTCCCGTCCTCGCGGTCGAGCACCGAGAAGCCGAGCACCTCGCACCAGAACGCCGCCAGGCGCTCGGGATCACGGCAGTCGATCACCAGTTCGCTGATACGGCAAGCCATGCCGTCCCATGTACCACCTCTGTCCCGCTTCACACCTGAACGGCACGGTCCTCAGTGGCCGGCGATCCCCCAAGTGCCGCCGGTGCCGGTGGAGACCGGCACCGGGACAGTCAACGGCGCGGCCGTCAGTGGCCATGTGCGGCCCGGTCAGTGGCCGGCTGTCTCCCAGGTGCCGCCGGTGCCGGTGGAGACCGACAGCGGGACGCTCAGGGGGTAGGCGGCGCACATCTGACCGGTCACCAGGTCGCGCAACGCGTCGAGCTCGCCGGAGGCCACCTCGAAGACCAGCTCGTCGTGCACCTGCAGGAGCATGCGGGAACGGAGCCCGGCGTCCTTCATGGCCGTGCCGACCTGGAGCATGGCGACCTTGATGATGTCGGCCGCCGAGCCCTGGATGGGAGCGTTGAGCGCCATGCGCTCGGCCATCTCGCGGCGCTGGCGGTTGTCGCTGGTGAGGTCGGGGAGATAGCGGCGGCGGCCGAGGATGGTCTCGGTGTAGCCGTCGTGACGGGCCTGCGCGACGATGGCCGCCAGGTAGTCGCGCACCCCGCCGAACTCCTCGAAGTACTCCTCCTTGAGCGCGCGCGCCTCGGCCACGGGGATGTTGAGCTGGCCCGACAGGCCGAAGTCGGACAGACCGTAGGCCAGGCCGTAGTTCATGGCCTTGATGCGGGCCCGCAGCTCGCCGCCGACCTGCTCAGGCGGCAGGTCGAACACACGGGCCGCGGTGGCCTGGTGGAAGTCGTGACCGGACTCGAAGGCCGCGATCAGCGAGGCGTCACGCGACAGGTGGGCCATGATGCGCAGCTCGATCTGGCTGTAGTCGGCGGTCAGCAAACACTCGTACCCCTCGCCGACCACGAAGCCCTGCCGGATGCGGCGGCCCTCGGCGGTGCGGATCGGGATGTTCTGCAGGTTGGGCTTCTCCGACGACAACCGGCCGGTGGCCGCGACGATCTGGTTGAACGTGGTGTGGATGCGCCGGTCGTCGCCGATCTCCTTGATCAGGCCCTCGACGGTGACCTTGAGACGGGTCTGGTCGCGGTGGCGCAGCAGGATGGTCGGCAGCTCGTTGTCGGTCTGGGTGGCGAGCTGGGCCAGCGCGTCGGCGTCGGTGGTGTAGCCGGTCTTGATGCGCTTGGTCTTCGGCAGGCCGAGCTTGACGAACAGGATCTCCTGGAGCTGCTTGGGGGACCCGAGGTTGAACTGCTCCCCCACCACCCGGTGGGCCTCCTCGACGGCCTGCTTCACGGCCGCGCCGAACTCGGCCTCCAGCCCCATGAAGTAGTCGCGGTCGGCGGCGATGCCGGCGCGCTCCAGCTCGGCGATCACCCGCACCAGCGGCAGCTCGACCTCGCGCAGCAGCTTGGTGCCGCCGCGGGGCTCCAGATGGGCCTCCAGCGCGTCGGCGAGCTCACGCACGGCGTCGGCCCGTACGGCGAGCTCCTCGGCCTGGTTGTCGGCGGGGTCGTCGAACAGCGCCGCCTGGCCGCCGTCGTCGCTCTCGGCGCGCAGCTCGCGGTGGAGGTAGCGCAGCGCGAGATCGTCCAGCGGGAACGACCGCTGGCCCGGCATCGCGAGATACGCCGCGAGCGCCGTGTCACAGGTCAGGCCGCGCATGTCGAGCCCGTGGGCCCACAGGCCGAGCAGCGGGCCCTTGGCGTCGTGCATGGCCTTCGGCACGCTCTCGTCGGCGAGCCAGGCGCCGAGCGCGCGCTCGTCCTCGGGGGTGAGGGTGGTGAGGTCGAGGTAGGCGGCGCGGGCCGGGCCTCCCGCGTCACCGGGGACGGCGACGGCGAGGCTGTCGACGCGGCCGGTGCCGCTGCCGAAGGCCCCCTTGACGGCGAGGCCGGCACGCGCACGCGGCAGCGCGGCGAACCACTGCGCTACCTGGCCGGACCCGAGGGTGGTGACCTCGACGGAGAAACCCTCGTCGGCCTCGGGCTCGGCGGTGCCGATGCTCTGGTAGAGCCGGTCGCGCAGCACGCGGAACTGGAGCGTGTCGAACAGCTTGTGGATCTCGTCGCGGTCCCACTGGCCCATGGTGAGGCCGCTCACCTCGACGTCGAGCGGCACGTCGCGGCGCAGCTCGGTGAGCTGACGGTTGTGCATCACCTGGCCGAGGTACTCGCGCAGCTTGTCGCCGACCTTGCCCTTGACCTCGTCGACCCGGTCGACCAGCGCGTCGAGCGAGCCGAACTCCCTGACCCACTTGGCGGCGGTCTTCTCCCCCACGCCGGGGATGCTCGGCAGGTTGTCGCTGGGGTCGCCGCGCAGCGCGGCGAAGTCGGGGTACTGCTTCGGGGTGAGCGTGTACTTCTCGACGACGGCCTCGGGGTCGAAGCGCGTCATGTCGCTGATGCCGCGCCGCGTCATCAGCAGCGTGACGCGGTCGTCGACGAGCTGCAGCGCGTCGCGGTCGCCGGTGACGATGAGGACGGTCATGCCCTGCTCGGACGCCTGGTGGGCCAGCGTCGCGATGAGGTCGTCGGCCTCGTACCCGGCGAGCGACAGGTGAGGGACGCGCAGCGCGTCGAGCACCTCGAAGATCAGGCTGACCTGGCCGCGGAAGTCGTCGGGGGTCTCCTGGCGGTTGGCCTTGTACAGCTCGTACGACTCGTGCCTGAACGTCGGCTCCGACCGGTCGAAGCACACCGCGACGTGGGTCGGCTTCTCGTCACGCAGGACATTGATCAGCATGGACGTGAAGCCGTACACGGCCTCGGTGTGCTGGCCGTCGGTCGTGGTGAGATTGGCGTCCTTGAGCGCGTAGAACGCGCGGTACGCGAGCGAGTGCCCGTCCAGCAGGAGCAGACAGGGTCGGGCGGGGGTCGGATCCGTCTTCGGCACATGTGCAGCCTAGTCTCCTGCTACGACAGAACGGCTCCCTGTTGCGCACCGGAGGCATCCCCTTGACCATGACCAATCCCGATGGCCTGGACGAGACCGAGATCCGGGCCGGCCGGTCCCTCGGCGCGCTGGCCGACACGATGGGCATCGTGATCACCGAGCTCACCGCGGAGCGGGTGGTGGCGCGGATGCCGGTGGAAGGCAACACCCAGCCGATCGGCCTGCTGCACGGCGGGGCCTCCTGCGTGCTGGCCGAGACGATCGGCTCCATGGGGGCCATGACGCACGCCGGTCCCGGAAAGATCGCGTTCGGCGTCGAGATCAGCGCCACCCACCACCGGACGGCCGGCGCGGGTCACGTCACAGGGGTGGCGACGCTGCTGCACGGCGGCCGGAGCCTCGTCACGTACGACATCCAGATCACCGACGAGGACGGACGGCGGGTCTGCACCGCGCGGCTCACCTGCATGATCCGTGACCGTGTGTGATATTTGAATTAATTCGGTCCGGCTTTCGTGACTCTCTTTGCACAGGAGCCACAAGGATCGCTAGCGTTGTGACGCCAGGGCCCGTGGGTGGTCGAGTAGACAACGTGTGCGGCCGGGGAAGCCATACATGGCCCCAAAGTCACCCACGGGCTCCCTTGCGGCTAGCCGGTCGCGCCGTGCGCCTCGTCGCTCGGCGCCGCCTGGCCTTCTCTCTCGACGTGGCCGGGGTCGAGCACCCTGCTGAGGAACGATCGGGTGCGTGCGTGCCGCGGCTTGCCGATCACCTGCTCCGGCGGGCCCTCCTCGACGATGACGCCGCCGTCCATGAACACCACACGGTCGGCCACCTCGCGCGCGAAGCTCATCTCGTGGGTGACCACCAGCATCGTCATGCCGTCGTCGGCGAGGGCCCGCATGACGGCCAGCACGTCGCCGACCAGTTCGGGGTCCAGCGCGGACGTCGGCTCGTCGAACAGCATCAGGCCGGGGTCCATCGCCAGGGCCCGCGCGATGGCGACGCGCTGCTGCTGGCCGCCGGACAGCTGGGAAGGGTAGTCGTCGCACTTGGCGGCGACGCCGACCTTCTCGAGGTTCTCCCGCGCGACGCGCTCGGCCTCGGCCTTGCCGCGGCCCAGCACACGCCGTTGCGCGATCATGACGTTCTGCAGGACCGTCATGTGCGGGAACAGGTTGAAGGACTGGAACACCATGCCGAGCCCGCGGCGTGCCGCGTCGAGGTCGCAGTCGGGGTCGGTCAGCTCGACCCCGCCGACGATCACGGTGCCTCTGGTGGGCTGCTCCAGCAGGTTGACGCAGCGCAGCAGCGTCGACTTGCCCGAGCCCGAGGGGCCGATCACGCAGACGACCTGACCCTCGTCCACGGTGAAGTCGACCCCCTTGAGCACCTCCAGCTCGCCGAACGACTTGTGCAGGTCGCGGATCTCGACCGCGTGCGTCGCCGTCATCGGTTCACCGTCCCTTTCCCTGGCGCCGCTCCAGGCGGCCGGCGAGGTAGCCGAGCGGGATGGTGACGAGCAGGTACGTCAGCCCGACCACCATGATCGGGGTGGCGTTGCTCGTCGTGGAGGCCAGGTCGTTGCCGAACTTGGTCAGCTCGACGTACTCGCCGCTCACCCCGAGGAACAGCACCAGCGAGGAGTCCTTGAGCAGCGAGACGAACTGGTTGGTGGTCGGCGGGATCACGATGCGCACCGCCTGCGGGATGACCACCGAGACCATGGCGCGTGTGTGCGACATGCCGAGCGACCGCGCCGCCTCTGTCTGGCCCTTCGGCACGGCCTGCAGGCCGGCCCGCAGCGTCTCGGCCATGTAGGCCGCACTGACGATGGTGAGGCCGAGGATGCCCTGGCCGTACGTGCCGCCGGGGACCTGGAAGCCCGGCAGCGCGAGCGGCAGGAACAGGATCAGCAGGAAGATCAGCAGCGCGGGGAGACCGCGGAAGATCTCGATGTAGACCGTCGCGATCCACCGGTACGGCCGCACCGACGACAGGCGCATCAGCGCCAGGATCAGGCCGAAGATCGACCCGAACACGAAACCGCCGACCGTGTAGATGATCGTGTTCCGCAGCGCGATGGTGAACACGTCGGGGAACGCCTGCTCCGCCACGTCCATCTTGGCGAAGTTCAGCGCGAGCCCCTCCCAGTTGACGAGGAACGCGAGCGCGACGACCACCGCGGCCAGCACGACGTACTGGACGGCACGACTGATGCGCTGCCGCTTACGGGGACTGAGCCGGGACCGGCCGGGTTTCCCCCCGGCCGGTCCCGCGGGCCCGTCCGTGATGGACTGGTCCGTCATCGGATCAGGTGGTTCCGAGCTCGCCGGGCTTCTTACCGAACCACTTCATGTAGATCTGCTCGTAGGTGCCGTCGGACTTGGCCGCGGCGATCGCCTCGTTGACGACCTTGAGGAGCTCGGTGTTGCCCTTCTTCAGGCCGACGCCGTACTGCTCACCGGTGTCGAGGCTGGCGATCAGCTCGAACTTGTCGGCGATCTCCGGCTTCTTCAGCCACGTGAGCACGACCGGCAGGTCCTGCACGATCACGTCGGCCTGGCCGGACTGGAGCCCGAGCAGTTCCTTCGGCGAGTCGGCGAACTCGGTCGGGTTGAAGCCCTTCCCCTTGACGTAGTCCAGACCCGTGGTGGACGCCTGCGCGCCGAGCTTCAGGCCCTTGGCCTTCACGTCGTCGAGCGACTTGGCGCCGGTGCCCTTCTTGGCGAGCAGGGCCTGCGTCGCGTCGAAGTACGGGTCGGAGAAGTCGATGTTCTGCTTGCGCTCGTCGGTGATCGTCATGCCGGCCGCGGCCACGTCGCACTTGCCGGCGTTGAGCGCGGCACCGCTCTTGATCACCGCGAAGTCGATGTCCACGATCTCCTGCTGGACACCGAGCTTCTTGGCCGCGAGGTCGACCATGTCGACGTCGAACCCGACGACCTTGTCGCCTTCCTTGAACTGGAACGGCTCGTACGGCAGGTTGGTGCACGTCGTGAGCTTGCCCGGGGTGATCAGCTTGACGCCGGGGGCCGCGGCGGCCGACCCGCCGTCCGCGGACGCGCTGGCACCTGTGGTGGGCTCGTCCGATCCGCCACCGCAAGCGGAGAGAAGGCACGAGGCGCTCACGACCAGTGCCCCGATTGAAGTCATACGGCGACGTCTGGACCCAAAGACCACAACGTCCTCCTCTTTGGCTGAATGTCGGAATTAAGTTAAGTTACCGTAACCCTGGCCATGGTCCCGCACCTGGTCACCGGGGGTATTACCGGAAAGAAACGATCGCACAACACCTGACGCCACCTGGGGCTCCGGCCCGTTATCGTGCCAGGCGTGAGGTCACCCAGGGCCCTGTGCGCCGTCCTCGTCACACTCGCCGTCGCCTCCTGCTCCGCCGAGCCCGCCGCCACCCCTGCCGCCGCTCCGCGCACCTACCTCGTCCCCGCCGAGACCGCACGACCCGACGAGACCGTCGTCAAGGCCGCCTCCGTCGTCGACGGCCAGATGCGCTTCCGCGTCCTCGGCTTCAGCGACGGCATGCCGAGCATCTTCGGCAGCCACGCCGAGTGGAACGCCAAGGGCCTCTACACCCGTGTGCGCATCCTGATCGAGAGCACCGACCGCACCAACCAGAAGTTCGACGCCAAACAACAACTCCTCGTCGCCGCCGACGGCCGCACCTTCCACGTCGACACCCAGGCCCAGGCCATCAAACGCCAACCCGACGAACTCCCCGTCGGCTCCTTCGTCAAGATGCAGTTCGACCTCTGGTTCGACCACCCCGAAGACGCCAAGATCACCGCAATCCGCTTCTTCGGCGACCCCCCTCTCGGCGCCATCGGCCCCTCCAAGGGCATCGAGGTCCCACTCCGCTGACCCGGAGCCCCCGCCTGCGGACCACAGTGCGGCGGGGGCCTGAAGATCACCTGCACGCCGCCAGGTCAGCCGTCCAGCGCGCCGTCCTTGACGCCACCGACGAACACCGACCACTCGGCCGACCCGAACACCAGCACCGGCCCCGACGGGATCTTGCTGTCACGCACTCCGATCAGGCCGGGAACGTTGTCGGCAACCTCCACGCAGTTGCCTGTGTCCTGACTGAAGGTGCTCTTACGCCACATAGCGCCGCGAAGGTCACCAGTCATTGCGGTTCACCACTTCCTTGATGAGCTTGACCGACTGCTTGAACGGTAGAGCCTCCGCTCGAATAGCGTCATATCGGGAAGTGATTTGTCCGATGACTTGGCGGTCATCAACTGTTCGTCCGATCGGTTGTGCGTCCACATAGGCGGCGTACGCCGAGCCATTCCGCTCAGCGATGATGAAGCCGCCTGCCAGTCCGCAGTACGCCTCCGCTTCGTAGGGAACGATCTGGATGGTGACATTGGGCCGCTCGGCGACGTCGAGCATGGACTGTAGCTGTTCCCGCATGACTTCCGCGCCGCCTATGCGGCGACGGATCACGAACTCATCCAGGACGATGCCGATCAACGGCGCCTTGTCCTGATTGAGAAGGGACTGCCGTCGCACTCTTCCGGCCAGCCGCTCCTCCACTTCCTCACTGGTGATACCTGGGGATGCGGAAAACATGGCCCGAGCGTATGTCTCTGTCTGAAGCAGTCCCGGGACGACGGCCGGTTCCCAGTTGTGAAGGGCCGTCGCCTCGGCCTCCTCCTCCAGCCATGGCCGGAAGTACTCCGGCGCACGCTCCCATGTGGTGTTGACGTACAGGCGCGTCATCGCGCCGTCCAAGCCCAACTTCTGGTCGCACAGCTCCGCGAACTTCCGCGTCGGAGTGCGCTTCATGGTCTCGACCATCGCCACTTGCGAGTCCGAGTAACCGATCCGGTCACCGAACTGCTGTTGCGTGAGGCCTGCGGCTAGACGGTACCGACGCAACTCGAACGCGAAAAGCGCACGCGGAGACTCGTGCGGATCGATTTCTCGCGCGGGGGACAAGGCATCACCTTCTCGCCATATCGGGGGATATCAGTGCCTCACTTACTCACCCGCACAAGCTGCGGTGACACTGTGAAGCGATTCCGCTACGCATCGTAGCTTCGCGCCGCCAACCTGGCGAGGGAAATCCCCCGAGAACCGGCCCCTACCAGGCATGAAAGGCAGCCATGCGCACAGGAATCCTGCTGGGAGTCACAGATCTGGCCGGAACGCCAGAATCAGCATCAACGGCACGTGACTTCGTACGACTGAAGCTCGGCGAGAACCACCCGGCCCTGGACGACGTGACACTTCTTGTATCCGAGCTTGTCACCAATTCGGTGCTCCACTCGAACTCGAAGAACGGCGGAAAGATCACCCTCGCCATCGCCGACTGCCACGACCTCATCCACGTCGACGTCACCGACGCCGGCGGCCCGGCAACCCCCGAGGTCCACCAGGACGATCTCTCCGAGGGCGGCCGCGGCCTCCTGCTGGTGAAAGCGCTCTCGCACAAATGGGCCGTCCACGACGACCCCGCCGGACGAACAGTGTGGTTCCAGGTGAAGTACAACCGCGGCAAGACCCAACCCCCTCCGGCCCATGACCCAGCCGACCGGAGCGCCGCCTCTGACACCACCGACGAACCCGGAACCACTGACACGGAGGTGGTGAGGCGTGCGGCGGCGACGGCGTGACGGACAAGCCCAAGGCGGTGGTAGATGCCGGAAGCACCGGCCGACCTGATCACGAGTTTGCCGCACACTCACAGTGTCCATGCGATAACTTTGCGTCATGCCCGCTGCTACGCACGAGGCACTGCACAGGATCTTCCAACGCGACGCCGGCCTGCTGCCTCGCGTCCTTAGGAAGGAACTGTCCATGCCCCTGCCCGACACGGTCAAGGTCGAGATCATGAATGTCGACCTCACCGACCTCACCCCCGTCCCCCGCTGGGTCGACACCCTGCTCAAACTCCACCTCCCCGACCGCCAGGTCATCGCCGCCATCGAGGCACAAACCAATAGATCAGAGGAAAAACGCCGCCGCTGGGCCCGCTACCTGGCCCACCTCCACGACACCCACCAGTGCGACGTCCTGCTCATCGTCACCTGCCCCACCGCCGCCACCGCCCGCTGGGCCCGCCAACCCTATGTAGTGGGCCTCCCCCAATGGCACACCCTGACCGTCCGCCCCCTCGTCCTCGGCCCCGACAACATCCCCATCATCACCGACGTCCCCCAAGCCATCGAGGACATCAACTTCACCGTCATGTCCGCGGTTGTACACGCCAAGTCACCCAGCGTGGATGCGATACTGAACACACTGTCCCAAGCACTTCACCACATCGACAAAGGAGAAGCCGCCGAACTGGCCGAGTTCACCGAATCCGGCCTCGGCGAAGGCCAAGCACGCGACCTCTGGAGGACACTCATGGCCACACAGACCTACACCTACGTCTCCGAACTCCGCGCCAAGGGCCGGGAAGAAGGACGCGTAGAGGGCCGGGAAGAGGGCCGGGAAGAGGGGCGGACCGAGGGCCGGGAGGAGGGGCGGACCGAGGGCCTGATCGAAGGGGAGGCCAAGTCCATCCTGTTGATGCTGGAGGTACGTGGGCTCGCCGTCACCGACGAACAGCGGCGGCGCATCACATCCTGCACGGATACCGATCAGCTCGAAGGATGGGTCCGGCGTGCTGTCACTGCCGCCGGCACGGAGGATCTGTTCGGCTGAAGCCTGGTCGCCAAGGCGCCTCGTGCGGGTCTCGGAAGGCTCGTCCAGGAGCCGGGGGCTGCTCATTGGGGCCGGGTGGATGGCGAGCAGCGGCTGTTCGCCGCATGACATGGTGTCACCGGCCTGGTTGAACGGCGGGGATCAACGCGTAGCCTTTTCTCGACACGCACCTCGTCTGAGAAGTGGGCTCGATGCGCGACGCCTCTGCTGCCTCCCGACGAATCGCCGGGATCGAACCGGTGCCCAGCAGACCCGCTGCCCCGCATGTGGACCGGCCGGAAGGTGGCGGGGGTTCGCTGGCCGTTCAGGTTCTCGGTCCGCTACGGGTGTGGCGTGACGGTGTCGAGGTCGATACCGGGCCGCGGCAGCAGGCCTATCTGCTGGCGGTGCTGTTGATGCGTGCCGGGCGGCCGGTGAGTTCTTCCGAGCTCATCGATCTCGTGTGGGGCGACGCGATGCCGGCGTCGGCGTTGAACCTTGTTCAGAAGTATGTCGGGGCGTTGCGACGGCTGCTGGAACCGGATCTGCCGGCGCGGGCTTCCGGGACCTACCTCCATCGGCGTAACAACGGTTACCAGTTCGACGACAGCGGGGTCGCGCTCGACCTGACCGAGTTTCGCCGGCTGCTCGGGCTCGCGCGTGCCGCGCGGGACGCTGAGCGGTTCGAGGAGGGGGCCGAGGCGTACAAGGAGGCGCTGGCGCGGTGGCGGGGGGCCGCGGGGGACGGGCTGACTCTCAGTGCGGCGGCCACTCCTTTGTTCGCCTCCGTCAACCGTGAACTGCTCGACGCCTGTGTCGAGGCCGCTCGGTTCACCGTGCCTCGTGGTCACGCGGAGAGCATTCTGCAGCCGCTGCGCCTCGCCGCGTGGCTCGCGCCGTTCGACGAGACCGTTCAGGCGACGCTCATGACCACTCTGGCCGCTTCGGGGCAACGTGCGGAAGCCTTGTCGGTGTTCGACACAGTGCGGGCACGGCTGGCGGACGAGTTGGGGATCGATCCGGGGCCTGCGCTTCGTGCGGCGCACCGGCATGTTCTTCAGCAGGCCTCGGACGAGCCGGCATCGCGTGTCCCCGTCGTGGGTTCGCGGGTCGCGCCGGGATCGGGGGACGGCGCGCACGCCGCCGGCGGAGCGCGCGAGCTCTCCGGCAGGCGGGCCGACCGTCTCGTGGGACGGCAGGAGGAGCTAGCCGTGCTCCGCGATGCCGTCGGCCCGGCCGGCTCGTCCCGAGCGCGGATCATCATCGTCGAGGGTCCGCCAGGTGTGGGTAAGAGCCGGTTGCTCGCCGAGGTCACCGACGAGGTGGCCGCGAACGGCGGCCTCACGGTCTGGGGTCGATGCCATGACGGCGAAGGCGCGCCGTCGATGTGGCCCTGGGTCCAGATCGCCGAGGCCGTGATCGCGGCGCTGCCGGAGGATCGGCAGGCGCAGTGGACCGCGGAGCTCGGTGATCTGCTGCATCCGGCACGGGATGCCGAGGTTCTGGCCCGGCCGGACGCCGGCGCGCGATTTCGTCTGTACGGCAACGTCGTCGCGCTGTTCGGCGCGGCCGCCGCGCGCCGGCCCTTGGTGGTGGTCGTCGACGACCTTCACTGGGCCGACCCTGCTTCGCTTCAGCTGTTCGCGCTCCTCGCCGAGTCGCTTCCGGAGCAGAGCACGTTGATGGGCTCCTTGCGCGGCCATGCGCCGGCGCCGAGCCTTCATGTGCGGCGCATGCTGGCGGCGGTCGCGCGCCAGGACCATCACCGGCGCGTCGCTCTTGGTCCTCTCGGCCCGTCGGATGTCGCCGAGCTGGTCCGCCAGGAGACCGGACGGTCGCCGAGTCCCGGCGTCGCGCGGAGCATCCAGGCCCGCACCGAAGGCAACCCTCTGTTCGTGCGCGAGCTCGCGCGGTTACTCGCCGAGGAGAATCATCTGTCCGACCAGGTGGCGGCCCGGGCCGCCATCCCGGCCACGGTCCGCGACATCGTCCGCGACCGGATGGATGCTCTCGGCGACGAGGACCGCCGGCTCATCGAGATCGCGGCCCTGATGGGCCGTGACATCGACACCCGGCTGCTGGCGCGCGCGTCCGGCATCGACGTGTCGCAGTGCCTCACCCGCCTGGAGGCCCTGGAAGCGCTCGGCCTGGTGGAGGTGAGCTCCGGCTCCCCCGGGGACTGGCGGTTCGTGCACGATCTGGTCCGCGAGTCGGTAGCCCGCTCGGCGTCCAGGTCGGACGCGAGCCGCTTCCATCTGCGGATCGCGGACGCGCTCGCGCAGGCCCGGGAACCGGCGGAGCGTCACAGTGAGGCACTGGCCCACCACCTGTGCTCGGCGGGCCCGCTCGCCGAGCCGGAGCAGACGGCACAGGCGCTCGTCGCCGCGGCACGCATCGCGGCGCGGCGATCGGCCTACGAGGCCGCGGAGAAGCACCTCGGCAGCGCGGCCCGGGTCGCACGCGGCGCCGGACTGCTCGAACTCGAGCTGACCGCGCTCACCGCGCTGACCGCCGTCGCGGGGGTCCATGCCGGCTTCGTCGGCGCCACGATGGACCATCTGGACCGCGCCGAGGAGGTCGCGCGGTCGCTCGGCCGGGAACGGGAGGCGACCGGCTTCCTCTTCTCCCGGTTTCTGGCGCACGCTCAAGGCATCCGGCTCGACGACGCCGGACACCTCGCGCGGCGATTACTGGATCATGGTCAGCGCTCATCGGACCCTGTCGTCAAGGCGTCCGGCCACCACGCGTGGGGAGTCCACCAGTGGAGTTCCGGCAACGTCGGTGAGGCGTACCGGAACCTGAGCAGGTCCGACGCGCTCATCCGCGCCGAGCGGGACGCCGAGCCGCTGAGACACCGGCTGCAGATGATGACCCCGGTCATGCTGGCGCTGAACACCGCGCTGCACGGCGAGCTGGTCGCCGCGCGCCACCTTTTCGACGTGGTCGAGATCGACGCCGACGGCGATCCCTACGCCATCAGCATCTGGGGCTCGTTCGCGGTCACCGCGGCGGCCGTCGCGGGAGACTTCGCCTGGGCTCTGCGGGTGGCCGAGAAGGCGATCGACGCCGATCCGGACTTCTCGTTCACGTTCTCCGGCAGTTATCCGCGGCTCGCGCGGCACTGGGCGACGGCCATGTCCGGCGGTGACCCGGTGGCCTCGGCCACGGAGATGGAGCGCGTCATCGAGACGACACTGGTCGACCCGCCTCGATCGAACCTGGCCACCTGGTACGCGCTTCTCGCCGAGGTCCGGCTTCGCGCCGGCGACGTCCCCGCCGCCATGACGGCGTTGGACAGGGCCGAGACGTTCATCGACACGTACGGCGAACGGTACGCGGAGGGCCTGGTCGTCCTCATCCGCGCGCAGGCGCTCCGCGCCGCAGGTGATGTCTCGTCCGCCGAGCGCGCCGCACGCCGAGCGCTCACTCTTTCGCAGGAGCGCGGAGCCCTGCTCTTCGCGCCGCGCGCCGACGGCTTTCTCGCCGAGCTTGCCTGCGGTGACAATGACGACGCTCTGGGCCTGCACGCGGATCACGGCCAGTAGCGCCACGAGTGCGAACGAACCGGCCCGGCCGGGGTCGCGTCCCGGCCGGGCCAGAGCGTGCCGTCACCTGGCCGGAGGTCGAATCCGGCCGGGTGGTGGCACGTTCGACCGCTTGACGGGGTCGGGGTCCCGGTAGGCGGTCGATATGTTGGATGCCGTCAGTGCGCGCCTAGTTCGCCGCCGAGGTAGGCCTCGCGGACCTGGGGGTCGTTGAGGAGGTCGGCGGCGGGTGCGGACTTGACGACTCGGCCGGTTTCGAGGACGTAGGCGCGGTGGGCCAGTTGGAGGGCCTGTTGTGCGTTCTGCTCGACCAGCAGGACCGTGGTGCCTCGGTTGTTGATCTCCTTGATGATCGAGAAGATCTGCGCGACGAGCATGGGGGCCAGGCCCATGGACGGCTCGTCCAGGAGCAGGACCTTCGGCTTGCTCATCAGGGCCCGGCCGATGGCGACCATCTGCTGTTCGCCGCCTGACATGGTGCCGCCGGCCTGGTTGCGGCGTTCGGCGAGGCGGGGGAACAGCTCGAAGACCTCGTCGAGGTCCTTGGTGAGGTCGCCGGTGCGGGTGTAGGCACCCATCAGCAGGTTCTCTGTGACGGTCATGCCGGGGAACACGCCGCGGCCCTCGGGGGACTGGCCGATGCCGGCCAGGACCCGTTTGTGGCCAGGCATCTTGCTGATGTCCTGGCCGTCGAAGACGACGCTGCCGGAGGTCAGGGGACGCAGACCCGAGATGGTCTTCAGGGTCGTGGTCTTGCCTGCGCCGTTGGCGCCGATGAGCGTGACGATCTCGCCCTCGTCGACGTGCAGGGACACGCCTTTGATGGCCTCGATCTTGCCGTAGTGGACGCGGATGTCACTGATTTCAAGAAGCATCGGCGGGAGCCCCCAGATACGCCTCGATGACCCGCGGGTCGTTCTGCACCTCGGCGGGAAGGCCGTCGGCGATCTTCTGGCCGAAGTCGAGCACGGCGATACGGTCGCTGATGCCCATGACCAGCGCCATGTCGTGCTCGATCAGCAGCACCGTGCGTCCGGCGTCCCTGATCTTGCGGATGAGGCCCTGCAGGGCTTCCTTCTCCGCGGGGTTCATACCCGCGGCGGGCTCGTCGAGCAGCAGCAGCTTCGGCTTGGTGGCGAGCGCGCGAGCGATCTCCAGCCGGCGCTGGTCACCGTACGGGAGGTTCTTGGCGGTCTCCTCCCAGCGGTTGCCGATGCCGACGAAGTCGAGCAGCTCGCGGGCCAGGGCCCGGCCGTCGCGTTCCTCGTGGCGGTGCCACGGCAGGCCGAGCGCCGCGCTGAACATGCCGGCGCGGTGGTGCGCGTCGGCGCCGACCATGACGTTCTCCAGGGCCGACATGTTGTGGAACAGCCGGATGTTCTGGAACGTGCGGGCCACGCCGCGTTTGGTGACCTTGTAGCGCTTCATGCCGTCGATGCGCTCACCGTCGAACACGACCTGGCCGGACGTCGGACGATACACGCCGGTGACCACGTTGAACACCGTGGTCTTGCCTGCGCCGTTCGGCCCGATCAGCGCGAAGATCTCGCCTTCGTTGACGGTCAGCTCGACCTCGCGCAGCGCGACGACACCGCCGAACTGCATCTTGACCTTCTCCAGCCGCAGAAGCGCGCGCGGGTCGCTCATTTCGCCGCTCCTTCCGCCGCGTGGGAATCCGGTCCGGCCACTTCGGCGCCGAGGCTGCCCATGCCTCCTGTGCCTTCCTCCAGTTCGGCCTTTCTTCGCCGGGACGGCAGCAGGCCCTCCGGCCGGAAGATCATCAGCGCGACCAGTGCGGCCCCGAACACCATGATGCGGTACTCCGAGAGGCCACGGAAGCGCTCAGGCAGCCAGGCGACGAGGAACGCGCCGAGGATGACGCCGGGGACGTTGCCGGAACCGCCGAGGACGACCGCCGCGAGGATGGTGGCCGACAGCATGAACATGAAGTCGTTCGGGTTGATCGAGATGGTCTTGCCGGCCCAGACGACCCCCATGGCCCCGCCGATGGAGGCGCCGATGGCGAACGCGAGGAGCTTGAACTTGAAGGTCGGCACACCCATGACCTCGGCGGCGTCCTCGTCCTCGCGGATCGCGGCCCAGGCGCGGCCGACGCGGCTCTTCTCCCACCGCTTCACGAAGATGATGATGGCGGTGGCCACCACCACGAGCAGGTAGTAGTAGGGCCGCGGGTCGAGCACCCCGTAGTGGAAGACGTCCACACCGAAGATGACGACGCCGTCGACGCTCGGCGGGTGCGGGATGCCGGCGATGCCGCGGGGGCCGCCGATGAAGTCGGTGTTCTCGGCGGTCTGCCGGACGATCTCACCGAAGCCGAGCGTCACGATGGCCAGATAGTCGCCGCGTAGCCGCAGGGTCGGGCCGCCGAGGATCACCCCGGAGACGGCCGACAGCAGGACGCCGACGACCATGATCTCCCAGAAGTTCAGCCCGAGCTTGGTGCCGAGCAGCGCCATGGAGTAGCCACCCATGGCGAAGAACGCGACGTACCCGAGGTCGAGCAGGCCGGCCTGGCCGACGACGACGTTGAGGCCGATCGCCAGCACGATGAACGTGCCGATGGGGAAGAACAGCACGCTGGCCCAGTCGCTGTACGGCGACATGACGCGGCCGACGGACTCCGCGGGGAGCAGCAGCGCGCCGATGAACACGAGGACGTAGACGGTCCAGCGCTGCCAGCCGGGAGCACCGGCCCAGCGGTCGCGGACGCCTTCGGTGAACGCGGAGACGGCGTTCCTGCCGTTGGTGATCGTGGAGTTCATGCGCGCGCCTGCTGAAGGGATTCACCGAGGATGCCGGTGGGCCGGAACATCAGGACAAGGACGAGGACCGAGAACGCGATGACATCCTTCCATCCCGAGCCGAAGATGGCGGCGCCGTAGTTCTCGATGAGCCCGAGGAAGAGGCCGCCGACCAGGGCTCCGCGTAGGTTGCCGATGCCACCCAGCACGGCGGAGGTGAACGCCTTGATGCCGAGCAGGAAGCCGATGGAGAACTTGGTGATCTCGAACTGCAATATGAAGAGCGCTCCCGCGAGGCCGGCCATCAGGCCGCCGATGAGGAACGTGATGCGCACGATCTTGTCGATGTCCACACCCATCAGGACCGCGGTCTCGGGGTCCTGTGAGGTGGCGCGGATGCCACGGCCGATCTTGGTGCGGTTGACCAGCTGGTCGAGCAGGAGCATCATGCCGATCGCCGCCACGAAGATCAGGATCTGGTCGGCCCTGATCTGTGCCCCGCCGATGGTGAACAGGACGTCCTTGTCCATCAGCCGCGCCACACCCATCTGGTTGCGGCCCTGCTGCGGACGGTTGAAGACGTTCGGGATGATCACCAGCGCGAAGAGCTCCTGGAGGAACAGGGAGGCGCCGATGGCGGAGATGAGGGCCGCGAGGCGCGAGGCGCCTTTCTTGCGCAGCGGACGGTAGGCGATGCGTTCCAGCAGCACCGCCGACCCCGCGGAGGCCGCGCCGCCGGCCAGGAGCATGAGCAGCAACGCGCCGACGAGCGCGAAGCCGGTCAGCGGCTGGGTGATGCCGAGCGTCATGATGACGAACGCGGACGCCATGGTGCCGATCATGAAGATCTCGGAGTGAGCGAAGTTGATCAGTCGCAGCACGCCGTAGACCATCGTGTAGCCCAAGGCGACGAGGCCGTAGATCGATCCCACGATGAGGCCATCGATCGTGTACGGCCAGAACGAGCCGAGAAGGTTATCGAACACAGGGTTTCGCTTTCAGGGAGCCTTCACGCGACACGGACGGGGGCGGGAGCGCACGCGGCGTTCCCGCCCCTCTTACTACTGCCCGGTGACCCGTCAGCCTTCGAGCTTGGCGGTCGTGGAGTCGCCGAGGAGGCCGATCTGGCCGCCCTTAACCTGGTAGATGTAGATCGACTTGGCCGACGGCTCGCCGGTCGGGTCGAAGCTGATGTGCTTGGAGATGCCGTCGAAGTCGGACTTGCCGATGGCCTCGTTGATGGCGTCCGGGGTGGTCGCGCCGGCGCCGATCGCCTTGGTGAAGGCGGTCATGGCGTCGTAGCCCTCGGTCGCGTAGATCAGCGGGTCGGCGCCGAACTTCGCCTTGTAGTCGGCGGCGAACTTCTTGACCTTCTCGTCGGTCTCGTCCGGGGTGGGGATGCGGCAGGGGCAGCCGATGAGCGCGCCCTCGGCCTGCTCCTGGCCGGCGCCTTCGATGATGCCCTTGTCCAGCGAACCGTCGCCGGAGAAGAACTTGGCGGTCACACCCTTGTCACGGAGCTGCTTGAGCAGCTTGCCGGCGCCGGCGTAGTAGCCACCGAAGAACACCGCGTCCGGCTTGGCGGACACGACCTTGTTCACCGTCGAGGAGTAGTCGGCGGCGTTGGGGTCGAGCGCGTCGTTGCCGACGGTCGCACCCTTGGTCTTGAGCTGCGCGCGCACCGCGTCGGCGAGACCGAGGCCGTACTCGGACTTGTCGTCGATCACGAAGACGTTCTTGGCGGCCACGGGGCCGGCGATGAAGTCGGCGATGGCCGGGCCCTGCACGCCGTCGTTGGGGACGACGCGGTGCCAGTACTTCCAGCCGTTCTTGGCGAGGTCGACGTTGGTGGCCGAGGCGGAGATGTTCGGGATCTTCGCCTCCTCCAGCACCGGCACGGCCTGCTTGGACTCACCGGAGAAAGCGGGACCCACCATGGCGACGACCTTGTCGGTCTTCACCGCCTGCTGGGCCAGCGCGACGGCGGTGCTCGCGTCGGCGCGGCTGTCATAAGGAACGAGCTCGATCTTGACCTTGGGGTTGGTCGCGTTGTACTCGTCCACGGCGAGCTGCGCGCCGTTACGCGGGGGAATGACGATGCCGGAGTTCTCACCCGACAGGTCGCCCATGAAGCCGATCTTGAGCGTGGTCGGCGCGGCGGCGGAACCACCACCGCCCGCCTCCGGCTCAGAGCCGCCACCACAGGCGGCGAGACCAACGGTTAGTGCCACACCGACGGCGAGCACGCCCCCGAGGCGAGCAATCTTGGGCCGCAAGGTTGCCTTCCTTTCGCCTGATCCCGCGTCGGGATCGGGTCCACAGAGCCCCCTGGCCGGGTACGGCCGGGGTTTGTTGACGGCATTACACCCAGCTCAAGTCACAGGTCGGTACAGAGAGACCTCACGTTACCGCTTCGTTATCACACCGGTCCTCTTCGGCGATCGACCAGAAAAGTAAAGGTCACATCGAGGGCAAGGGGGAACGCAAGCCGAGATCGGCCTGTGATCGGGGGCCGTCCTGACTGACAGCGGCCCCGATCAGTCAACCTCGCCGGTCGTCAGCCGGTGACGGGTACGGCGTTCCTGCCGCGGCGGACGCCGTGCCGCCGAGCGGTCAGGAACCCTCCTTGGGGCCGGCCTCGGTGACGACGGCCTGCGCGACCTGGCGCATGCTCATGCGGCGGTCCATGGACGCCTTCTGGATCCACCGGAACGCCTGCGGCTCGGTCCACCCGTGCTGGGCCATCAGCAGGCCCTTGGCCCGCTCGACGAGCTTGCGGGTCTCCAGCCGCTCCCCGAGCGTGGTGACCTCGCGCTCCAGCGCCGAGATCTCCTCGTGCCTGCTGACGGCCATCTCGATCGCCGGGACCAGGTCGGACTTGGTGAACGGCTTGACGAGGTAGGCCATGGCACCGGCGTCCCTGGCCCGCTCCACCAGGTCGCGCTGGGAGAACGCGGTCAGGATCAGGCAGGGGGCCACCCGCTCGGACACGATGCGCTCGGCCGCCGAGATGCCGTCCAGGATCGGCATCTTGACGTCCAGGATGACGAGGTCGGGCCGCTGCTCCAGAGCCAGCTTGACGGCCGTCTCGCCGTCACCGGCCTCACCGACGACGGCATACCCCTCCTCTTCCAGCATCTCCTTCAAATCGAGGCGGATCAGGGCCTCGTCTTCCGCGATCACCACTCGCCGCTGCGTACTCACGACCAAGAGAGTACCGACGTCCGCTAGATTAGGGACACGCGCGGCGACCGCCCCGATAGACCAACGGCAGAGTCAATGGCCTCAAAATCCATCAAGTGTGGGTTCGAATCCCACTCGGGGCACCACGCGAGAACGGCCACCGGCGGGAGCTCCCGCGGGTGGCCGTCGTCGTGAGGATGGCGTTCAGACGCTGCTGGACGACACCGCCGAGCCGATGGTGTGCACGCGCAGCGCGTTGGTGGAGCCGTGGGTGCCGGGAGGTGAGCCCGCCACGATGACGACCTTGTCGCCCTTCTCGCAGCGGCCGGCCGACAGCAGCGCCGACTCGACCTGGCGCACCATGTCGTCGGTGTGGTGCACGAACGGCACCTCGTAGGTCTCGACACCCCAGGTGAGCGCGAGCTGGCCGCGCACCTCGGGTGCGGAGGTGAAGGCGAGCAGCGGGATCGGCGAACGGTAGCGCGCGAGGCGCCGCGCCGTCTCCCCCGACATCGTGTATGCGCACAGGGCCCGCGCGCCGACGATGGCGCCGACCTCGGCGGCGGCGCGCGCGATGGCGCCGCCGGTGGTCTCAGGCATCCGGTCGAAGGTGTGGGTGGACTGCAGGTACTCGGCCTCGGCGGCCAGTGCGATGCGGTCCATCGTGGCCACCGACTCGATGGGGTAGCTGCCGACCGACGTCTCGCCGGACAGCATGACGGCGTCGGCGCCGTCCATGACGGCGAAGGCGACGTCGGAGGCCTCGGCGCGCGTCGGACGCTGGGCCCCCATCATGGAGTCGAGCATCTGGGTGGCGACGATCACCGGGTGGGCCTTCTCGCGGCACAGCGCGATGGCGCGGCGCTGCACGATCGGCACCTGCTCCAGCGGCAGCTCCACGCCGAGGTCGCCGCGGGCCACCATGATGCCGTCGAAGGCGTCGACGATCTCCTCCAGGCGATCCACGGCCTGCGGCTTCTCGATCTTGGCGAGCAGCGGCAGGTGGACACCCTCCTCGTCCATGATCTGGCGCACCAGCGCGGCGTCGTCGGGGCTGCGCACGAACGACAGCGCGATGAGGTCGAAGCCGGTGCGCAGGGCCCAGCGCAGGTCTTCCTCGTCCTTCTCGGTGAGCGCGGGGGCCGACACCGCGGCGCCGGGGAGGTTGAGCCCCTTGTTGTCGGAGATCATGCCGCCGACGATGACCTTGGTGACGACCCGCGGCCCGTCCACGGCCGTGGCCTCCAGCACGAGGCGGCCGTCGTCGACCAGGATGCGGTCACCGGGCCCCACGTCGCCCGGCAGCCCGTCGTAGGTGGTGGACACCAGGTCGCGGTCGCCGGGGACGTCCTCGGTGGTGATGGTGAAGACGTCACCGAATCCGAGCCGCACCGGGCCCTCGGCGAACCGGCCCACCCGGATCTTGGGGCCCTGGAGGTCGGCGAGGACCCCGACACCCTTGCCGAGCTCGGCGGCGGCCTCCCTCACCCGTCCGTGTACCTCTTTGTGGAGCTCGTGGCTCCCGTGACTGAGGTTGAACCGCGCGACATCCATGCCCGCGGCGATCAGTTCGCGCAGGCGCTCCGGGGAGGAGGTGGCGGGCCCCAGTGTGCAGACAATCTTCGCTCGACGACTCACAAGTCCTACCCTAATTGGTACAGACCACTGGATGGAGGCGGAAGGGGCCGGCGACCGGCCGGGACACCCCCGGTTGATCCCCTGACGCCTCCCGATGGCGTCCTGGCGCGGCGGCGCTGCCGTGGGGGACGCCGGCGGACCAGGTGACGGCCGGTGCGGTCAGGCGCCTCGGGTCCGCGTTCGTTTCGTGCGCCTCTCAGGATAAACGTCCCGGGGGCCGCGGTGCGGCGGGTCCCCCAGACCGCCTCGGGCCGTTCACCCGGCCGTCACCGGCCGGGTGGCGCCAGCCCCAGGTGGGGGCCGGGTTCGTGGCCGCGTCAGCCCTTGGTGGTGGCGGCACGGCCGGCGTTCACGATGCCGTGGCCGTAGAAGCCGTTCTTGGCGGGGCCGCCGGCGCACACGTGGGTCTCCTCGGTGGCGGCGTAGCGTGTGGAACCGGTCCCCGGACAGGGGGTGCGGGTCGCGGTGGCGTACAGCAGCTTCTCGACCCTGGCGGGGGCGAGGGTCAGGCCGCCTCTGCCGGGCTTGCCGAAGCGGGAGACGAGGATCGCGGCGACCCCCGCGGCGTGCGGCGAGGCCATCGAGGTGCCGGACAGGTACTGCCAGTAGGCGCACGAGCCGTGGTGGCACTCGCGCAGCACCGCGGAGGTCTTGGGCCTGCCGGACGCGTCGATCAGCTTCTGGGCCTTCAGCGCGCGGGTGGGGGCCGGGCCGAGGATCTCGCGCGCCGCGCCCTTGAGCGCGGTGCCGGTGTCGGTGGGGTCGCCGCCGGGGGCCGCGATGTCGGTCTGCTCGGTGCCGTAGTCGGAGTACCAGGCCTTGCGCTTGCTCGGCCCGACGGCGGACACCGAGATGACGCCGCGGGACTCGGCCGGCACGTTGACGCAGGAGTTGTCGATGGTGCGCTTCCGCTCGGACCCTTCGGGGTAGCCGGGGCTGCTCTCGTCGGTCACGGGGTGGCCGAGGTCGGTCGACTCGTTGCCGAGCGCGCTGATCAGCGTGACGCCGCGTGCCCTGGCGTAGTCGAGCGCGCGCTGCACGCCGGTGATGATGCCGGCCTGCTGCTGCCGCTCGGCGGCCGAGTCGGCGGGGTTGTTCGTGCAGTTGAACGTCCACGGGTCCACGAAGAAGCTCATGTTGACCACGTCGATGCCGGCGTCGCCTGCGTAGGTGAGCGCGTCGAGCACGGGCTTGAGGAAGAAGAACCCCGAGTCCATGCCGGCCCTGATGTTGACCAGGCTCACCCCCGGCGCGACGCCTGCCATGCCGATGCCGTTGATCGGCGCGCCGATGGTGCCGGCGACGTGGGTGCCGTGGCCGTCGTCGTCCACGTCGGCGGGGTCCTTGCAGCCTTTGTACTCGCAGGGGCCGTCGAGGGTCTTGCCTTTGGGGTCGAGCGGCCGGTCCACCACGAAGTTGCGGCTGCGGGCCCGGTCGAAGTTGGCGGCGATGTCGGGATGCGAGCCGTCCACGCCGGTGTCGATGATGCCGACCAGCACCTTCTTGGAACCGCGCGCCTTGGCGTAGGAGCCGCTCGGCGTGGCGCCGATCATGCGCATGTCCCACTGGCGGCCGGCCATCGGCTCGCCGGCGGCGGACGCGGCGAAGGCCGTGGACGTCACCGCGGCGGTCGCCGCGGTGCCCGTGGACACCTCGGCGGGGAGGATGGGGAGCGTCTCAGGTGCGGCGGCGAGCTGCGCGGAGGTCAGCGCGGCGGCCGAGCCGACCCGGCGGTTGGCGGTGACGCCTGCCACGGACGGGTCGGCGCCGACCCGCGTGGCGAACGCGGCACCGGGGCCGCGCGCGACGACGTACCCGAGGCGCGGGTCGGCGCCGGTGACCTCGCCTCCGCCGGCCTGGACGGCACGCAGCGCGTCGCCTTGGCGTCCCGGCGCGTAGAAGACCAGGTAGTCGCCGGTCTCCGGAGCCGTGGCCCCCTGCTCGACGTCGGTGCTCGACGCCGGGGACGCGATGATCCCGGAGCCTGGTGTCACCGCGCCTGCGATCAGCGCACCCGCCGTCACGATCGGAACGGCGGCGCGCACGGCGCGCCTGTACCCCCGCAGCATCGACCCTCTCCTCAATTCCTCGATCTTGGTCGAGGAAGCATCATTCTTCGGAACGAGGATCAAAGCAAGTCAGGCAAGAATCCTCCGGCGTCCGGTCCTTTATACACATGTGTCGTGACAAGCCATGCGATAAACGACCGAACGCCGAGTAAGTTCCTGATCAGACCAGCGGACGCGCCGTCGGCGGGATGGCGACGGGGAGCGCGCTCTGGCCGGTGAGGTAGCGGTCCACCCCGGCGGCGGCCGACCGGCCCTCCGCGATGGCCCACACGATGAGCGACTGGCCGCGGCCCATGTCACCGGCGACGAACACACCCGGCACGCCGGACATGTACGACTTGTCGCGTACGACGTTGCCGCGCGCGTCGAAGAACGTCTCCGGGTCGGCCGACTGCGCCGCCAGGTCGTTCAGCAGCGGGCCCTTCTCCGGTCCGAGGAAGCCCATGGCCAGAGTGACCAGCTCGGCGGGGATCTCCCGCTCGCTGCCCGGCACCGGCGCGAACCCGGCGGCCGGGCCCTCCACGTCCACGAGCCTCAGCGCGCGCACCCGGCCCTCGTCGTCGGCGACGAACCCGGTGGTCGACACCGCGTACACCCGGTCGCCGAGACCCGCCTCGAGCTCCTCGTGCGCGCTCTCGGTCTTGAACAGCATCGGGTACGTCGGCCACGGCTGCGCGTCCGGCCGCAGGCCCGGCGGCTTCGGCATGATCTCCAGCTGCGTGATGGAGGCCGCACCCTGGCGCACCGCGGTGCCGATGCAGTCGGCGCCGGTGTCACCGCCGCCGATCACCACCACGTGCTTGCCCTCGGCCGACACCGGCGAGTCGGCCATGTCGCCCTGCTGAACCTTGTTGGCCAGCGGCAGGTACTCCATGGCCTGGTAGATGCCGTGGTACTCGCGGCCCGGCACCGGCAGGTCACGCCACGCCGTGGCGCCGCCGGCCAGCACGACCGCGTCGAACTCCTCACGCAGCCGCGCCGCCGTGACGTCCACGCCGACGTTCACGCCGGTACGGAACTCGGTGCCCTCGGCGCGCATCTGGTCGAGGCGCCGGTCCACGTGGCGCTTCTCCATCTTGAACTCGGGAATGCCGTACCGCAGCAACCCCCCGGCACGGTCGGCGCGCTCGAACACCACCACGTCGTACCCGGCCCGGGTGAGCTGCTGCGCGGCGGCGAGACCCGCGGGCCCCGAGCCGACGACGGCGACCCGCTTGCCGGTGCGCACGGCCGGCGGACGCGGGGTCACCCAGCCCTCGGCGAAGGCCCGGTCGATGATCTCGACCTCGACCCGCTTGATCGCCACGGGGTCGGAGTTGATGCCGAGCACGCACGCCGACTCGCACGGCGCGGGGCACAGGCGGCCGGTGAACTCGGGGAAGTTGTTGGTGGCGTGGAGCCGCTCGATCGCCTCGGCCCAGTCGTCCCGGTACACGAGGTCGTTCCACTCGGGGATGAGGTTCCCGAGCGGACAGCCGTTGTGACAGAACGGGATGCCGCAGTCCATGCAGCGTGCCGCCTGCCGGTTGAGCGCGGGTGCGGGGAAGTCCTCGTAGACCTCACGCCAGTCGCGGATGCGGACGTCGACCGGGCGGCGCGCCGGCAGCTCGCGCGGGTGCGCCAGGAAACCCTTGGGGTCGGCCATCGGTGTACCTCCCTCGTCAGCCGTTGGAGGCGGCCATGACCGCCTCGTCGATGTCCCTGCCCTCGGCGCGCGCCACGGCGGCGGCCTTGAGCACCCTCTTGTAGTCGGTCGGCATAATCTTGCCGAACCGCACCAGTGTGCCGTCCCAGTCGTCCAGCAGCGCCTTGGCGACGGTGGAGCCCGTCTCGGCCAGGTGGCGTTCCACGATGTCGCGCAGGAACTCCGAGTCCTGTTCGGTGAGCTCCTCGACGGCGACCATCTCGCGGTTCACCCGCACCGGGTCCAGGTCCAGCACGTACGCGATGCCGCCGGACATGCCGGCCGCGAAGTTGCGTCCCGTCGTGCCGAGCACGACGACCCGGCCACCGGTCATGTACTCGCAGCCGTGGTCGCCGACACCCTCCACCACGGCGGTGGCGCCGGAGTTGCGCACGCAGAACCGCTCACCCATCACGCCGCGGACGAACACCTCGCCGGACGTGGCGCCGTACAGGCCGACGTTGCCGGCGATGACCTGCGTCTCGGCGCTGAACGGCGCGTCGGGGTGCGGCCGCACCGTGACCCGGCCACCGGACAGGCCCTTGGCGAGGTAGTCGTTGGCGTCGCCGGTGAGCCGCAGGGTGACCCCCTTCGGCAGGAACGCGCCGAAGGAGTTGCCCGCCGAACCGGTGAACGTCACGTCGATCGTGTTGTCCGGCAGGCCGGCGCCGCCGTACCGCTTGGTCACCTGGTGGCCGAGCATGGTGCCGACCGTGCGGTTGACGTTGCGGATCGGCAGGTCCAGCGTCACCCGGTCACCGTACTTCAGCGCACCCTCGGCGAGCTGGATCAGCGTGTTGTCCAGCGCCTTGTCCAGGCCGTGATCCTGCGCGACCGTGCGGTGCAGCGGGGTGCCCTCGGGAAGGGACGGCATGTGCAGGATCGGCGACAGGTCCAGGCCGGCCGCCTTCCAGTGCTCCTCGGCGGCCGTGGTGTCGAGGAACTCGGCGTGGCCGACGGCCTCCTCGATCGAGCGGAAGCCGAGCGCCGCGAGGTACTCGCGGACCTCCTCGGCGACGAACTCGAAGAAGTTGACCACGAACTCGGGCTTGCCGGCGAACCGCTTGCGCAGCTCGGGGTTCTGCGTGGCCACGCCGACCGGACAGGTGTCGAGGTGACAGACCCGCATCATGACGCAGCCGGACACCACCAGCGGCGCGGTCGCGAAACCGAACTCCTCGGCGCCGAGCAGCGCGGCGATGACCACGTCACGGCCGGTCTTGAGCTGGCCGTCGGCCTGCACCACGATGCGGTCGCGCAGGCCGTTCAGCAGCAGGGTCTGCTGGGTCTCGGCGAGACCGAGCTCCCACGGCGCACCCGCGTGCTTGATCGAGGTGAGCGGCGAGGCGCCGGTGCCGCCGTCGTGGCCGGAGATCAGCACGACGTCGGCGTGGGCCTTGCTGACACCGGCGGCCACGGTGCCGACCCCGACCTCGGCGACCAGCTTGACGTGCACACGCGCCTGAGGGTTGGAGTTCTTCAGGTCGTGGATGAGCTGGGCCAGGTCCTCGATCGAGTAGATGTCGTGGTGCGGCGGCGGCGAGATGAGGCCGACGCCGGGGGTGGAGTGCCGGGTCTTGGCGATCCACGGGTACACCTTGTGGCCGGGGAGCTGGCCGCCCTCGCCGGGCTTGGCACCCTGCGCCATCTTGATCTGCAGGTCGTCGGCGTTGACGAGGTACTCGCTGGTCACGCCGAACCGGCCGGAGGCGACCTGCTTGACCGCGCTGCGCCGCACCGGGTCGTGCAGCCGGTCGGGGTCCTCGCCGCCTTCGCCGGTGTTGGACTTGCCGCCGAGGCGGTTCATCGCCACGGCGAGGGTCTCGTGGGCCTCGCGGGAGATCGACCCGTACGACATGGCGCCGGTGGAGAACCGCTTGACGATCTCGGAGACCGGCTCGACCTCGTCGATCGGCACCGGCGGCCGCACCCCCTCACGCAGCCGGAACAGGCCGCGCAAGGTCATGAGCTTCTCCGACTGGCCGTCCACCAGGCCGGTGTACTGCTTGAAGATCTCGTACCTGCGGGTGCGGGTGGCGTGCTGCAGACGGAACACCGTCTCGGGGTTGAACAGGTGCGGCTCACCCTCGCGGCGCCACTGGTACTCACCGCCGACGTCCAGCCGGCGGTGCGCGTTCTCGGCCCTCGGGTACGCGCGCAGGTGCCGCAGCCGCGCCTCCTCGGCGAGCACGTCGAAGCCGACGCCGCCGAGCCGCGAGGTGGTGCCGGAGAAACAGGCGTCGATGACGTCCTGGCCGAGGCCGAGCGCCTCGAAGATCTGCGCGCCGGTGTACGACGCCACCGTCGACACACCCATCTTGGACATGACCTTCAGGACACCCTTGCCGTACGCCTTGATGAGGTTGCGCACCGCGGTGCGCGGCGGCAGGCTCAGTTCGCCTCTGGCCGTCATGTCCTCGACGGTCTCGATGGCGAGGTACGGGTTGACCGCGGAGGCGCCGTACCCGATGAGCAGCGCCATGTGATGGCACTCGCGGGCCTCGCCGGTCTCCACGACCAGGCCCACGCGGGTGCGGGACTTCTCGTGGATCAAGTGGTGGTGCACCGCGCCGGTGAGCATCAGCGACGGGATGGGAGCCATGCGGGAGTCGGAGCCGCGGTCGCTGAGCACGATGATGCGCGCGCCGTCCCTGATGGCCTGCGACACCTCCGTGCAGATCTCCTCAAGACGCCGCAGCAGCCCTTCGCCGCCGCTCGCGACCTCGTACAGGCCGGAGACGACGTGCGGCTGGAAGCCGGGGAGCGCGCCTTCGTCGTTGATGTGGATGATCTTGGCGAGCTCGGCGTTGTCGATCACCGGGTACGGCAGCACGAGCCGCCGGCAGGACGCCGGGCCGGGGGCCAGCAGGTTGCCCTCGGGGCCGATCGTCGTCTGCAGCGAGGTGACGAGCTCCTCGCGGATCGCGTCCAGCGGCGGGTTGGTGACCTGCGCGAACAGCTGGCTGAAGTAGTCGAACAGCAACCGTGGCTTGTCGCTCAGCACGGCGACCGGCGAGTCGGTGCCCATGGAGCCGATCGGCTCGGCACCGGCCTTCGCCATCGGCGCGAGGATGATCCGCAGCTCCTCCTCGGTGTAGCCGAAGGTCTGCTGCCGCTTGACCAGCGCCTCGTGGGTGACGATGGGACGGTCGCGCTCGGGGAGTTCCTCGAAGCGCACCAGGCCCGCGTGCAGCCACTCGCCGTACGGGTGCTCGGCGGCCAACTCGGCCTTGACCTCGTCGTCCTCGATGATCGTGCCACGCGAGGTGTCGACCAGGAACATCTTGCCGGGCTGCAGGCGGCCCTTGCGGATCACCTTGGACGGCTCGATGTCGAGCACGCCGGCCTCGGAGGCCAGCACGACCAGGCCGTCCACGGTCACGTAGAACCGGCCGGGACGCAGGCCGTTGCGGTCCAGCACCGCGCCGACCAGGGTGCCGTCGCTGAACGTGATGGACGCCGGGCCGTCCCAGGCCTCCATCGAGGTGGAGTGGTACTCGTAGAACGCGCGCCGCGCCGGGTCCATCTCGGCGTGGTTCTCCCACGCCTCGGGGATCATCATCAGCACCGCGTGCGGCAGGGAACGGCCGCCGAGGTGCAGCAGCTCCAGGCACTCGTCGAAGGACGCGGTGTCGGAGGCGTCGGGGTCGCAGATGGGGAACAGCCGGTCGAGGTCACCGGGGATCAGGTCGGTGTCCAGCATGGCCTCGCGGGCCCGCATCCAGTTGCGGTTGCCCTTGACCGTGTTGATCTCACCGTTGTGCGCGACGTACCGGTACGGGTGCGCCAGCGGCCACGACGGGAAGGTGTTGGTGGAGAAACGCGAGTGGACCAGCGCGATGGCGCTGGTGAACCGCTCGTCCGACAGGTCGGGGAAGAACGGCTCCAGCTGCGGCGTCGTCAGCATGCCCTTGTAGACGATGGTCCTGCTCGACAGCGAGGGGAAGTAGACATCCACCTCGTGCTCGGCGCGCTTGCGCAGGCAGAAGACCAGGCGGTCCAGGTCGAGGCCGGTCTCGCCACCCGGCGAGGACACGAACAGCTGGTGGAACGACGGCATGACGGCGCGCGCGCTCGGACCGGCGTGCGCGGTGTCGATCGGGACCTCACGCCAGCCGAGGACCGTGAGGCCCTCCTCGCCGGCGATCTCCTCGATCATGCCGACGCCGACGGCGCGGGCCTCGGCGTCCATGGGGAGGAACGCGATGCCGGCGGCGTACGAACCGGCCGGCGGCAGGGTGAAGGGCACGCTCTCGCGCAGGAACGCGTCCGGTATTTGCGTGAGGATGCCGGCACCGTCCCCGGTGTCCGGCTCGCTACCCTTGGCCCCCCGGTGGTCGAGGTTGCACAGGGCCGTCAGTGCCTTGGCCACGATGTCATGGCTGCGGCGTCCCTGGACGTCGGCCACCATCGCGACACCGCAGGAGTCGTGCTCCTGCGAGGGGTGATACAGGCCCTGAGGCTCGGGGAGACCGAGGCGGGCAGCAGGCATTGAATCCCTCCCGTCGTCTTCGTCTGCTTCGTCTGGAATGGCGAGTGCAGGCAAGAGGGACGACGTTGGCCCTGCTGCTGTATGAGGTGTGTAGAGACTACCGCACCCTGCCGGAATAGTGCCCGCCAGGGGGGAATCGCGAACATTCACCACTGGATGGGCGCCCTGGTGGCCCCATCATGCGTCCCCGGCCGCACTATGGAACGAACCCCGGATGAACGTTATTCCACCGTGCTTGGTGCTTAACCCTCAATAATTCGGTCGATTGTCGGTCAAGGACCCGCGCCGTCGGCCGCCTCCAGCACCCGGCGCTGCGCGAAACCGGCCAGCGACTCCAGGGCGAGCTGCGGGAACGCCAGATCCACCTCACCGGCCCCCGTCGCGGCACCCACCCAGTTGACGACCACGAAATGGCCGAGAGCGCGGGCCTGCGCACGGCTGTGCGCCGCGTCGAGACACGCCGGGCCGGGTGCGGGACGCAGGAAGCCGCCGCGCCGCGCCGGCTCGAGCGCCGCGACCAGGCGGTCGGCCGCCGCCCCGTCCGGCAGGTCGAACACCGCGTACTGCCCGCACACCCGGCCGTCGCCGCTCTCGTACCCCGCGCGCACCACCCGCGCGCACCCCGAGGCCGCCTCCGCGACGCCACTCCCCCACAGCGCGCTCCCGCAGTCGTCCGACGCCTCCGTGCCGCGGCGCGCCATAGTGACCCCCTCGGCGCGCACCTCCTCAGTGGTGAACACCTCCTGCACGGTCAGCGGCCGGGAGCCGGCCGCACGGGTCGCGATGGGCTCGTACAGCGCGGACGTCGGCTCCCCCCGGTACACCGCCGGGCTCGGCCCGGTCTCCGGCCTGGTCAGCACGAACGCCGCCACCCCGCCGCCGGCCAGCACCACCACAGCGGCCACGACGACCCACAGCCGGCTCACCGGCTTCCCCCTGTCACCGGCGACCGTCCTTATCCGGCCGCCGGAGCAGGGGACGGGCCGGTCACGGCGACCACACGCCGGTAGACGACCTTCTCGGCCGCGCGGGCCGCGAGGGTCAGGGACACGAAATCGTCCTTGACCGTCGGCTCCTGGCCGTCGGCCCGGGCCACCCAGACGAAACCGGCGTAGTGCCCCATCGCGTAGCCGCTGCCTTCGGCGTAGCCGTCCACGGCGAACGTCGCGGCGTCCGACTCCAGCGCGCGCACCCAGCCCCCACCTCGGTAGAGCGTCGCCATGTGCTGCACGAATTCCGCGGCCTTCTTGGCGTCCGCCATGTTGAACAACGTGTACTGCGCGACGTACCGGCGGTCGGCGCTGAGGTAGAGACCGCGGACCGCCTGGGTGCAGCCCGTCCCGGCGAGGCTCGCGAGCGCGCTGCCGCCCCACATGGCGGGTGCGCAGTCGTCCAGGCGGCGGTTCAGGAGCTTCAGGGTGAGCTTGTCGCTCTTGACGGTGCGCACGGCGAAGACCTCTTCGGCGCGCAGCGGCGTGCGGTCGGCCGCGCGGTCGGCGATCGGGCCGAACAGCGCCGGCGACGGCCACGCCTGGTACTCCTCGGGGTGCGGCAGGCCGATGTCGGCGGCGGAACCACCCTGCTCGACCGGCGGTTCGTGCACGCCGACCCGGCTCACCACGTACGTCAGGCCCGCGCCGCCGATCAGCACCGCGAGCACCACCCCGACCGCCGTCAGAAGGCGCTGCTGGCCCACGCTCAGTCCCCGCTCCGACAGAGCGGGGACCTCGAACGAGGATTTACGCTTTTTACTCCGCGTGCTCACAGAACGCCGGCACTCCCGGCGTCACCCCGCGTCATCGGCCACCCGCCTCCGGGCCCGCCGCACGCGCCGCGACCTCACCGGCGTCCGCCTGGTCGGCCGGATGCGCCGGATCGGCGGCCTCGCCGTCCCCGGACACCGGGACGGCCACGGGCTTGGCGGGGACCTCCGCCGCGGCACCACCGTCCGTGGCCTGCGCCGAGGCCGTGGCGTCCGCACCGTCGGCCGGAGAGGTGGAACCGGCGGTCACCGTGCCGACGGCCGCGGATGGGCCGTCCTCCGGGGTGTCGTCCCCCTCGGTGGCAGGCGGCGACTCGGCGTCGGCGGTGGCGAGCCTGACCTGCTCGATCTCGTCGGCGTCGGCCTGGTCGGCGCCGTGGGCCTGGTCGGGGGTGTCCTCACCCGGGCCGGCCTCGGGGACGATGATCTCCGGGGTGTCCTTGGTTCTGGTGAGGTAGAAGTACACCAGTGCGCCGATGAAGATGACGATGGACGTCCACTGGTTGAGGCGCAGGCCGAGGATCTCGTGGGCCGGGTCCACCCGCAGGCCCTCGATCCAGAACCGGCCGAGCGTGTAGCCCGCGACGTACAGCGCGAACAGGCGGCCGTGCCTGATGGCGAACCGGCTGCCGATCCAGATGAGAACGCCGGCGAGCGCGAAGTCCCACAGCAACTCGTACAGGAACGCCGGGTGGTAGGTGGCCACGCCGGGGACGGTGCCGGGCCGGCCGGGTTCGATCTCCAGGCCCCACGGCAGGGTGGTGGGCCCGCCGAAGAGCTCCTGGTTGAAGTAGTTTCCGAGCCGGCCGATGCCCTGGGCCACGGCGATACCGGGAGCGCAGACGTCGGCCACGGCGGACAGCGACAGGCCGCGGCGGCGGCAGGCGATCCACACCCCGACGGCGCCGAGCGCGATGGCACCCCAGATGCCGAGGCCGCCGTGCCAGATGTACAAGGCGTCGATCGGCCGGTTGGGTGCGTCAGGCCCGAAGTAGAGCTGCCAGTCGGTGATGACGTGGTAGAGCCGGCCGCCGACCAGGCCGAACGGCACGGCCCAGACGGCGAGGTCGGTGATGGTGCCCGGCACACCGCCGCGGGCACGCCAGCGGCGCTCGCCCATCCAGACGGCGACGATGACGCCGAGCACGATGCAAAGAGCGTAGGCCCGCAGAGGGATCGGTCCGAGGTACCAGACCCCTTCAGGCGGGCTGGGAATGGAGGCCAGGGGCATGTCAGGTGACGTTACCGCGTCCCGGCGCGCTTCGCGGCATCAAGGACCGCTCCACGCAGCGCCGCAGGCGAGAAGGCGATCCTGTTCTCGAGCTCGGCGCCGTCCAGGCGCACCGTGGGGGTGCCCTTGGTGAGGAGCTTGGCGTCGATGACCTTCTTGGTGTACGCGGCCTGTGCCTGCGCGTTCTTCATGGAGGTGACGCACGAGGCGAACCCCGGCTCGGTCACCCCGGCCTCCTTGCCCCACTTGACGAGGTCGGCGGCGGCGAAGCCGCTCGCGGTCTCCGGCGGCTGCTCCTTGAACAACCGGTCGTGGAACGCGACCCACTGGCTGCCACCGGGAACGCAGCGGGCCGCGGCGGAGGCCCGCATGGAGTTGGGGCCCGCGGGCTCGTCGCGGAAGATGGTGACCGGGTGGTAGACGACCTTGACCTTGCCCTCGGCGGCGAGGTTCTTGACGGTGGCGGCACTGGCGCGCTCGAACGCCTGGCAGGCGGGGCACTGGAAGTCCTCGTAAATGTCGAGGACGGGCTTGGTGACACCGGGCCGCGCCATGGCGACCGTGCCGTCGGCCTGCATGGTGACCGGCGCGAGGTCGCCGCCGGGGGTCTCCGAACGGCCCGCCTGGACGTACCACCAGCCGCCGCCGATCGTCGCGAACGCCACGGCCGCGACGGCCCCCACTGTGACCAGCCGCCTGCGGCGGTCCCTGCGGCGGTCGGCCTCACGCTGAGACCTGATGCGCTCGCGGGCGGAGAGCTCTCGCGCGGCCTTGCTCATGTGGCGTTCTCCTTCACACCGTGCTGGGCGCCCCCAGCTCGTCGCCTTCGACACCTTCGGCACCGCCGTCGCCGTCCACGTCACCGACCCCGCGCGGGGTGGCCAGGCCGAGGGCCGAGTCGAGGGAGAGGCGTCCCGGGCCGAACCACATGACCCAGCCGCCGAGCAGGAACAGTCCCGCGTCGCGCAGCAACTCCCACAAGTAGCCAGGCTCCTGGCCCGCGCCGAGCTGCCCGCCGCCGCCGAAGCACCCGCAGTCGATGCGCAGCCCACGTGCCCACGCCGAGGCGATGCCGACCACGAAGGCCAGCATGAGCAGCGCGGACACCGCACCCGCCGCGCGCGTGAGCAGCCCGATGACAAGCAGCACCCCTACGACGATCTCGACGATCGGCAGGCCGTAACCCACCGCGGTGGCGACCTGTTCCGGCAGCAGCTCGTAGGCCTTGACGGCCTGGACGGACAACGCCGGCGTGCCGATCTTCAACCAGCCCGCGACGATGAGCACCCCGGCCACCACGAGCCTGGCGGCTGTCGTCACCCAGGGTACCGCGTCCCGCACACTCCGTGACATCATCGGCACGCTCTTCCCGCTCGCATCGGCATCTCCTTGTTCACCCATGTCCCGTCCGAGGACCGCCGCCACCGCGCACGGAGCACTCCCCCCGGCCCGGCGCCACCGCACCAGGCGCCGTCGCCGTAGGCTACCGGCTGACCACCACATCATGGCCTCGATAAGCGGCGGGTAAACGACGTCCGCGCGCGGTCAGCGCCGAGCGGCCCCGGGAACGGCCCGGCGCAGCACGGGCAGGTGTCCTGGCGGTGAGTCGCTCATGCCGGGGCCACCGGTTCGCGCCGGGGGCCGGACGTCAGGCTTCCTGACGGGTGCGGACGCCGGTGGCGAGTTCCTCGGCGAGAGCGCGGACGGCGGTGAGGCCTTCGGACTCGGTGGGTGCGTCGAGGAGGCGGCGGATGAAGGCGGAGCCGACGATGACGCCGTCGGCGTAGGCGGCGACCTCGGCGGCCTGGGAGCCGGTGCCGACGCCGAGGCCGACGCAGACAGGGAGGTCGGTGTGGGCCTTGGTGCGCTTCACCAGGCCTTCGGCGGCGGCGCTCACGCTGGTGCGCGCGCCGGTGACACCCATCAGGGAGGCGGCGTAGACGAAGCCGGTGCAGCAGCCGGCGACGGCCTGGATGCGGTCGTCGGTGGAGCTGGGTGCCACCAGGAAGACGGTGCCGAGGCCGGCGGAGGCGGCGGCGTCGCACCAGGGGCCGGACTCCTCGGGGGTGAGGTCGGGGGTGATGACGCCGGCGCCGCCGGCGTCGGCGAGCTCACGCGCGAAGCGGTCGGCGCCGTAGCGGTCGACCGGGTTCCAGTAGGTCATGACGAGCACGGCGGCGCCGGACGCGGCGACTCCCTCGACGGTGCGCATCACGTCGGCGATGCGGGTGCCGTTGGTGAGGGCACGGTGCACGGCGTCCTGGATGGTGGGGCCGTCCATCAGCGGATCGGAGTACGGCAGGCCGATCTCGATGACGTCGCATCCGGCCTCCACCATGGCGGTGGCGGCGGCGACGGCGCCTTCCTTGGTGGGGAAGCCGGCGGGAAGGTACCCGATCAGCGCGGCGCGGCGGTCGGCGCGCGTCTTCTCGAACACCGTCTGAAGATTGGTCATGTCGGATCGTCCTGTGGCCGGCGCGGAATCAGCGGAATCAGAGGTTGAAGTACTTCATCGCGGTGCCCATGTCCTTGTCGCCCCGGCCGGAGAGGTTGACCAGGATGACGGCCCCGGGCCCGAGCTCGCGGCCCAGCCTCGCGGCGCCGGCGAGCGCGTGCGCCGACTCGATGGCGGGGATGATGCCTTCGGTGCGGGCGAGCAGGGCGAACGCCTCCATCGCCTCGTCGTCGGTGACGCCGTGGTAGGTGGCGCGGCCGGAGTCCTTGAGCCACGCGTGCTCGGGGCCGACGCCGGGGTAGTCGAGGCCGGCGGAGATCGAGTGGGACTCGATGGTCTGGCCCTCGTCGTCCTGCAGGACGTAGGTGCGTGAGCCGTGGAGCACGCCGATCGAGCCCTCGGTGAGGGTGCAGGCGTGCTCGCCGGACTCCACGCCGTGGCCGGCGGCCTCGTAGCCGTGCAGCGCGACGTCCTTGTCGCCGATGAACGCGTGGAACAGGCCGATCGCGTTGGAGCCGCCGCCGACGGCCGCGCACACGGCGTCGGGGAGGCGGCCGGTGAGCTCGAGCACCTGGCTGCGCGCCTCGACGCCGATGATGCGCGCGAAGTCGCGGACCATCTCGGGGAACGGGGACGGGCCCGCGACGGTGCCGAAGAGGTAGTGGGTGGAGTCGACGTTGGTCACCCAGTCGCGGAACGCCTCGTTGATGGCGTCCTTGAGGGTGCGGCTGCCGTTGCCGACCGGGACGACCGTGGCGCCGAGGAGCTTCATGCGCGCGACGTTGAGCGCCTGGCGCTCGCAGTCGACCTCGCCCATGTAGATGACGCACTCCAGGCCGAGCAGCGCGCAGGCGGTGGCGGTGGCCACGCCGTGCTGGCCCGCGCCGGTCTCGGCGATGACGCGGGTCTTGCCGAGGCGCTTGGTGAGCAGCGCCTGGCCGAGCACATTGTTGATCTTGTGCGCGCCGGTGTGGGTGAGGTCCTCGCGCTTGAGGATCACCCGCGCGCCGCCGGCGGTCTCGGCGAACCTGTGGACCTCGGTGATGGTGGTCGGCCGGCCGGCGTAGGTGCGCAGCAGGTGCTCGAACTCGCTCAGGAAGGCAGGATCGGCCTTGGCCTCGGCGTAGGTGCGCGCCACCTCGTCCAGGGCCGGGATCAGGGCCTCGGGGACGAAACGGCCGCCGAACACGCCGAAGCGGCCGTGCTCGTCGGGGTCGTTCGCCACGGGGCCGCCGCCGAGGCCGGCCGCGGTGATCAGGGTGCCTTCTGCGATGGTCACTGCTGCCTCTCGGGTCCTGGTCCGCTGTCGAGTCGGGACGCGGGGTGCGCGCCGGCGGTGACCAGGTCGACCACCGCGGCCTTGGGGTCCTTGCCCGTCACCAGGCTCTCCCCGACGAGCACCGCGTCGGCGCCGGCCCTGGCGTAGGCCAGCAGGTCGTGCGGGCCGCGGACGCCGGACTCGGCGATCTTGATGACGCCGTCCGGGATCTTCGGCGCCAGTTGGGAGAATATCTCGCGGTCGACCTGAAGTGTCTTCAGATCGCGCGCGTTCACTCCGATGATCTTGGCGCCGGCGTCGAGCGCGCGGGCCAGCTCTTCCTCGTCGTGCACCTCGACGAGCGGCGCGAGGCCGATCGACTCGGCGCGTTCGATCAGCGACACCAAGGCGTTCTGGTCGAGGGCCGCCACGATGAGCAGCGCGAGGTCGGCGCCGTGGGCCCGCGCCTCCCACAGCTGGTAGGAGCTGACCACGAAGTCCTTGCGCAGTACGGGGATGTCGACGGCGGCGCGCACGGCGGCGAGGTCGGCGAGGCTGCCGCCGAACCTGCGGCCCTCGGTGAGCACGCTGATGACATGAGCGCCGCCGGCCTCGTAGTCGGCGGCGAGCGCGGCGGGATCGGCGATGGCGGCCAGCGCGCCCTTGGACGGGCTGGAGCGCTTGACCTCGGCGATGACCGACACCCTGTCGCCGCCGAGCGCGGCGTAGGCGTCCCTGGCCGGCGGGGCCAGCCGCGCGCGGTCCTTGAGCTCCGCCAGCGACACGGACTTCTCGCGCTCGGCGAGGTCGGCCCGCACCCCTTCCAAGATCTCGTCGAGCACGCTCACTTGATCTCCTCGCTTGGCTCGCTCACCCGATCAGGGTCCCTCCCGGTCGACTTGCGCGGGCCGAGGACGCCGCGCCGCTCGATCGGCTCGATCGACTCGGGGGCCTGATCCTCACCCGGCCTTGCCCTGCCGATGGTATCGGGCTAATCACCGTCGCCTCGCCACAGGGGTGGCCACCCGGGGAAACTTAGGGGGCGAGGAAAGCCGCGAAAGGCAGATTTCGCACAACACCGAAGACCATCATCAGCACCAGGTACCCCCAAATCACCACCGACCATCGCGGCCCCCACCGCTGCGGCCGGCCACGCCAGGCCCGCACGGCCCAGACCGACCACACCACCGCCACCACAGGGATCGTCACCAGCAGCAGCGGATTGAGCCCCGCCGCCGCGACGACGTCCCCATGGGTGAGCGCGTGCAGAGCCCGCAACCCCCCGCAACCCGGACAGTACAGCCCGGTGAGCCACAGAAGAGGACACGGCGGGTAGTGACCCGGAACACCCGGGTCCACCGCACCGACATAGGCCACCCCGGCCGCGGCCGGCGCGGCCACGCCGAGTGGCGCGACCCGGGACCACATCGCGACCCGGGACCCCATCGGCGCACGCACTTCTGAGTGATATCTCATGAAATAGCCGACAAATCAGAAATCAGGCCTGCGACCCGTCGAAATGACCACGCCGGACCGGCACTTTCCCCGCCGGTGTCACCCGATGACATCGATTGTCACCCCTTCCCGCACGTCGGACACTCTGCTCGTCCTGGTTCGACGCTTTTCGCACCTCGCACGACCTCCGCGCCGTACCGGCCCTCTCGCACCTCTGCCCACTCACTGTTCCGGATCGACGATCTCCGCACCTCGCACGACCTCCGTGCCGTACCGGCGCTCCGCGGCCCTGCAGGCCCGCCGTCCCGGAATCGATCCTTCTGGAGCCGGTCAGCTCTTCCCGTGCGGCTTCCGATCCGCCGCCTCGGACTCCGCCGTCGGGTCCTCGCCTCTGTCGAGCGCCTCCCACATTCCCCGGTCCGCGTCGCGGGGGGTGGCGGACCTGCTTGCCTCGGTGGAAGGCGTGGTGCCGGTGGGGCGGTCGTAGCGGGTGGACATGCCGGGCCAGTGACGGCCGCGAAGTACGGCGGTGAGGCCGGCGGCGGCCAGGACGGCTCCGCCGAGTGCGGCGAGAGCGGGCCAGGACCAGGTGGCGGTCACCGCGGCCTGGTCGCCGGCGGCGAGGGTGACCCGCTCGCGCGCGACCGCGACGACCTGGCCGGTGGAGACGCCGCGCAACGCGGTCACGGCGACGGCGGCGCCGCACAGCGCGATGACCACGCCGACAATGGCCCGCCAGACGCCGCGCGTGGCGAGCACGGCGACGACCGCGGCGAAGGCCGCGAGCGCGAGCGGGCCGAGCGCCGGGACCAGGTCGTTCCCCGTGACCTCCACCGGAGCGGCCCGCACCGCCGGCGCGCCGTGGAACTGGACGGTGGCCCAGGTGCGGCCCCCCGCGATCAGTGCCGCCGCGGCCCCGGCGGCGCCGGCCGGCACGAAGACCGCGAGCGCTCTGCGCGCGACCGGCGGGTCGCCTGTCATCGTGCGCGCCTCATGCCTGTCATCGTGCGGCCCTCATCGGGAGACCTCAAGGACGTCGGCGTCGAAACAGGTGCGGTCACCGGTGTGACAGGCGCCACCGGTCTGGTCGACCTTGAGCAAGATGGTGTCGCCGTCGCAGTCCAGTGCGGCGTGCCGGACGAACTGGACGTTGCCGGAGGTCTCGCCTTTGACCCAGTAGTCGCGGCGGCTGCGGGACCAGTAGGTCGCGCGGCCGGTGGTGAGGGTGCGATGCAGGGCCTCGTCGTCCATCCAGGCCATCATCAGCACCTCGCCGGTGTCGTACTGCTGGACGACGGCGGGTACCAGGCCCTGCGCGTCGCGTTTCAGCCGGTCCGCGACCTTCGGATCAAGAGGCATACGGCAATTCTGCCGCAACCACTCCCAGCCCCAGGTCACCCCCCGTGGTGACGTGCGCCGCCACGTCACCACCACGGCACCACCACGGCACCGGCTCATGACCGCCTCTGGCTTCGGAGCCACCTTTCCGTAGTTTCCCTGCGATCGTCGTGACCTTTGGGGTGAGCGGGAGGAAAGTGGTGCGCAACTTCGCGCAACACGGAGGTATCACGAGTAGTGCTCGCACTACCTTCTGGGAAGTGCATTTTCCCCCGACCGCTTTCCCCGACCACGAGCAGGTGACCCATGCCCCCCACCCGCATCAGCGAGGCCAAGGGGATCCTGGCCGCGCGGCTGCGCGAGATCCGCAGTGAGGCCGGGCTGACGGCCAGGAGTCTCGCGTCGGAGGCCGGCTGGCATTTCTCCAAGGTCTCCAAGATCGAGCACGCGGTGCAGACGCCGGCGGAGAACGACATCCGGACCTGGTGCCGGGTCTGCGACGCCGACGAGTACGTCGTGGACCTCATCGCGGCGGTACGCAACATCGACTCGATGTACACCGAGTGGCGGCGGCTGGAGAGCACGGGGCTGCGCCATGTGCAGGAGTCGTTCCAGCGGCTCTACCAGGGAACCCGGCAGTTCCGCGTGTTCCAGCACTCGGCGGTGCCCGGCCTGCTCCAGACGCCGGGGTACGCGCGTGCGCACCTGAGGGCCGTCATCGACTTCCGGGGCATCCCCGACGACCTGGAGTCGGCGGTGGCGGCGCGGATCGGGCAGCAGGAGGTGCTGACCGGGGGAGGAGGCAAGAGATTCATGTTCGTCATCGGCGAGCAGGCTTTGCGCACCCCGGTGTGCGGCACGGCCGAGATGGTGACGCAGCTGGAGCGGCTGGCCGAGATCACGACCAACGTTCCGCAACTCAGCTTCGGTGTGATCCCTTCGGGGACGTCGCCGCCGATCATGCCGCCGGAAAACTTCTGGATCTATGACGACAATCAAGTCAGAGTGGACACCATACCGGGACAGTTCCGGATCAAAGCTCCTACCGACGTGGCGCTGTACGAGAAGGCGTTCACCGCTCTGGCCGGAGTCGCGGTGTACGGGAAGGCGGCGCGCGACCTCATCGAGGCGAGGTCGAGCGCGCTGCGCGAAACATGACGCAACATCGTTGATCACGTGGAACTTGAGCGCCTAGCGTCGCAGAGGACGCGGCGCACGACACATTTATCGGAATATGTCGGACTTGCGATTGACGCGGAGCATCTCATGACGACACCTGACACCGTCCCGGCCGCGGCCTCCCGCCATCTGCATCTACTGGCCGACCATCTGCAGACCTGTGACCTGCATGTGCGGGTGGCGCTCACCCGCAGCGGCCTCCCCCAGCTCATCCTGGTCCGCACGGCACTGCCGAGCTGGTCGGAGGTCGTGTACGCGGCGCAGCGCGCGGGCACCTGGTGGTTCTGGTGGTCCTGGGCCGAACCCATCGCCCCCGTCAACGATCTGACCACGGCCATCACCCGGATCCGCCGCCTGTTCGCCGCGTCAGGCACCCGCAGGCGCTGAAGCACCCCGGCCCGCGGCACCGTCGCCGCCGCACCCGGCCCGCCGCGCGGCGGGCCGGGGAGCGGGCCGCTCAGGCCGACGACCGGCCGGCGGCCCAGGAGGCGTGCAGGTCGGCGTAGACGCCGTCCACGGCGACCAGCTCGGCGTGCGGGCCGCGCTGCACGATGCGGCCGTGGTCGAAGACGAGGATCTCGTCGGCGGCCTCGGCGGTGGACAGGCGGTGCGCGATGGAGACGGCGGTACGGCCGCGCGTGACCCCGTCGAGCGCGCGCGCGAGGCGGACCTCGGTGGCGGGGTCCACGGCGGAGGTGGCCTCGTCGAGCAGGAGCAGGTCGGGGTCGGCGAGGTAGGCGCGGGCCAGGGCCACGAGCTGGCGTTCGCCGGCGGACAGCGACTCGCCGCGCTGTCCCACGGGGGTGGCGAGCCCGGCGGCGAGGCCCGCGACCCAGTCGGCCAGGCCGAGCTCGCCGACGGCGCGCGCGATCTCGTCGTCGGTCGCGGAGGGCCGGCCGTAGCGGATGTTGTCCGCGAGGGTGCCGTCGAACAGGAAACCGTCCTGCGGCACCATGACGATGCGTTCGCGCAGCGAGGAGAACCGCAGGCGCCGCAGGTCCACGCCGTCCACGAGCACGCGGCCCTCGGTGGGGTCCATCAGCCGGGTGAGCAGCTTGGCGAACGTCGTCTTGCCCGACCCGGTCTCCCCCACCACGGCGATCCGGGTGCGTGGCGCGATGTCCACCGAGACGTCGTGCAGCACCGGCGGCCCGCCGGGGTAGGCGAACCCGACGTCCCGGAAGGACACCGTGATCGGGCCGCGCGGCAGTGCCTCCCCTTCGGGGCCGGGGTCGGCGACGTCGGCCGGGGTGTCGAGCACCCCGAGCACGCGGCGCCAGCCCGCGACCGCGTTCTGCGCGTCGTTGAGCACCTCGGTGGCGGTCTGCAGTGGGCTGATGAACAAGGTGATCAGGAACAGGAACGCGACCAGGCGGCCCGCGGTCAGGTCGCCGTCGAGGCCGAGCCGCACCCCGAGAACCACGACGGCGGCGATGGCGACCGCGCCGGCCAGCTCGGTGATGGGGAAGGTGAACGCGATGATCTTCTGTGCGCGGGTCTGCGCGGCCCGGTGCGCGTCCACGGTCTCGTCGATGCGCCGCGCGGTGCGGTCCTCCGAGCCGTACGCGCGGATCACCGCACTGCCGACGACCGACTCGCTGATGGCGGCCAGCATGTCGCCGGCGCGTTCGCGCACCTGCGTGTAGGCGCGGGCCACCCAGCGCTGGAAGCGCGGCAGCGCGATCACCAGCGGGACGAAGCATCCCCACACGACCAGGGTGAGCTGCCAGGAGTACACCGCCATCAGCACGCTCGCGATGAGGAGCTGGCCGACGGAGATGATCACCATCAGCCCGCCCCACTGCATGAACGTGCTGATCTGGTCGACGTCACCGGTGATCCTGGAGACCAGCGCGCCGCGCCGCTCGGTGTTCTGCGTGAGCACCGACAGGTCGTGCACGTGCCGGAACCCCTTGCCGCGCAGGGTCGCGAGGCCCGACTCGGTGGAGCGGTACAGCCGGACGTTCATGAGGTAGCCGCACAAGGCGGTCAGCAGCACCGCGACGCCGCACAGCAGCACCGCGTTCCTGATGAACGGCACGTCGGGGACGCCGCCGGACAGGCCGCGGTCGATGACCTGCTGGACGGCGACCGGAACGATGATCTTCCCGGCGGTGGCGAGCACCGCGAGCAGCAGCGTCACCGGCAGCCCGACGCGGAACTCCGGTGACAGCTCCAGGCCCCGCCGCAGCGTGCCGAGCGCCGAGCGTTCCTCCACCCGCAGCGTGGTCACGCCGACACCTCCTCGCCGGGCAGGTCCTCGAGATCGCGTACGTCCTCGCCGAGCGCCGCGCGCTCGGCCTCCTCGCGCTCATACGCGGTGACGAGGTCGCGGTACCCGGCGCAGCGCAGCAGCAGCCGTTCGTGGGTGCCCTGGTCGGCCACGGCGCCGTGCTCCAGGTACACCACCTCGTCGGCCAGCGCGATGGTGGCCATCCGGTACGCGACCACCACCACGGTCGACCCGCCGGAGCCCTCGCGCAGCCCCCGCAGGATGCGTCCCTCCACCTGCGCGTCCACGCTGGAGGTGGCGTCGTCCAGGATGAGCAGCCGTGGCTCGCGCACCAGGGCCCTGGCGAGGGCCAGCCGTTGCCGCTGACCGCCGGACAGTGTGGCGCCTCGTTCGCCGATGCGGGTGTCCAGGCCCTTCGGCAGCGCGCTGACGAACCCCTCGGCCTGCGCGAGCCGCAGCGCGGCCCAGATCCGCTCGTCCGGCACGTCACCGGTGCCGAGGGTCAGGTTGCCGCGCACGGTGTCGTCGAACAGGAACGTCTGCTGCGGCACGAGCGCGGCGGCGGCGCTGATCTCGCCGCGGGCCAGATCACGCAGGTCCGTGCCGTCCAGCAGGACCGCTCCCTCGTCGGGGTCGACGAGCCGGACCAGGAGCTGGGTGAGGGTCGACTTGCCGGAACCGGTGGGGCCGACGACGGCGACGGTGCGGCCGGGCCGCACGCCGAACGTCACGCCGGACAGCACCGGGACACCGGGGACGTAGCCGTACCGCACGTCGCGGACCTCCACCCGGGCCCCGCCTGAGCCCGTCAGGCGCGCGGCGCCGTGCTCCATGGACCCGGTGGCCGACAGCACGGCCTGGACGCGGGTCCAGCCGACCACGCTGCGCGGCAGCTCGGCGAGGACCCAGCCGAGCGCGCGGATCGGGAAGGCCAGCAGGGTGAACAGGTAGGCCACCTGGATCAGCTCGCCGGCGGTGACGCCGCCGGACGACAGCCGCAGCGCGCCGAAGCCGAGGACCGCGAGCACGCCGAGGGTGGGGAGGGCCTCAAGCAGCGGGTCGAACATGCCGCGGATCCGGCCGACGGCGATGTTGGCGTCGCGCAGCCGCGCGGCCTTGGCCTGGAAGCGCGCGGCCTCGTCGTCCTCACGGCCGAGGGTCTTGACGACCAGCGCGCCGTCGAAGCTCTCGTGCGCGATCTCGCTGACCTCGGCGCGCAACTGCTGCGCCTTCATCACCAGCGGCGACAGCCTGCGCTGGTACACGAAGTTGAGCACCGCGATGGCCGGGAAGATCAAAAAGCCGATGAGCGCGAGCACCGGGTCCACCAGCACGATCGCGACGGCGGCGGTCACCAGCATCACGACCACGCCGACCGCCATCGGCAGTGGCGCGAGCGGCCCCCAGGCGGCCTCGACGTCGGAGCCCGCGTTGGACAGCAGCTGACCGGTGGGGTGGCGGTGGTGCCAGGCGAGCGGCAGGCGCAGGTACTGGCGGGTCACGTCGCGGCGCGACCTGGCCTGCATGCGGTACTGCATGATGCCGGCCAGCACCCGGCGCGCGATCACGCCGGCGGCCTTGAGCACCGCGACGCCGACGATGAGCAGCGCGGCGGCCAGCAACGCGCCGGTGGTGGCGTGACCGTCGCGGAAGGCGGGGAGCACCACCTCCTCGGTCGCCTTGCCGAGGGCCCAGGAGGCTCCGACGGTCATCACGCCGTAGACGGCGCTGCCGAGGACGGCTCCGGCGAAGATCCCGGGCTCGCCGCGCACGGCGTGGCCGATGACGCGGAACCCTTCACGCATGACGCTCGGCTGGTGCTCCTGCTCGGTCGGCACGCGGGGGATCCTTTCGTCGGGACGACCGGTGCGCGGGCCTCTGGGGAAACGGCCCGCCTCAATCCCTATCATTCGCGGCAAGCGGTTTATTCCCGTCTCCGAGCGTGCCGTATCACCGCGCACGCGGCGCGGCACGCGGCGGCGGTTACAGTGATCAGGTGACATACGCAGCAGCCGAGCGCGCCGCACTGTCGGACCTGCTCGGTCACCTCGGCCCGGACGCCACCACCCTGTGCGAAGGGTGGACGACGGCCGACCTCGCCGCTCACCTCGTGCTGCGCGAGCATCGGCCCGACGCCGCCGGCGGCATCCTGATCAAGGGGCTCGCCGGGTACACCGCGTCGGTGCAGGACAAGATCAAGAAGAGCCGGAGCTGGCCCGCGCTGGTGGACACCGTGCGCACCGGCCCGCCCCTGTGGTCGCCGTACCGTCTGCCCGGAGTGGACGGCCTGGTCAACCACCTGGAGCTGTTCGTGCACCACGAGGACGTACGGCGCGCGCAGCCCGGGTGGGAGCCGCGTGAGTTGCCGGCCGCGCAGCAGGAGGAGATCTGGAAGCGGGTGGCAGGCGGCGCGCGCCTGATGCTGCGCCGCTCCCCGGTGCCGATCGTGCTGCGCCACCCCGACGGCCGCACCGCCGGCGCCGCGGCGGGGCCCGGCCCCCGCGTCACGGTGACGGGCCCGCCGGCCGAGCTGCTGCTGTTCGCCTTCGGCCGCCAGGACCACGCGCGCGTCTCCTACGAAGGCGACGAGACGTCGGTCTCCCGCGTGCGGTCGGCTTCCCTCGGCCTCTGAGCGAGGGCTTCGACGGCCGCCGAGCCGGCACCGCGCATCTGGAGGACCGGAATCGGCCCGGATCGGCCCAGAATCGGCCCAGAATCGGCTCAGTGCTTCGCGTCCACGGCCGGGACGATATTCGGACGGCCCGGAACCCCGGCGTGCCGCCAGGCGTTCAGCTTCCCGGAACAGTTAGATAGATCCGTTCATGTCGCCTTGAGGCGGCCACAACCCCCCAAAATGATCGTTTGAGGCGGCCGACCGGCGTTCCCCAAGGTCGGCGACCTGGTCCGCCGGAGTTCCGGAACTCCGGCGGACACGCAAGAAAGGCACATGCCGATGAAGGGCAAAAAGGTACTCGTCTACCTGGCCGTGGCCTTCTTCGTCTTCTACCTCTACTCCCGGCCCGCCGACGCCGCCGACGCCGTGCGCGGGCTCATGGACGGCATCGGCGACGGCGCCTCGCGGCTCGCCCTGTTCTTCTCCGAGCTCCTCGGCTGACCGTCCTTGGCGGCCGGTTCAGCGCACGGGGTGGCCGGACCGGCGCAAGGTGTCCTTGACGTCGGAGATGGCGAGCGTGCCGAAGTGGAAGACGCTGGCCGCGAGCACGGCGTCCGCGCCGGCGTCCACCGCCGGCGGGAAGTCGTCGAGCGCGCCGGCGCCGCCACTGGCGATCACCGGGACGGTCACGGCCTTGCGCACGGCGCGGATCATCTCCAGGTCGTAGCCTCCCTGGGTGCCGTCGCCGTCCATGGAGTTGAGCAGGATCTCCCCCACGCCGTACTCCTGGCCGCGGCGGGCCCATTCGACGGCGTCGATGCCGGTGCCGCGGCGGCCCCCGTGGGTGGTCACCTCGAAGCCCGAGGGGGTCGGCGGGCCGTCCACGACGCGGCGTGCGTCCACCGACAGCACCACGCACTGCGCGCCGAACCGGCGGGACGCCTCGGTGAGCAACTCAGGACGCGCGATGGCGGCGGTGTTGAGCGCCACCTTGTCGGCGCCGGCGCGCAGCAGGCGGTCCACGTCGTCGGCCGACCGCACCCCGCCGCCGACGGTGAGCGGGATGAAGACCTGCTCGGCGGTGCGGCTCACCACGTCGTACATGGTGGCGCGGTCGCCGGAGGACGCCGTGATGTCGAGGAACGTCAGCTCGTCGGCGCCTTCGGCGTCGTAGCGGCGGGCCAGCTCCACCGGGTCGCCGGCGTCCCGCAGGTTCTCGAAGTTCACGCCTTTGACGACCCGGCCGGCGTCGACGTCCAGACAGGGGATGACCCGCACGGCCACCGTCATGAGCGGACCGCCGCGAGCGCCTCCCGCAGGGTGAACGCCTGCGCGTACAGGGCCTTGCCGACGATGGCCCCCTCGACGCCCTCCGGCACGAGGTCCGCGAGGACACGCAGGTCGTCAAGGGAGGACACGCCGCCGCTGGCGATCACCGGCTTGTCGGTGCGCGCGCAGACCTGGCGCAGCAGCTCGACGTTGGGGCCGCGCAGCGTGCCGTCCTTGGTGACGTCGGTGAGGACGTAACGGGGACAGCCGTCGGCCTCCAGGCGGTCGAGGACCTCCCACAGGTCGCCGCCCTCGCGGGTCCAGCCGCGTGCGGCGAGGGTGGTGCCGCGCACGTCGAGGCCGACGGCGATGCGGTCGCCGTACTCGGCGATGATCTTGGCGCACCAGGCGGGGTCCTCAAGGGCCGCCGTGCCGATGTTCACGCGGCGGCACCCGGTGGCGAGCGCGGCCTCGAGGGAGGCGTCGTCGCGGATGCCGCCGGACAGCTCCACCTGGACGTCCAGCGCCTTCACCACCGAGGCGAGCAGCTCACGGTTGGAGCCGCGGCCGAAGGCGGCGTCCAGGTCCACGAGGTGGACCCACTCGGCCCCCGCCTCCTGCCACGCCAAGGCGGCGGCCAGCGGATCGCCGTACGACGTCTCCGTCCCGGCCTCACCCTGCACCAGCCGGACGGCCTGACCGTCCGCGACGTCCACCGCGGGCAACAGCACCAGCGACATGATCTACGACCTCCGGTCGAATGCGACGGTGACGAGCACCGGGAACAACAACAACGACAGCACCAGCACACCGAGGCGTGCCGCCCACCCACTGAGCAGCAGCCACGCGCCGGCCTGGACCAGCACGAAAAGCAGCACCATCACGGCGTTCTGCACGCGGCGGCGCCTGGCGATCAGCCCACCCTGGCGCGCCACCCGGACCGGCCGCGGCGCCAGCGACGCCACCCGCTCGCGGCGCTCACGCCACCTGGCGCGGCGCGCGTCCTTGGCGGCGCGCAGCGCCTCCTGCCGCGCGCGCTCGGCCTCACGCTCGGCGCGGCGCTTCGCACGCTCCTTGCTCATGCCGGGCTCACGCCGTCCACACGCTCCTCGCTCATGCCGCGCTCACGCCGCCAAGAGGTTCACAGCGTGGCCAGCCAGTTCTTCAGCAGCAGCGCACCGGCGTCCCCGGACTTCTCCGGGTGGAACTGCGTCGCCATGAGCGGGCCGTTCTCGACCGCGGCCACGAACGGCACGCCGTGCTCGGCCCAGGTGACGAGCGGCGCGCGGAAGCCGTCGCCGCCGAGCGGCTCGAACCTGCGCACACCGTAGGAGTGCACGAAGTAGAAGCGGGTGGACGGGTCGAGACCCTCGAACAGCACCGAGCCGTCGGGGGCCTGGACGGTGTTCCACCCCATGTGGGGCAGCACGGGTGCGTCGAGGCGCTCCACGACGCCGGGCCACTCGCCGCAGCCCTCGTGGTGCTCGCCGTGCTCCACCCCCTCGGCGAAGAGGATCTGCATGCCGACGCAGATGCCGAGCACCGGCCGGCCACCCGCGAGGCGGCGGCCGATGATCTGCTCGCCGCGCACGGCCCGCAACCCGGCCATGCAGGCGCCGTAGGCACCCACCCCCGGCACGACCAGGCCGTCGGCGGCGAGCGCCGCGTCGAAGTCGGCGGTGACGGTCACCTCGGCCCCCGCACGCGCGAGCGCGCGCTCGGCGGACCGCAGGTTGCCCGAGCCGTAGTCGAGGACGACGACGTTCACCACCACAGCACCCCCGCTCCGATGGCCATCGCCGCGCCGACGCCGGCCACCACGGCGGCGGTCCTCAGGCCCTGCTTGGCGAACGACACGACGCCGCCGATGAGGAACAACCCGATGAAGATCATCACCGGGGCCGTCCAGTTGGAGCTCACAGCACCCCCTTGGTGCTCGGCACCCCGGTCGCGCGCGGGTCGCGCTCACTGGCCGCGCGCAGCGCTCTGGCCAGCGCCTTGAACTGCGCCTCCACGATGTGGTGCGCGTTGCGGCCGTACGGCACCCGCACGTGCAGGCACACGGCGGCCTGGGCCACGAAGGACTCCAGGATGTGCCGGGTCAAGGTGGTGTCGTACTCGGGGCCGATCATCGGGGCCATGCCGTCCGGCTCGCTGTGCACGAGGTAGGGACGGCCGGAGAGGTCCACGGTCACCTCGGCGAGGGCCTCGTCCAGGGGGCAGGACGCGCTGCCGAACCGCCGGATGCCGGACTTGTCGCCGAGGGCCTCGCGGAACGCCGCGCCGAGTGCCAGCGCCGTGTCCTCGATGGTGTGGTGGGAGTCGATGTGCAGGTCGCCGTCGGTCTTCACGGTCAGGTCGAACAGGCCGTGCTTGCCGAGCTGAGCGAGCATGTGGTCGAAGAACCCGACGCCGGTGGCGACGTCCACGCGTCCGGTGCCGTCGAGATCGACCTCGACCAGCACCGAGGTCTCCTTGGTGGTGCGCTCGACGCGGCCCGTCCTCTGCCTGGGCTCGGCTGCGGCGGGACTGGTCACGAGGTCTCCTCGAGGTCGTCGGTGTTCCGGTGATCCGGGGTGTCGCCTGAGTGCGCGATCGGGGGGTGGTCCGCGAGCACCGCGGCCATGGCGTGGCGGAACGCCGCCATGTCGCCGGCGGTGCCGATCGAGACGCGCAGCCACTCGGGGGGGCCGACCTCGCGGACCAGCACCCCGTGGCCGAGCAGCGCCTGCCAGACGGCGCCGCGGTCGGCGAACCGGCCGAAGAGCACGAAGTTGGCGTCGGAGTCGGCCACCGTCAGTCCGTGCTCGCGCAGCCACGCCACCACGTCGTCGCGCTCGGCCCGCAGCCGGTCGACCGTGCCGAGCAGCGCGGCGCGGTGCGCCAGCGCCACCCGGGCCGCGGCCTGGGTCAGCGTGGACAGGTGGTACGGCAGGCGCACCAGCAGCAGCGCCTCCACCACCGCGGGATCGGCGGCGAGGTAACCGAGGCGCGTACCGGCCATGGCGAACGCCTTGGACATGGTGCGCGTGACGATCAGCCGCGGATTGCCAGGCAGCAGCCCGAGCGCGCTCGGCGTGCCGGTGCGCGCGAACTCGTAGTAGGCCTCGTCCACGACCACGATGCCAGGCGCGGCCTTGACGACCCGCTCCACCACCTCCAGCGGCAGCGCCGTGCCGGTGGGGTTGTTGGGGCTGGTCAGGAAGACCACGTCGGGACGGTGCTCCTCGATCGCGGCCACCGCGCGGTCGGCGTCCAGCCCGAAGTCGTCCTCGCGCGCACCGGAGATCCACCGGGTGGACGCGCCGGTGGTGATGATCGGATGCATGGAGTAGGACGGCTCGAACCCCATCGCGCCGCGGCCCGGCCCGCCGAAGGCCTGGAGGATCTGCTGGAGGATCTCGTTGGACCCGTTGGCGGCCCACACCTGCGCCGGGACGACGCCGTGGCCGAGGAAGGACGCGAGGTCCTCGCGCAGCGCCACGGCGTCCCTGTCGGGGTAGCGGTTGAGGACGCTCGCCTGGGAACGCACCGCCTCGGCGAGGTCGTCCACCAGCTCCGGCGGCGGCGGGTAGGGGTTCTCGTTGGTGTTGAGCCGCACCGGCACGTCGAGCTGCGGCGCGCCGTACGGCGTGCGGCCACGCAGATCGTCGCGCAGCGGCAGATCGTCCAGCCGGACACGGTCGCCGCTCATCGGTCTCCCTCCGGGAAGCGCGCGCGCACCGCCGCGCCGTGGGCCGGGAGGTCCTCGGCCTCCGACAGCGCGTAGACGTGTGGCGCGGCCTGCGCCAGCGCCTCACGGGTGTAGTCGACGACGTGCACCCCGCGCAGGAACGTCTGCACCGACAGCCCCGAGGAGTGGCAGGCGCAGCCGCCGGTGGGAAGCACGTGGTTGGACCCGGCGAGGTAGTCGCCGAGCGACACCGGCGCGTACGGCCCGATGAAGATCGCGCCGGCGTTGCGCACCCGCGCGGCGACCCCGGCGGCGTCCGCCGTCTGGATCTCCAGGTGCTCGGCGGCGTAGGCGTCGGCGACCCGCAGCGCGTCGTCGACGCCGGACACCAGCACGATCGCCGACTGCGGCCCCGACAGGGCCTCGGCGATGCGCTCGGAGTGGCGGGTCGCGGCGACCTGGCCGGGGAGTTCCTTCTCGACGGCGTCGGCGAGGCGCTCGCTCGGCGTGACCAGCACGGCGGCGGCGATGACGTCGTGCTCGGCCTGGCTGATCAGGTCGGCGGCGACGTGCGCGGGATCGGCGGTGTCGTCGGCCACGATCATGATCTCGGTGGGCCCGGCCTCGGAGTCGATGCCGACGCGGCCCTTGAGCAGGCGCTTGGCGGCGGCCACCCAGATGTTGCCGGGGCCGGTCACCATGCTCACCGGGGGGCACTCCTCGGTGCCGTAGGCGAACATCGCCACGGCCTGCGCGCCGCCGACGGCGTACACCTCGTCCACGCCGAGCAGCGCGCACGCGGCGAGGATCGACGGGTGCGGCAGTCCGCCGTGCTCGGCCTGCGGCGGCGAGCTGACGGCCAGCGACGGCACACCGGCCTCCTGCGCCGGCACGACGTTCATCACGACGCTGGAGGGGTAGACGGCGCGGCCGCCGGGGACGTACAGCCCGACGCGGTCCACCGGCACCCAGCGCTCGGTGACCGTGCCACCCGGGACGACCTGGGTCGTGACGTCCTGCCTGCGCTGGTCGCGGTGCACCAGGCGCGCGCGGCGGATCGACTCCTCGAGCGCGGCGCGCACCGCCGGGTCGAGCGCCTCGAGCGCGGCGGAGATCGCCGCCACCGGGACCCGAGTGGAGGTGAGCTCGACGCCGTCGAAGCGCACGGTGAGCTCCCGCACGGCCGCCGCTCCCCTATGGCGCACGTCGTCGCACAGAAGGCGCACGGCGGTGAGGGCGGCCTCGACGTCGAGGTCGGCACGGGGCAGCAGGTCTCGCGGATCGGACGGCAGTGACCCGCGCAGGTCGATACGGGTTATCACCGGACCAGTCTACGGAGGGTGGCGAGGCGTTCCGGCGTCCGTCCGCCATTCGGACGATGCCTTTACATTGTAGATTTTAGTTCGGCATTAAGCTTGCGCCGTGAGCAAGACGAAGAGCAAGGGCGGCCAGAGCACCCCCGCGACCGTGGCGCTGACCAAGGCCGGGGCCGGGTTCACCCTGCACCCCTACGACCACGACCCGAACGCGCAGGCGTACGGCGAGGAGGCCGCCGACGCGCTCGGCGTGCCGCACGACCGCATCTTCAAGACGCTCGTGGCCGAGGTCGAGAGCGGCCTCGCGGTCGCGGTGGTCCCCGTGGCCGGCAAGCTCGACCTGAAGGCGCTGGCGGCGGCGCTCGGCGGCAAACGCGCCGCCATGGCCGACGCCGCCAAGGTCGAGCGGGTCACCGGGTACGTGGTCGGCGGCATCAGCCCGCTCGGCCAGCGCAAGGCCCTGCCGACCGTGGTGGACTCCTCGGCGCTGGACTTCCCGACCATCTACTTCTCCGCCGGTCGGCGCGGCCTGCAGATCGAGGCGGCCCCCGCCGACCTGGTGCGCCTCACCCGCGCCGTCACCGCCCCCATCGGCAAGGAGGCGGCGTGACCGAGCCGGTCCACCTGTCCGCCACCGAGATGCTCGGCCTGCTGCGCGCGCGCGAGATCAGCGCCGCCGAGCTGACCGAGGCGCACCTGCGGCGCATCGACGAGGTCAACGGCCAGGTCAACGCCGTCGTCACGTTGTCGGCCGACCGGGCCATGGACGAGGCGAGACGGCTGGACGACGACCTCGCGCGCGGCGTCTGGCGCGGGCCGCTGCACGGCCTGCCGATCGCGTTCAAGGACCTCACCGACACCGTCGGCATCCGCACCACGTACGGCTCGCGGCTGTTCGCCGAGTATGTGCCGCGCGAGGACGCTCTGGTGGTGAAACGTGCGCGCGCGGCGGGGGCCGTGACGCTCGGCAAGACCAACACCCCCGAGTTCGGCACCGGCTCGCACACCGTCAACGAGGTGTTCGGCGCCACCCGCAACCCCTACGACCTCACGCGCAGCGCCGGCGGCAGCAGCGGCGGCGCCGCGGCGGCGCTGGCCTGCGGCATGACGGCGCTCGCCGACGGCTCCGACATGGGGGGATCGCTGCGCAACCCCGCGTCGTTCTGCAACGTGGTCGGGCTGCGGCCCACTCCCGGCCGGGTCCCGGACTTCTCGCGCGCCGCGGCGTGGTTCACCCTCGGTGTGCCGGGGCCGATGGCGCGCACGGTGGCCGACGCGGCCCTGCTGCTCAGCGTCATCGCGGGGTTCGCGCCGACCTCGCCGTTCGCGATCCGCGAGGACGGCTCGGCGTTCGCCGGGCCGCTCCAGCCGGGGGTCGAAGGCATGCGGATCGCGTGGAGTCCCGACCTCGGAGGGCTGCCGGTGGACCCGCGGACCGCGGAGGTCACCGCGCGGGCCCCGGCCGTGCTGACCGGGCTCGGCGCCACGGTCGAGCAGGTGGAGCTGAACCTGTCCGACGCCGAGGACGCCTTCCGGACCTACCGCGCGTGGCAGTACGCCGCGACGTACGGCGAACTGGACGATCACCTGGTCGGGCCGAACGTGCGGTGGAACGTCGAGCAGGGCAGGAAGGTCACCGCGGCGGACCTCGCGCGGGCCGAGCGGCTGCGCACCCGGCTGTTCCACAGGATGAGCAGGTTCTTCGACACCTACGACCTGCTGATCGCGCCGGTCAGCCAGGTGCCGCCGTTCCCGGTGGAGGACCCCTACGTCACCGAGATCGACGGCACCCCGATGCCCGACTACCTCGCGTGGATGCGCTCGGCGTACTGGATCAGTGTGCTGCACGCGCCTGCCGCGTCGGTGCCCTGCGGTTTCACCCCCGAGGGGTGGCCGGTCGGGGTGCAGATGATCGCGCGGCCGTTCGAGGACCTCACGGTGCTGCGCGCCGCGCACGCCTTCGAACGCGCCACCCGGCACGGCGAGAGGCGGCCCCCGCTCGGCTAGCGCGGCGGCGGCCCGCCGGCCTCCCTCCCCGGCGCCGGCGGACCGGCGGCGTCCGTACCCGGTCCGGCGAACTCCGGGCCGGGAGGCGGCGGGCCGTGGACGGCGGTGCCGGGAAGTGGGGGGCCGGGGACGCCGTGACCGGGCCCCGGCGGGCCGCCGTCCTCACCGGCGTGCGGCCGGCGCAGTGGCGAGTCGCGGTAGCCGTCGGTGGACTCCAGGATGCCGAAGACCGCGACGGCGACCAGGGGCCAGCACAGCAGCACGCCGGCGGCGGTGACGGTGAGCACGCCGACGGTCGAGCCCACGGCCGCGGAGCCGGGGCCCGCGGCCTGCACCGAGGCCGAGCCGACGGACGTGCCGACGGTGAGCGCGAGACGGCCGGCCAGCAGGCCGCCGGCGGCGAGCCCGGTCAGCAGCGCGAGGGGCCGGCCGCGGCGGGCCAGCAGGTAGGCGGCGACACCGGACGCCAGCCCGGCGACCCCGGTGATCAGCGCGAACCAGCCGTCGGCGGCGATGAGCGACTGGGTCATCGGGTCGGTGAGCCTCGGGCCCGCCGCGGTGACGACGTACGGCGTGCGGGGGGCCACCGCCGACCAGAGCAGGCCGCCGGCTGCGCCGAGCACGGCGAGCACCCCCACGGTCAGTAAGAAGTCCCGTAGCTGCCGCACCCGATCACCTCGCCCGCCGCGCGCCGCGCACCGGCACGCGGGCCCCGACAATGCTACCGATGACTGTTGCCGCTGAAGCCCTCGATGACACCTCGCACGGCACGGTCCTGCCGGCGACGAGATCCCCGGCTTCTCGCGCGACGTGCTCCACACGGGTGACCGTCGCCGCCGAACATCCCACGACACTCGCGTACGGCCTGGTCCATACCGGTCGAGGACGGCCGCCCCCGGCCATTCGTGTCACCCGGTTAGGCTGTTCCCCGTGAGTGAAGAGGTATGGCTGATCGAGCCGTCCGGGCCTCTCCGGGGGGACGTCGAGGTACGCGGGTCAAAGAACGCCGTGTCCAAGCACATGGTGGCCGCGATGCTCGGCAGCGGGCCGAGCACGTTGCACAACGCTCCCGAGGTGGGTGAGGTCGGCATCACGGCCGCCATGCTCGGAGCGCTCGGCATCGAGGTCGACATCTCGGGCCGCGAGATAACGCTGGAGCGCGGGCCTGAGATCCGGCCGCGGGTGCCTGAGGCGTTCACCGGCCTCAACCGCATCCCCATCCTGATGCTGGGGCCGTTGCTGCACCTGGCCGGTGAGGCGTTCGTGCCGCTGGTGGGAGGCGACCCCATCGGCCGGCGGCCGGTCAACTTCCATGTCGAGGCGCTGCGCCAGATGGGGGCCGAGGTCGAGGTCGGCGACGCCGGCATCACCGCCAAGGCCACCCGGCTGCGCGGCACCCGCATCGAGCTGCCGTACCCGAGCGTCGGCGCCACCGAGACCATCCTGCTGTCGGCGGTGCTCGCCGAGGGCAAGACGGTCATCAAGGGGGCCGCCACCGAGCCCGAGGTCGTCGAGCTGGCGCTGTTCCTGCAGCGCATGGGGGCCCGCATCGAGCTCAGCCCGGACCGCCGCATCGTCATCGAGGGTGTGGAGCGGCTGCGCGGCGCGTCCACGTGGCTCGCCGGCGACCGCATCGAGGCGTTCTCCTACCTGGTGGCGGGGCTCATCACCAAGGGTGAGGTGCGGGTGCACGGCTGTCCGCAGGACCGCCTGGTCACCGCCATCACCACGCTGGCCCGCATGGGTGCGCAGTTCGACATCACCGACGACTGGCTCACCGCGTCCGCGCCGGACGGCCTGCGTGCCGCCGCGGTGCAGACCGACACCCATCCGGGGTTCATGACCGACTGGCAGACCCCGCTGATGGTGCTGTTCACGCAGGCCGAAGGCATGTCGGTGCTGCACGAGACGGTGTTCGAGAACCGTCTGGTGTACGTGCCGGCGCTGCAGAAGATGGGCTGCGAGATCGAGATCTTCGACGTGTGCCTCGGCGGCCCGGCGTGCCGGTACCACGACACCAACGCCAGGCACTCGGCGGTGGTGCGCGGCGTGTCCAAGCTGCGTGGCGCCGACGTCACGCTGCCGGACATCCGGGCCGGGTTCTCCGCGGTGCTCGCCGCGGCGGTCGCGGACGGCAATTCCACTCTGCGTGGGGTCAACCACATCGAACGCGGCTACCACCGCGTATACGACCAGTTCACCTCACTTGGGATGAAGATCAGCAGGGAACCGTAAAGTTTCGCACGGCGGACGTTTCCCGACGTTCCGGCGGTCGCACTTTCTATCCCGTGAGCTCGGGATCCGACGGCCGACGCGTGACCGGCGGCGACGCCGCGCGGCGGCGTGAGCGTCCCGTGCCGGCGTGCCTCGCCGCGCTCGGCCTCGCCGGGGTGGCCGGCGGTGTGCTCGTCGCCGGTCTCACGCTCCCCGCGGTCGGCGGCGCCGGGGTGTTCACCAGGGACGTCTCCAGGAACTTCTTCGACACGCCGTCCGCGCTGCGTGAGGCGCCGCTGCCGGAACGCACCCGCCTGCTGGACAAGGACGGCCGCCAGTTCGCGCAGTTCTACGTGCAGAACCGCCGGTCGGTGGACATCACGCGGATCGCGCCGGTGATGCTGAAGGCGATCGTCGCCATCGAGGACGCGCGGTTCTACGAGCACGCGGGTCTCGACCTGCGCGGCACGCTGCGCGCGGTGATCACCAACACCCGGGCCGGGGAGATCAGGCAGGGCGGGTCGTCGCTGACGCAGCAACTGGTGAAGAACATCCTGCTGCAGAACGCGCGCTCCGACGGCGAACGCGACTCGGCCCGCGCGCCGAGCATCCGCCGCAAGCTGCAGGAACTGCGGTACGCGATGGGGCTGGAACGCAAGTACTCCAAGGACCAGATCCTGGTCAGGTACCTCAACATCGCGTACTTCGGCGGCGGCGCGTTCGGGGTGGAGGCCGCGGCGCAGCGGTTCTTCGGCACCTCGGCGGCGTCGCTGACGCTGGCGCAGGCCGCGACGCTCGCCGGCGCGGTGCGCACGCCGTCCCTCACCGACCCGACGCTCGGCCCCGAGCAGCGCCGGCGGCTGCGGACGCGGCGCGACCTCGTGCTCGACCGCATGACGCAACTGCGCATGGTGCCCCCCGCGCGGACCCAGGCCGCCAGGACCGAGCCGCTGGGACTGGACCTGCGGCCGGAACCCGGGGGGTGCGCCGAGAGCGAGTACCCGTTCTTCTGCCTGTACGTGCAGCGCGAGGTGGCGGCCAACCCGGCGTTCGGCCAGACCAGGGCCGAGCGGGAGCGGCGGCTGTACCGCGACGGGCTGGAGATCACCACGACGCTCGACCGGCGCATGCAGGAGGCCGCGCAGAAGGCCGTCTCCGAATACGTGCATCCGCGTGACCACCAGGTGGCCGCCGAGGCCATGGTCGAGCCCGGCACCGGACGCATCCGCGCGCTGGTCGCCAGCAAGAAGTACGGCCTCAACCCCGGCGGCAAGGACCAGGGTGCGCACACGACCTTCAACCTGGCGGCCGACATCGCGCACGGCGGCGGTCAAGGCTTCCAGGCCGGCTCGACGTTCAAGGTGTTCACCCTGGCCACCGCGCTCGCCAAGGGCTGGAAGTTCGACCAGGGCTTCGACACCCCCGGCGCCTTCTCGCCGTCCTCGGGGTACCGCGACTGCGCCGGCAAGAACGTCAGCGTGCCGGACGCGGTGGTGCACAACGCCGGCGGAGAGGGGAAAGGCGGGCCGTACAGCCTGGCCACGGGGACCTGGCAGTCGGTGAACATCTTCTACATGATGCTGGAACGCGACGTCGGCCTGTGCGACGTGGTCCGCACCGCGCGGTCGCTCGGCGTCACCCGCGCGGACGGCAAGCCGCTGAAGGAGGTGCCGACGTTCACCCTCGGGGTCAACGAGATGGACCCGGTGACGGTGGCGGCGGCCTTCGCGACGTTCGGCGCGCGCGGCAGGTACTGCCGGCCGATGGCGGTGCTGGCGATCACCGAGCGCCGCGGCCGGCACACCACGGTCGCGCCGAGCTGCTCCGCGCCGATCGAGGAGGCCGTGGCCGACGCGGTCAACTTCGTGCTGTCGGGGGTGTTCACGCAGGGGACCATGCGCGGCCAGGGCATCGGCCGGCCCGCCGCCGGCAAGACCGGCACCAACAACGAGTACACCTCCGCGTGGTTCGCCGGCTACACCCCCGAACTCGCCGCGGCCGTCAGCCTCGGCGACATCCGCGGCGCCTACAAGCACCCCCTGGACGGCGTCGAGATCGGCGGCCGCTCCTACGGCGGCATCCAGGGTGCCACCCTTCCCGGCCCGATCTGGGTGACGTCGATGGAAGGCGCGCTGCGTGACGTCCCCTCGACGGACTTCACGGCCCCCGACCACGCGCGTTTCGGCGGCGGCACCACCCCCGGCCTGAAGCCCGAGGACCTGGTCGCCGGACGCCGGCCCGGTGAGGAGCGTGACGGCCGCCGCGACCGGGACGGCGAGCGGTACGAGGAGGACGGGGCCGGGGAGCGTCCACGCGCGAATCGCCTGCGCCGCCACTGGTACCCCGGTGACCGTCCCTTCCGTCCCTACCCGCAGAGCCACGACCTGCTCGAGGACTGGGAGAGCGGCCTCCCCGCGCCGCGCCGCCGCGACCCGTACGAGCGGTACGACGGCTTCGGCCGGGCCGAGCCGTACGAGCGGTACGGGCGGTACGGACGCGGCGAACCGTACGCGCGGCACGATCGCTACGGACGCGGCGAACCGTACGACCCGTACCTGAGGTACCGGCGCCAGCCGCCGGTCCGGTGGTGACCGTCCCGGGACGCTGAGCGGCGCGGCCTCCTGTCGGCGCGCGGCCGTGCGGAAACCGCGGACGAGCTGGGGTGGAATCGGATCGGGTGATCACATTCGCGCCGGACTCCGCCGGGCCGGGGCCATGAAATGCCTGATCATCGGGGTGGCGGGCTTTGGGATGTCCACGATGTGGATGTCGCGTCCCGGATCGCGGACCACTCCTGTCCTTCCCGCGTTTGCGCGTGCCTGCTGCTATGGGACGATTCTTTCGCCTGAAAGGGGGTAGCGCCGGGTGATGTCGGAAGCACGGCCGGGGAAGCGACAGCAGGGACGCCGCGTGGCCGACCGCTACCAGCTCCTGGAGCAGATCGGCCGGGGCGGCATGGGCATCGTCTGGCGGGCCCACGACGAGCTGCTCGACCGCGCGGTCGCCGTCAAGGAGGTCCGCTACCCCGGCGACCCCGAGGACGACGAGATCGCCGAGCTGAACCGCCGCACGCTGCGCGAGGCACGGGCCGCGGGCCGGCTGACGCACCCGAACGTCGTGGTCGTGCACGACGTCATCGAGGAGAACGGCCGGCCGTGGATCGTCATGCAGCTCGTCGACTCGCGGTCCCTCGGCCAGGTGCTGCGTGACGACGGCCCGCTGCCGGTGCGCATGGTCGCCGAGATCGGCCTGCGGCTGATCGAGGCCCTGCGGTCCGCGCACGCCGCCGGGGTGCTGCACCGCGACGTCAAGCCCGAGAACGTCCTGCTCACCGACGACGGCCGGGTGGTGCTGACCGACTTCGGCATCGCGCGCATGGAGACCGACACCACCATGACCCGCACGGGCCTGGTCGGCACCCCCGCCTTCATCGCACCCGAGCGCCTGCGCGGCTACCCGGCGCAGCGCGAGTCCGACTTCTGGTCGCTCGGCGCCACGCTGTACGCCGCCGTCGAGGGCCGTCCCCCGCACGACAAGGGCATGGCCATGGCGACCATGCACGCGGTGCTGAACGATCAGCCGGAACCGGCCCCGCGCGCCGGCCGGCTGAGCGCCGTCCTCATGGGCCTGCTGGAGAAGGACCCGGCCCGCCGGCTCCCCCCCGACCAGGCCGAACGCATGCTCCGCGCGATCGCGGAGGACCGCAGCGCCACCCCCACGTCCCACCAGCACACCCTCCCCTCGGCTCCGCTCCCCGCGCCGGCGACCTCCCCACCCCGCAAACCCTCCCGCTCCCCCCGGCCGGCCGCCTCCCCGTCCCCGCCTCCCCCCGTCTCCTCGTCCCCGCCTTCCGCCGCACCCGGCCGAGCGGCCTCTGCCGTCCCCGGCCCCCCGGCGCCGAAGGCCGCGCCGGCGGCCGGACCGTCCGGTGACGGCGACGGCATCCCGGCGACCGGCAAGCAGATAGAGGCCGTCGCGAGGCCCGGGAAGCAGGAGCCCCCGGTCGCCGCGTCCCCGCCTGAGGACGACGGCCCGGTCGCCGCCCCCACCCCGGCCCCGGCCACATCCGCCGCCGGTGCGGCCGAAGACGGCGCCGCGACGCCGGAGCCCGCGGCACGGCCCGGCGCATCCGGCGATCCCGCCGCCTCCGAGAGCCCCGCCACGCCGGACGCCGCCGCCACCCCGGACTCCGCCGCGCCGCAGGCCGCCGAGGACGGACGTGACGAGGCGGCCGAGGCAGGCGTGGCCGAGGCGCACCCCGCGGAGGACGGCCGCGACGGCGGGGACGCGGCAGAGGGCCGGAACGCGGAGAACGCGAAGGACCCGCAGGAGGCGGAGGCGCACCGGCCGACGCGCGTGCCGCGGCCGGGAAGGCCTCCGGGTGGCGAGACCCGGCCGGAGGGCCGTCCGGACAACCGGCGGCGTCCCTACGGCGCGGCCGCGGCGGATCCTGAGCCCTATGTGGCGCCGCAGATGCCTGCCGCGCAGGCCGTCGAACGACGGCCCGCCGCGTCCGAGCCGGTGGCCGCCGCCGCGGCCGGTGCGGCCGAGCGCCGTGCCGATGTGACCGGCGCGGCCGCCGCCGAGCGTCGTGCCGGCGCGGTCGAGGATCCGGCCGGGGCGACCGTGACCGCGCATCCCGGCGGAGGCGAGACCGTACTCGGGAACGACGACTGGTGGGCCCGCGGTGAGGGCGAGGGCCCGGGACGTTCGTTGCCGGTGCGGCGGATCGTGCTGCTCACGGTGCCGGTCGTGCTCGTGGTGGCGGCGGTCGCGCTGTGGATCGGGATGAGGCAGGCGGAGGAGACCCCGCAGGATCCGCGGGCCGGGGCCGGCGGCACGCCGTCGGCCGAGACCGGCGCGAGCGGTGCCGCCTCACCCGGCGCGTCGCAGGACTCCTCAGGAGCGGTGTCGACCGCCGCGCCGCCGTCGCAGGCCACTACTCCCACCCCCACCCCCACGGCGACCCCCACGCCGAAGCCCACCGGTTCCAGCCCCGCCGACGTGCCGGACGGGTGGCACCGGTACAAGGACGGCACCGGGTTCTCGCTGGCGCTGCCGAAGGGGTGGAAGCGCGCGGAGACCAAGGGCACCCAGATCTACTTCCGCAAGCCGGGTACCGACGCCTTCTTGATGATCGACCACACCGGCAGTCCCAAGTCCGACGCCGCCAAGGACTGGCGCGCTCAGGAGCCCGCCGCGCGCGGACGCTTCCCCGGCTACAAGCTGATCAAGATCAAGGAGGTGGACTACTGGAAGACGGCCGCCGACTGGGAGTTCACCTACAGTGCCGGCGGCGGCCGCGCGCATGTCGTCAACCGCGGGTTCGTCACCAGCAAGAAGCACGGTTACGCGATCTACTGGAAGACGGCCGACAAGGACTGGAAGAAGATGTACGACCTCTTCGAGACCTTCACCGCGACTTTCAAGCCCGCCAAATAGCCGTACCGTCGCGCGGATCGTGTCCGCGGACGCCGGACGCGGTGTCCGGCCGGCGGGCCTGCGGAGCACGCGGGCTGTGCGACGATGCCGTTGGTGACGGGAACGGCAGGCGTGTCCCTGTGGACACGGGTGATACCGGACCGCCGTCATCGCAAGCGTGCCTGGGGGCGGCCGGGGGCCGTGGGAGGGACTGGATCGGGTGACGGCGCAGGGGCGGCGGGTCGCGGGCCGGTACCGGCTGGTCGAGGAGATCGGCCGTGGCGGCATGGGGGTCGTGTGGGTGGCCCACGACGAGCTGCTGGACCGGCGGGTGGCCGTCAAGGAGGTCGTGTACCGGGGGGTGGGGGACGCCGATCGTGAGGCGTTCAACCGGCGGACCATCAGGGAGGCGCGCGCGGCCGGACGGCTCGATCATCCGTCGGTCGTGGTGGTGCACGACGTCGTCGAGGAGGACGGACGGCCGTGGATCGTCATGCAACTGGTGCGGTCGCGTTCCCTCGGCCAGGTGCTGAAGGAACAGGGACCACTGGACCCGCACACGGTGGCGGGGATCGGCGCGAACGTGCTGGACGCGTTGCGCGCGGCACACGCGGCGGGGGTGCTGCACCGGGACGTCAAACCGGAGAACGTGCTGCTCACCGAAGGCGGCCGGGTGGTGCTGACGGACTTCGGCATCGCGACGATGACGCGGGACGCCGGGCTCACCACGACCGGCAACCTGACCGGCACACCCGCGTTCATGCCGCCGGAGCGGCTGCGAGGTCATCCGGCGGTGCCGGAGTCCGATCTGTGGTCGCTCGGCGCGACGCTGTACGCCGCGGTGGAGGGCCGTCCGCCGTTCGACCGAGGCGCTCCTGTGCCGACCATGGCCGCGGTGCTCAGCGACGACCCCGCGCCGGTCCGGCGCGCGGGACCGCTCGCCCCGGTGCTGGAAGGTCTGCTGCGCAAGGAACCCGACCTGCGCATGACGGCCGCGGACGCGGCGCAGGCCCTGCACCGGGTGGCCGCGAGCGGGCCGTCGGCGGACCCACGCGGCCCCGCGCCGCACGGCGGCCACGCGGCGCCCGGCCTCACCCTGCCGGACGGCCGCGCCTGGCGCGACGCCTCCGAGCACTCCCCCACCGGCCCACCGGCCGCACGACCCGGTACCCCCGTGCCTCCGGGCCCTCACGGGACCGGGCCGGGGGACGCGTACCGGCATGCGACAGGGCCGGACGGCGTGTCCCGGCGGCCCGCCGGACCGAGACGCGGGGTCCGGGCCGCGGTGGTCACGGCGCTGGTGCTGCCGCTGGTGGCGGGGCTCGGCGCCGCCGGGTACTACGGGTACCAGCGGCTTTCAGTGACCGGCGGGGTGGCCGGCACGCCGGGGGTGCCTTCCGGGACCGCCTCCGCGGAGACGTCTCCCACCACTGCGCCGACCGGTGCGTCCCCGCAGGCGGAACCGTCGGCGAGGCCCTCGGTGAGCCCGTCCGTGAAGCCGACGGGACAGCCGTCGGCGCGGCCCGTGGTGGTGCCGCCGGGGTGGCGCCTGCACGAGGACCGGCTGGGGTTCACGATCGCGCTGCCGCCGCGGTGGGTGGAGACGACGCGGCAGAAGACACGGGTGACGTTCCGGGAACCGGGTTCGGGGACCTATCTGCTGGTGGACACCACGCCGTGGACGGCCGAGCGGCCGGTGGACGCGTTGCGCGCGGTGGCGCGTGAGTCGACCGCACGGGGCTGGCTGCCGGGGTACCGGCTGGTCGGGCTGACGGCGGGGTCGTTCATGGGGTGGCAGGCGGCGGACTGGGAGTTCACCTGGCGCATGAAGACCGGGACGGCGCATGTGATGGACCGTGCGTTCGTGACGCCGGACGGACGGCAGTACGCGCTCTACTGGCACACCTCTGATGAGTCATGGGAAGCGGAATATTCCCGTTTCGTGAGGTTCGCCGGTACTTTTCGGCCTGATCCTCTCTGAAGGGAATGTGACCACTTTTTGGGGGTAGCCACATCTCCATGCCGGAATCCTCCCAGGTCACAGAGCAAGTCGTAGCAGGCCGCTACCGCCTGCTCGAACGAATCGGCCGAGGCGGGATGGGCACGGTGTGGCGTGCCCGTGACGAGGTCCTCGGCCGCGACGTCGCGGTCAAGGAGGTCATCGCACCCCCAGAACTGACCGACCAGGAACGCGAGGTCTTCGCGGTGCGCACGTTCCGGGAGGCGCGGGCCGCGGGACGGGTGAGCCACCCGAGCGTCGCCACGGTCTACGACGCGTTCGAGGAGAACGGCCACCCCTGGCTCGTCATGCAGCTCGTCCCGTCGGACACCCTCGGCGCGTACGTCCGCGACCACGGGCCGCTGCCGCCGGTGCGGGTGGCCCGCATCGGACTGGAGGTGCTGGCCGCGCTGCGCGCCGCGCACCAGGCCGGGGTGCTGCACCGGGACGTCAAGCCCGACAACGTGCTGCTCGCCAAGGGCAGCGGCCGTGCCGTGCTCACCGACTTCGGCATCGCGACACTCGAGGACGACTCGCCGGTCACCAGGACCGGCATGCTGGTCGGCACCCCGGCGTTCATCGCGCCGGAACGTGCCGCGGGCGGCCAGGCCACCCGCGCGTCGGACCTGTGGTCCCTCGGGGTGACGCTGTACGTGGCGGCGGAGGGCCGCTCGCCGTTCCACCGCGGCAATCCGCTGGCGACGCTCGGCGCCGTGATGCACGACCCGCCGGAGCCGATGCGCCACGCCGGGCCGCTCGCCCCGCTGCTCGAAGGACTGCTGCACAAGGACCCGGAGCAGCGGCTGAGCGCCGCCGACGCCGAGACGTACCTGCGGATGGTGGCAGCGGGTCTCGCGCCGGAGGCCACGGCCCCCGCCGTCCCCGCGCAGCGTCGTGGCCCCGACTCGGCGGCGGCCGTCGCGGCGGCCCCCACCCCGCCGGCCCACCGGCCGGCCGCGGACGGCCCCCGGCACGGCCCGTTCGCCGTCGGCGCCGTCCCGGTGACCGGAGACGTGCACCCCGCCGACACCAGCCCCGCCACGGAGCCCCCCGCGCGTGCCGGAGGCGGCGGCCGTGGCATGGCGCTCGCCGGGCTCGGCGCTCTGGTGTTGTCGGTGGCGCTGGTGACCGGCGGCGCCGCCTGGATGATGGCCCAGATGGACGGCCGGCAGACCACGCCGACGGTGTCCCCGACGGTGCGGGTGACCGTGTCGGTCACCCCCACGCCGCCTCCCGCCACCGAACCCGTCAGCCGCGGCGGCCGTCCCTCGTACTCGCAGGCTCCCCCGGTCGTGCCGTCCGCCAAGCGGACCGGCGGCGGCGAGAACAAGACCGACGACAAAGGACCGGCCGACAAGGCGCCCAAGGACGACAAGGGTCCCAAGCCCAAGGACAAGGGCCCGAAGGACGACAGCGGCAAGAGCGGCAAGCCCTCCGGGCCGCCGAAGAGCCAGTCTCCGGAGCCCGAGGACAGCAGCGGCGCCGGCGAGATCCCGCCGGGCCACGCCGAGCAGGGCTCACCGAAGCACGGCGGCCCGAAGAACGGGAACCAGGGCGGCCCGGGTGGCGGCGTGAACGCACCGCTGCACTCGGTGAACGCGAACGAGGAGGCCTCCACGCCGCTCCTGACGCACGACGTCTGACCGCCGCCAGGGGGACGGCGGTCAGGACTCGGCGCGGACCGTGTCGAGCACGCGCGCGAGGTCGGCGGGATGCTCGCTGGTGAAGGTGACCTGGTCGCCGGTGACCGGATGCTCGAACGACAGCGACACGGCGTGCAGCCACTGGCGGGTCAGGCCGAGGCGGGCCGCGAGGCGAGGATCGGCGCCGTACATGAGGTCCCCCACGCAGGGGTGGCGGGTGGCGGACATATGGACGCGGATCTGGTGGGTTCTGCCGGTCTCCAGGCGGATGTGCAGCAGGGACGCGGCGCGGAACGCCTCGACGGTGTCGTAGTGGGTGACCGACGGCTTGCCACCGGCGACCACGGCGAACCGGCCGTCGCCGGCCGGGTGGCGGTCGATGGGTGCGTCGACGGTGCCGCGCAGCGGGTCGGGGTGGCCCTGGACCAAGGCGTGGTAGCGCTTGTCCACGGTGCGTTCCTTGAAGGCGCGCTTGAGCCGTGAGTAGGCGACCTCGCTCTTGGCGACCACCATGACGCCGGTGGTGTTGGCGTCCAGGCGGTGCACGATGCCCTGACGCTCGGCGGCGCCGCTGGTGGCGACCCGGTGGCCGGTGCCGAGGAGCCCGCCGAGCACGGTCGGTCCGGTCCAGCCCACAGTGGGGTGCGCGGCGACGCCGATGGGTTTGTCCACCACCACGATGTCGTCGTCCTCGTACAGCACCCGCATGCCGGGAACCGGCTCGGCGACGGGGACCGGGGCCGCCGGCGGCGGGGGGATCACGACCTCCAGCCAGGCGCCGGCGTGCACGCGGTCGGACTTGGCGGCGGTCGCGCCGTCCAGCTGCACGTCACCGGCGGAGATCAGCTCGGCGGCGCGGGTGCGGGAGAAGCCGAACAGCCGCGCGAGCGCGGCGTCGAGCCGCTCCCCCTCAAGGCCGTCGGGGACGGGGAGGCTGCGCAGGTCACCCATGTGACTCACCGGACCCGGCGTCGCCGCCGCCGGCGGCGGGCCGTCCAGGCGAGGTGCCGGAGGGCTCCGTCTCGGCGCCGGCCCGGGTGCCGTCCATCTGGTAGCCGCGCCACGCGAGGAACACCGCGATGATCCCGCCGCACACGATGGCGGAGTCGGCGACGTTGAACACAGGGAAGCCCGTGGCGGGGAACACCTCGATCCAGTCGACGACGTGGCCCTGCAGCGGCGCGGGTGCGCGGAAGACGCGGTCGGTGAGGTTGCCGAGGGCACCGCCGAGGAGCAGGCCGAGGGTGAGGGCCCACGGCAGGCTGCGCAGCCGGCGCGCGGTGCGGAGGATGGCGACGACCACGATGGCGGCGATGACGGTGAAGATCACGGTCATGCCGGTCCCGATGCTGAACGCCGCGCCGGGGTTGCGGATCACCCGCAGCCGCAGCACCTCGGAGATCACCGTGACCGGGTCTCCGCCTTCGAGCACCGACACCACGACGGTCTTGCTGATCAGGTCGAGCACGTAGACCGCGACCGCGACCGCGACGAGGAGGCCCATGCGGCGCGCACCCCGCCGCACGACGGCGGGCTCCCCTGTGGCGCCGGCGTCCGAGGCTCCGGCGTCCCCGGCGGACCCCGCCGCCGGGTCGTTCAGCGGCGCTCCTCCCGTTGCTTGCACGACACGCACAGCGTCGCCCTCGGGAACGCCCGCAGCCGCTCCTTGCCGATCGGCTTGTGGCACGATTCGCACACTCCGTAAGTTCCTGAGTCGATGCGGGCCATCGCCCGCTCGTTCTGCGCGACCAGGTCCCGCGCATTCAGGGTAAGGGCGATCTCGCGTTCCCGCTCATAGGTCTTGGCGCCGGCGTCCGCCTGATCGTCCCCCGCGCTGTCGCTGATGTCCCCGGAGGCGATCTGGGACTCGGCCCGCGCGATCTCGGCGTTGAGCTCTTCGATCTCCCCCTGCAGACGGTGCCGGACCGCCGACAGTTCCTCGCCGGTCCAGCCGCCGCCGTCAATCTGAGTGGCGGGCTTACCCGCCCGCGCCACACCGGCCATGCAGGCCTCCTCGCCGATCACGCCTTTGAGCAGTGCGGGAAGCTTAGGTCGGCCATTTCGGAAGAACAACCGACGCGCCGACCGTTTACGTCATCCGTAACGCCGCCGCCCTTTCGGTCAATTCCTGGTGATCTCCCAGGATCTCGATGACCTTGTCCCTGCTGGTCGCCCCGCTGACCAGCCGTACGTCTCCCCGGCGCACCCCGAACGCCGCGGCCACCGCGCGCAGCGCGGCCTCGGTGGCCTTGCCGTCCACGGCGCGCGCGCCGACCCTCACCACGACGGCGTCCTCACCGTACGCGCCGCCGACCGATTCGCGGGCCGAGCCCGGCTTCACCCTGATCACCAGCCGCATATCCGGTACCGAGCCTCCTTGCCGGTGAGATATCGTTTCAGATTGCAAGGCGTTGATGGGGACGAGTACCTCCGCACCCCTCGCCGTAGCGACCCGGGGACGGTGTGAGCCCGGGGCGAGGCCGGAGGGAAGATCACCCCGGAGCCGCCGGAAGAACGGCCGCCACGGCCCAGTAGACCCGGCCACGAAGACAAGAGTGGGCCTCGATCAGGGAGATTCTCCGCGATCGTGGTCAAGGAGGGTGGTACCGCGGGGCCCCGCGCCTCGTCCCTTCACGCAGACCAGCAATCTTTCGCGTGGAGGACCGGTCCCGACGATGACTTCACCCTACTTCCGCCCGCTCCCCTCGCGGGTCGATCTTCCCGCCTTCGAGCAGGAGACGCTCACCCGGTGGCGTGACGGGAAGGTCTTCGAGCGCTCCCTGGAACAGAACTCCGGCGGCCCTTCCTGGGTGTTCTACGAGGGCCCGCCGACGGCCAACGGCATGCCAGGCGTGCACCACGTCGAGGCCCGGGTGTTCAAGGACGTGTTCCCCCGCTACAAGTCGATGCGCGGGTTCTCCGTGCCGCGCAAGGCCGGCTGGGACTGCCACGGCCTGCCGGTCGAGGTGGCGGTGGAGAAGGAGCTCGGCCTCTCCGGCAAGCCGGAGATCGAGGCGTACGGCATCGCGGCGTTCAACGAGCGCTGCCGCGAGTCGGTGCTGCGGCACGTGGACGCGTTCGAGGAGATGACCGAGCGCATGGGCTACTGGGTCGACATGACCCAGGCCTACCGCACCATGGACCCCGCCTACGTCGAGGCGGTGTGGTGGTCGCTGAAGGTCATCTGGGACAAGGAGCTGCTGTTCCGCGACTTCCGCATCACGCCGTACTGCCCGCGCTGCGGCACCGGCCTGTCGGACCACGAGCTCGGCCAGCCCGGCGGGTACGAGACGGTGCGCAGCCCGTCGGTGTACGTGCGCATGCCGGTGACCTCCGGCCGTTTCGAGGGCGCCGATCTGCTGGTGTGGACCACCACGCCGTGGACCCTGGTGTCCAACACGGCCGTCGCGGTGCACCCCGACGTGACGTACGTCGTCGCGGCCAAGGACGGCGAGCGGCCGGTGATCGTGGCCGAGCCGCTGCTCGGCGCGGCGCTCGGCGAGGGCTGGACGGTCACCGGTCACGTCCAGGGGACCGAGCTGGAGCACACGCCGTACTCCCGGCCGTTCGAGCTGGTCGACATCCCCGGCGCGCACTTCGTGGTCCTCGCCTCCTACGTCACCGTGGAGGACGGCACCGGGCTGGTGCACCAGGCGCCGGCGTTCGGCGCCGACGACATGACGACCTGCAAGCGGTACGGCCTGCCGGTGGTCAACCCGGTCGGCCCGGACGGCCGGTTCACGGCCGAGGTGCCGATGGTCGGCGGGGTGTTCTTCAAGGACGCCGACGAGCGGCTGACCGAGGACCTGCGGGCCAGGGGCCTGCTGCTGCGCGGGGAGCACTTCGAGCACAGCTACCCGCACTGCTGGCGGTGCCACACGCCGCTGCTGTACTACGCGCTCCCCTCCTGGTACATCAGGACCACGGCCGTCAAGGACCGGCTGCTGGCCGAGAACGCCGGCACCAACTGGTTCCCGGCGACCATCAAGGACGGCCGGTACGGCGAGTGGCTGCGCAACAACGTCGACTGGGCCCTGTCGCGGTCGCGCTACTGGGGCACGCCGCTGCCGCTGTGGGTGTGCACCGCCGACGAGTCCCACGTGACGTGCGTGGGGTCACTCAAGGAGCTCGGGGACCTCGCGGGCCGCGACCTGACCGCGCTGGACCCGCACCGGCCGTACGTCGACGACGTGACCTTCGCCTGTCCGGTGTGCGGCGACGAGGCCCGCCGCGTGCCGGACGTGATCGACGTGTGGTACGACTCCGGCGCGATGCCGTTCGCGCAGTGGGGTGCGCCGCACGTGAACAAGGACGTCTTCGAGCGGGCCTACCCGGGCCAGTTCATCTGCGAGGCGATCGACCAGACCCGCGGCTGGTTCTACTCCATGATGGCCGTCGGCACGCTGGTGTTCGACCGGTCGTCGTACGAGAACGTGCTGTGCCTCGGGCTGATCCTGGCCGAGGACGGCCGCAAGATGAGCAAGCACCTCGGCAACGTGCTGCAGCCGGTGCCGCTGATGGAGCAGCACGGCGCCGACGCGCTGCGGTGGTTCATGGCGACCTCCGGCTCGCCGTGGTCGCCGCGCCGGGTCGGCCACGCGGCCCTTGAGGAGATCGTCCGCAAGGTCCTGCTGACCTACTGGAACACCACCTCGTTCTTCACGCTGTACGCCAACGCCGAGTCGTGGTCGCCGGAGCGGCTGGCGCAAGCCCCCGCGCCGGCGGACCGGCCGCTGATCGACCGGTGGGCCCTGGCCGAGCTGAACCGCACCGTGGCCGAGGTCACCGACGCCATGGAGGTGTTCGACACCGCGCGCGCGGGCCGGCGGATCACCGAATTCCTCGACGACCTGTCCAACTGGTACGTGCGCCGTTCCCGGCGCCGGTTCTGGTCCGGCGACGTGTCGGCGTTCGCCACGCTGTACGGCGCGCTGGAGACGGTGACGCGGCTGATGGCGCCGCTGGTGCCGTTCGTCACCGACTACGTGTGGGACGTGCTGCGCGCGCCGGACGCGCCGTCGTCGGTCCACCTGGCCTCCTGGCCGCAGGTCGAGCACGAGCTTCTCGACCCGGCCCTGTCGGAGCGCATGGCGCTGGTGCGCCGGCTGGTGGAGCTCGGCAGGTCCGCGCGGGCCGGCAGCGGCGTCAAGACCCGTCAGCCGCTGGCGCGGGCCCTGGTCGGCGCCGCCGGATGGTCCTCGCTGCCCGCGTCACTGCGTGAACTGATCGCCGACGAGCTCAACGTGCGGTCCCTGGAGGACCTGTCGGCGTACTCGGCGGACCTGGTGTCGTTCACCGTGAAGCCGAACTTCCGTGCGCTCGGCAAGCGGTTCGGCGCCGGCACCAAGGCGGTCGCCGCAGCGGTCGCCGCCGCCGACCCGGCGACGCTGGCCGCGGCGATCCGGGCCGGCGACACCGCGACGGTGGTCGTGTCCGGCGAGAAGGTCACGCTCGGCGCGGACGACCTGATCGTCACCGAGCACCCGAAGGCCGGCTGGGCCGTGGAGACCGGCGCGGTCGGCACCGGCTCGGGTGAGACCGTGGCCCTGGACCTGGAGGTCACCCCGGAGCTGTACCGCGCGGGCCTGGTCCGTGACGTCGTCCGCCTGGTGCAGGAGGCACGCAAGGCCACCGGCCTGGAGATCACCGACCGGATCTCGCTGTGGTGGACGGCGGACGGCGACCTCGCCGAGGCTCTGCGCGACGGCGCGGGCCACGTGGCGGACGAGGTGCTCGCCACCACGATCAGCGAAGGCGCGCCTCCGGCGGACCTGCCGGCACACCACGACGCCGAGCTCGGCCTCACGTTCCACGTGAGCCTGGCCGGCTGACGGTTCCGCGTCGAGGGCCCCGGCGGATGATCCCGCCGGGGCCCTTTACAAAGTCAGGCGCGAGCGAGCACCAGAGCGAAGTCGCCGGCGGGGTCGGTGTAGATGTGGTCGACGGCGAGGCCGGCGGCGGTGAGCTCGGCGCGCAGGCCGGGGAGGCGGAACTTGGCGCTGATCTCGGTGCGCATCTGCTCGCCGTCCGCGAAGGACACCTCCAGCCCGAGCGCGCGCACGCGGACCCGCATCGGCCGGGTGGCGCGCAGCCGCATCTCGATCCACCCGGCGGTCTCGTCGTACCGGGCCACGTGCGCGAAGTCATCGGGGACGAAGTCCGCGTCGAGTTCGTGGTTGATGACGTGCAGCACGTTGCGGTTGAACTCGGCGGTGACGCCGGCCGCGTCGTCGTAGGCGGCGACCAGGCGGCCGGTGTCCTTGACCAGGTCGGCGCCGAGCAGGAACGTGTCGCCGCGGCTCATCGTGGCGCGCAGCGCGCCGAGGAACGCGCGGCGCGCGGCGGGGTCGAGGTTGCCGATGGTCCCGCCGAGGAAGGCCGTCATCCGGGGGGTCGATCTCGGCAGGCCGGCGAGTTGGTGCTCGAAGTCGGCGCGCACCGGCTGGACGGTGAGCCCGGGGTAGCGGATGCCGAGGCGGCGGGCCGCCGACAGCAAGGTGGTGGCGTCGACGTCCACCGGGGTGTAGGCGGCCAGGCCCTTGGCGGTGAGCGCGTCGAGAAGCAGAGTGGTCTTCTCGCTGGTACCCGAACCGAGTTCCACCAGGGTGCCGGCGGCGGCGCGCGCGGCGATGTCGCCGGCGTGCTCACGCAGGATCGCCGTCTCACGGCGGGTGGGGTAGTACTCCGGCAGGCGGGTGATCCGGGAGAACAGGTCGCTGCCGCGCGCGTCGTAGAACCACTTCGGCGGCAGGTGCTTGGGGGTCGCGGTGAGGCCGGTGCGGACGTCGTGCTCCAAGGCGCGGCGCAGATGGTCCTCGCCGAGGTGGTCGACGAGGCGCACGGACGAGACAGGCGAACGGCTGACAGGCACGGGTGTCTCCCGGTTCGTTGACGGTCGGGTCACAGAGGGTCGGCGCGCACGCCGTCGCCGGTGACGACAAGCAGGTGGCGGTCGGGGACGGGACGCCAGGCGGGGTCGTCGTCGAGCGGTTCGCTCGCGACCAGGACGCCGTCGGGGTCCGCGCGCAGGTAGAGGGTGTCGCCCCAGGTGGTGGCCGCGACGGTGGCGCCGTCGCAGGCGAGCAGGTTCAGCCGGGCCTCCGGGTCCTTGCCCCCGGTCCTGGTGACCGTCTCGGCGAGCGCGGCGCCGAGAGAGGTGCCGGCCTGGAGCAGGCCGAAGACACCGGCGGCCAGCCAGGCCGCGTCGCAGGTGCTCTCGGCGTCGGCGGCCAGGCAACGCACGGCGTCCCTGGCGGCGCGGCCGTTGAGGCTGAGCAGGTGGCGGCCGTCGGTGAACGGCGCGGTGGCGGTCTCCTCGATCGGCATGCCGGCGGTGGCCGACCGCACGGCGGCCAGCAGGCAGCCCGAGCGCGCGACCTGCGCGAGCGCCGGCAGGTTGGCATCCGACCAGATCGGGATCGTCCTGCGGTACCTGACGGGCTCGGCGCGGGCCGGGTCGTACCAGCCCATGCCGAAGCCGTCGGCGTTGACCCGGCCGTGGCGCTGCATGCGCGGCGCGTACGACTGGGTCAGCAGGCCGTGCTCCGGTTCCCCGATGAGGGACGCGAGCGCGCGAGGTGCGCCGAGCCAGGCGGCGTGACGGCACATCTACGCGCACCCCCGGGGCCCGCGCGACGGGCCGGCGGGCCGCATCAGGCCTGCTCCGGGGTGGCGGAACGCGCGCAGCGGAAGCCGGAGAAGATCTGCCGGCGGATGGGGTGGTCCCAGTTGCGGAACGTCGTGCGGACCGCGGCGGGGTCGGCGGCCCAGGAGCCGCCGCGCAGCACCCGGTATCCGGAGCCGAAGAAGACCTCGCTGTACTCCGGATAGGGGAAGCTGCGGAACCCGGGGTAGGGCTGGAACGTCGAGGCGGTCCACTCCCAGACGTCGCCGACCATCTGCTCGGCGCCGCAGGGGCTCGCACCGGAGGGGTAGGCGCCGATCGGCGCGGGCCGCGCGGCACGGTGACCGAGGTTGGCCCGGCCGGGTCCCGGGTCGTCCTCCCCCCAGGGGTAGGTGCGGGTCCGGCCGGTCCCGGGATCGAAGCCGCAGGCCTTCTCCCACTCGGCCTCGGTGGGAAGGCGGCGGCCGGCGAAGCGCGCGTAGGCGTCGGCCTCGTACCAGCAGACGTGCTGCACCGGCTCGTCCATCGGCACCGGCTCGGTACGGCCGAAGCGGGTGCGCCACCAGGTGTCCCCGTCCCTGGTCCAGAACAGCGGGGCCACGGCGCCGGTCTCCGTGCGCCAGCGCCACCCCTCGGGGGTCCACCATCGGGGGTCGTCGTAGCCGCCGGCGTCGAGGAACGCGGTGTAGGCCTGGTTGCTCACCGGGAACCGGTCGATCCAGTACGCCGGCAGGTCCACCCGGTGCGCGGGCCGCTCGTTGTCGTAGGCCCACGGCTGCGTGTCGGTCCCCATGAGGAACGACCCCGCCGGCACGAACACCTCCTCGGGGCCGCCGGGCCGTCCCGGCGGGAGCGCGGCGTCACGCACCAGGCCCGGCTCGCCGGACAGTTGAAGCGTGGCCAGCATGGTCTCGTCGTGCTGGTGCTCGTGCTGGATGACCAGGCCGAACACGAAGCCCTGCCGGTGCAGCGGGTCGGGCGAGTCGAAGTCCACCGCGGACAGGACGTCGAACACCCGGCCGCGCACCCCTTCGATGTAGCGGCGCGCCTCGGCGGGCCGGAGCATCGGCAGGGAGGGACGGTCCTTGCGGGGGGTCTTGAAGGCGTCGTAGATGTCGTCGATCTCGGGGCGGACCGGCTCGATGCCGCCGGCGGCCCGCAGCACCCACAGTTCCTCGTAGTTGCCGACGTGCGCGAGGTCCCACACCAGGGGGGACATCAGCGGTGAGTGCTGACGGGTCAGCAGGTCGTCCTCGGCGTCGGTGTAGGTGAGCGAGCGGTCGCGCACGGCCTGAAGCTGCGCGGCGATCCGTTCCTTCAGGTCGTTCACAGGTGTCCTTCCATCAGCCGGGTCCCGATCGGGGGCCCGTCGAGGAGCGCGGCGGCCGGGGACCGGCCCGGGGTGACGTGACGGTCGGCGAAGTCCGCCACCGCGCGGATCAGGCCGGGGTGCGCGCCGAGACGAGGCAGCGCGTCGAGCGCGGCGTGGAAGCACTCCTGCGCCGCGCGCCGCAGCGGCGCACCGGCCAGACCGTCCCGCGCCGCGGTCCGCCACAGGCCGCGGCACGGCTCGGCGGCGGCGCAGGCGGCCCCGGCCGCCTTGTCGTCGGTGATCAGGGCATGGGTGACGGCCACGCAGACGGGCCACACGGCCGGGGACTGCGCGTCGAGGTAGCGGATCTCCAGCCAGCCCCGTGGACGCACCGGCGGGAACACGGTGGTGGCGTGGTAGGCCACCTCGGCCTTCGTGACGCCGGTCGCGGCGATCCTGTCCCGCAGCGTCGTACCGTCGCGCACCTGCCGGCAGCGGCCGTCGCCGTCCCGCAGGACCATCAGGCGCGCGTCCAGCAGGTAGGCGGCCCACGCGGCGGCCGGGTCCGCCGCGGCGGGCACCGGGGCCGTGCGGGTCCGGTCGAGGTTCTCCCAGACCTCCTGCCGGCCCGACATCCAGCCGGTCGGCCCGCGGGCCCCGAGCGGCGAGTTGGCGAAGGCCGCGACCAGGACCGGCCCGAGCAGGTGCGCGCGCTCCCAGCGGACCTCAGGCGCCGCACCGAGATCCAGGTTGACCTGGATCGACGCGGTCGAGCACATCATGAGCGGCCCGTACGGCGCACCGAAGTGCCTCGCCATCGCCTCGTACCTCGGCTCGGTGAGCTGCCGCACCGGCGGCCGCACCGGATCCAGGCCCACCCCCGCCGGCGCCAGACCCGCGTCCAGCAGCGCGGCCCTCACCGCCTCCACGTCCGCGCCGAGCCGCCGCACCGCGCCGGTCAGCGTCCCCGGTGGCCCGGACAGTTCGAGCTGCCCCCCCGGCTCGAACGTCACCCTGCTCCCCCCCGGCAGCTCGGGAAGCGCCGCCACGACCTCGCCGACCGGCACCGGCCGCGCGGGGTCCCGCCGGTCGTACACCAGGAACTCCAGCTCGGCCCCGACGCGCTCCTCCCCCGCAACCGCGGCGAAGCACTCCCGCGCGAACTCCTCGACCCCCGCGGCGTCCCGGATCAGCACGTCCTGCGTCAGCCCGCTCGTCATCCCGTGCCCCCCACAGCGTCGGCGTACGGATACACAGACCCTTGAGGACGTCAGGCGTTACAGCCCGACGGCGAATCAACCCGCGGACGACACCAGGCTCACAGCAAGGACGTGGCCGGTGGCGCGCTCGGTGCGGGACGGTCGTCGGGGACCGGCTCCGGGGCCGTCGTCACCTCCGGGGCGGACGGCAGGGACGTCTCCCCCACGAGGCCGGTTCCCTCCAGCAGGGACATGTGGGTGCGGACGAAACGCGCGGCGAGGTCGGCGAAGTCGCGGATGGCGGAGTTCCGCGTGGTCGCGCGGACCTGCGCGATGACCGGGAAGACCTTGCCGTGCGCCACGCGCAGGCGGGTCACGGCGGTCTGGTCGAACTCCTCGCCGGTCTTGAGGAAGATCTCCATGATCCAGCCCTGCTGCTCGTCGGTCGGCTCGTCGGGAAGCGGCACCCGGAGCCGCGCGGCGACCGCGCGGACGTCCGCGTCCAGCAGCTCGTGCTGCCGCGCGATCTCGCCGAGGTTCTTGCGGGTCTTCTCCCCCACGGCTCGGGCCGCGGCCTCACGTCCCACGGGGATCTCCCACAGTCCGGCCTGGCGCACCTTGACGAGCAGGTCGATGTCGGCGGGGCTCAGCGGGCCGGTGTCACGCGGGCTCTGGTCCAGCAGCTTGGTCGCGGGTGGCGCGACCGGGGCCGGCTCGCCGGGAGGGACGACCTCCGGCGGAGGGCCGGCGTCCGGCGGCGCGGGGATCGCCGCCGAGTCGGCGAAACCGGTGGCCTCCAGCAGGTCCATGTGCGCGTTGACGAACCGCGCCGCGAGCTCGGCGAAGTCACGCACCAGCGTGTTGCGGGTGGTGGCGCGCACCTGCGCGATCACAGGGAAGACGGTGCCGTGCGCCTGGCGGAGCCGCTTCACGGCGGTGCGGTCGTACGCCGTGCCCGACTTGCCGGAGATCTCCGCGATCCACCCGAGCTGCTCGTCGGTGGGGGTGTCCGGCAGCGTGACCCGCAGCTTGCGCGCCACGGCCCGTACGTCGGCGTCCAGCAGCACATGCTGCCGTGCCATCTCCCCGAGGTTGGTCCTCGTCCGGGGACGCGCCGCCTTGGTCCTGGCCTCCCGGCCCACCGGGATCTCCCACAGCCCCGCCAGCCGTACCTTCATCAACAACACCCGGTCCGCCGGGGACAACGGCCCCCACTCGGTGTCCACGAAGTCCCCTGCCGCCGCCGGAGCCGCCGCGGGCCCCGCGGTCCCGGTGGCCGCCACGAACGCCGGCACGTCGCCGTCGGGCCGCGCTCCCTCCGGCGCCGCGCACGCGCCGACGAGCTGAAGCACGACGAGCCCGCTCGCCGCCGTGACCGCGATCCTGCCACCCGCGTACCGCATGGACTCCGCCCCTTCCCGCGTGGCCGAGGCCTGGCTCGCGCTCGGCGTCACCGGAAGGTACGGCCGGCCGCCACAGACGGTTCACCTCCGGCGCCGCCGGTGGCGTCGCGAGGTCATGGCCGGGTCGTCGTGACCCCGGCCATGACCGGTCGAATCCGGGACAGGGCCGGTCAGGGACGGCGGGGGTCGGGAGAAGGCCGGTCAGGGACGCGGGAGGCGCGGAAGGCGGCGAGGAGGCGGGAGCGGACGCGGGAGGAGAGCGCGGGTGCGGGGAGGCCGCCGAGTGCGGTGACGGTGGCGCGGAGTTCGGTGAGGTACTCGGCGCAGGACGCACAGGCGGTGAGGTGGCGGTCGAAGTTCTGGCGGGTGGCGGCGTCCAGGGCGTCGTCGAGGTAGAGCGGGGTGAGTTCCCCGAAGTCCTCGCAACTGAAACGCTTCACTTTCACGACCGCCTCGACCTTTGCTCTCTGAACCGTTTCACTACTCCGTTCGCTTCACGGTAGCGAAGTAACCCGCCAGACGGCCACGCACGGTGGTGCGGGCCCGATGGAGGAGGACACGCTGATTGGCCGGGGTGAGATCAAGGATCTCGCAGACCTCCTCCGAGGTGAATCCTTCCACGTCCCGCAACATGATCACGCTACGTTGCCGCGCCGGCAGGTCCGCCAGCGCGGCCGCGATCGTGATCCGCGCCTCCGCGGCCAGCGCCTCCCCCTCAGGCGTCGGCCACCGTCCCGGCGAGTCCCACACACCGGACGGCATCTCCGGCGGCCCACCGGCGTCACCGAACGCCGCACTCCACGGAACGCTGCGGCTCTCGCGCACACCACGCTTGACCGCGGTGTTGACCACGATGCGATAGATCCACGTCCTCAGGGAGCACCGCCCCTCGAAGTCGTCGACGGCCCCGACGACAGCCAGCCAGGTGTCCTGCACGACCTCCTCTGCGGACTCGGATGTGGACACATAGCCGCGGGCCACTCTCAGCATGCCCGGCGACCAGGCGTCCAGCACCGCCGCGAACATCGCCTCGTCCCCAGCCCTCAGGGCCGCGACGACGACGTCGTCCGGAGGCAACGCCACGATCGTCTCCTCCCGGTCAAGGCGTCATACCCGGACATCATTCCACCCATGTCTCGAACAGTCGTTCCCTGCCGGAACCGCCACATAAGCCGACGGCCGCCGGTGGACACATCGGCCCTGTCGAGTGCGTGTCCGGGGCTGACGAACGCAGCCGGTGGGTGTCCGGAGCCACCTGTCGAGTCGCCGGACCGCCGCGAAGGGTGCCATGGCGGCGTCGGCCGTGGTGGCGTGGTCGCCGTGAACCACTCCCCCACGCGGCCGAAACCCGGCACCACCTCATCTGCGGCAGCGAAGGTCTCCGCACACCGGGCCTGCCATCTCTTCCCTGGAGCGCCGACACGATGCCGTGAGCCTGTCAAACAGTCCGCGCACCCTTACCAGGTAGCCAAGTGTTGGACGAGACGCCGGGGGTGCCGGCCACAGCCCCCAGCACCACGACGAAGGTCGTGTCAGGCCCTCGGCGGTGACCCCTTCAGGTTGGGAACGAGACGCCGAAGGTGCCGGCCACGGTCCCCAGCACCACAACGAAGGTCGTGTCAGGCCCTCGGCGGTGACCCCTTCAGGTTGGGAACGAGACGCCGAAGGTGCCGGCCACGGTCCCCGGCACGACGACGGAGGTCGTGTCGGGCCCTCGGCGGTGACTGCTTCACGTGCGTGAGCCCGATGTGGAGGTGTCAGCGGTCGGTGTCGCAGACCGAGCAGTGGGTGAGGCCTGCGGCTTCGGCGTCGGCGCGGGACATGGTCTCCAGCGAGCCGGGATCGGAGCCCTTGATCAGCGGGCAGTTGGAGCTGTGGAAGCGGCGCGTGCCCGAGATGACCTTGACCATGCCGGGACGGCGGAGTTGCGCCGTGACCGACCTGTCCCCGTCCCCGCCGGCCCTCGCCGACTCAGGCGCACCGGTCCCGGCGCTCTCCGACTTGACGGGCTCTGACCCGGTGCTCTCCGACTTGGCGGCTTCTGACTCGGCGGACTCTGACTCGGCGCTCGCCGACCCGACGCTCCCCGGCCTGGCGGTCTCCGGCCTGCCGCTCGCCGGGCTGGCGGTCTCCGGACCGATGCTCGCCGACTTCGCGGGCTCCGACTTGGCAGGCTCCGACTTGGCGCTCTCCGGCTTGGCAGGCTCCGGCTTGGAGATTCTCTCTCTGCTCGGCTCCGCCGATGAAGTCTCCGCCTTGACCGGGTCCGTTCCGGAGGTCTGCGGCTTGGCGGGCCTGCCTGCGGGGTCTTGCGGTGTGGCGGGCCTGGACCCAGGAGGCTTCGCCTTGACCGGCTCCGTCCCGGACCTGGTGGGCTCAGAGCCGGTCCTCGTGGGCTCCGGGCCGGTGACGTCGGGCTTGGCGCGCTGACCTTCGGGGGCGAAAGCCTTGGCGGGTCCCGTCGTGGAGGCCTCCGCCTTGGCGGGGTTCGCGCCGGAGTCAGGTCGCGCCGGCTTCGTCTCGCCTGGCCCGGTCCTGGCGGCCGGAGACGTGGCCCCGGCTTCGGCGGGCCGGCCGCCGGCCTGCTCGGTACCGGCCGGGGCACCGGGGGTGGTCTTCCTCGGGGAATCCGCCGCACGGGTCTCATCGGTGGCCCGATCGCGCTCGGGTGACCGGGTCTCGCGCTCGCCGTCCGGGACGGCGGGAGCGGGCTGTGCGGCCGTGCCGGGGCGCTTGAAGGCCTCGAAGGGGCTGACCGCCTCGGGGAGCACCACGGGCTTCGACGGGACGACCGGCGGGGTGCCGGTGCCGCCGGGTGGCGTGGACCCGGTGGAGGCGGACCTTCCGGTGAACCATGTGTCGGCCGTGCGACCCGAGGAGCCGGATCCGGTGCGCGGCAGCCGTCCGGCCACGGTGGCGTCGGACGACCGGTCGGCGTCAGTGGGACGTTCCACGTCCCCAGAGGGCCGCCGTCCCTCCGCGGACCGTTCCGCGTCCCACGGCCGTACCGCCTCTCCGGGCCGTGCGGAGTCCCCGGGCTTCGCCGCGTCGCGCGGTCGTACCGCCTCCGTGGATCGTGCGGGGTCCGCCGACCGTTCCGCGTCCCGCGGCCAGACCGCCTCCCCAGGCCGTGCCGGATCCCGGTGGCGATCAGTCTCTCCGGGCCGCGCGGGGTCGCCGGACCGGGACGTGGCTCCGGATCGCGCGGGGTCGCCGGACCGGGACGTGGAGGCGGGTCGCGTGGGGTCGGCAGGTCGTGCGGGACGCTCGGGCCGTTCGCCGGCCGGCGGTCGTCTGTCGTCCTGCGTGCGCCTGAAGTCCTCCGGTCGTCCTGGCTCCCTGGACCATGCCGGGGTCTCGGGCCGGGACGGGGAGGCGGGTCGTCTCAGGGGGTCGGACGGGTCCGCGTCCGTGTGGTCTCTCTCGTCCGGCCGGTTAGGCACCGGCGGTCGAGAAGAGGCGGGACGGGGGGTGGCGGGTGAAACTTTCAGGGGGCCGGTCGTCGCCGGGGGGAGGGCCGGGGGGTCGGCGGGAGGCAGGGACGGGTGGGGTGCGGCGGGGAGAGCGCGGGAGGACGGGGGGGACGGGGACGCGGTGCGGGCCGTCTCGGGGACGGAACGGACGGTGGCACCGGGGGATGGCGGACGGGCCGAGGGGTCGGCCGTGGTCGCCGGGAGGCAGGTGGTGCAGGCGGAGAAGCCTTCCTCGCGCGCCTCCTCGTACGTCAGCTCCTCGTGCTCACGCCCCGCGAGCTGGCGGCACCCGGGCAGGTGGAAACGCCTGCGGCCGGGGATGACGAGCACGATGGTGTCGGGGGACGGCCGTGCGCCGGCGGGCGGTCGTGGCCCGCCGGAGGCGGCGAAGGCCCCGGTCGGACCCTGCGCGGCGGTGGTTCGCGCCGTGGCGGGGTGGGCCGCCGCAGGCGTGGACACCGGCCGGGTCAGGGTGGGGGATGCACCACGAGCGGGAGCGGCCGCGCCGGCCATGGCTCCGGGTCTCGCCATCGTGCCGGCACCGGCACCGACCGGCGGCATCGGCGGCGCCATGGCCGCCTTCCCACCGCCGGAGGGGAACAGGTGATGGCGTCGCAGCAGTGCCCCGATCATCAGGAAGACCGCGGACAGCACGCTGACCACGATCGACCACATGACCAGGACCGCTGTTCCGGTCACCACGCCCGCGACCAGGAGGCCGAAGGCGAGGACCACCAGAATGGCGCTGAGGTAGATCACGGAGAACTCCCAGTCGCGGGTCGGCGTAAACCCTTGACCTTTACCTTAACGCCGGTCGGTGTGCGGAGCGTCAACCGGGAAGGCACCGGAGTGCGGCGCCGGCTCGGGAGCGCCGAACGGGTTGCTCTGGCCACCCTGGATCTGCTGGGGGCCACCAGGCGCGCCGGCGTGGGACATGGCGGGGGCGCCACCCATCTGGCCGCCGACCACGGGGAACCCGCCGCTGCCCTCGGCCGCGACGTTCAGCTCGGCGAGCTGGTTCTCCAGGTAGAGCTTCAACCGGCTGCGGTACTCACGCTCGAAGCTGCGCAACTCGTCGACCTTGCGCTCCAGCTCGTCGCGGGTCTGCACGAGGGAACCCATCGCCTGGCGGTGCCGCTCCTGCGCGTCACGCTCCAGCGTCTCGGCGCGGCCGCGCGCGTCGCCGATGATCTGCTCGGCCTGGCGGCGTGCCTTGCCGAGGATCTCGTCGGCCTCGCGGCGCGCACGGGTGACCGTCTCGTCGGCCTCGCGGCGCGCGTCGGCGATGGCCTGGTCGGCGGTCTGCTGTGCGAGCGCGAGCACGCGGGCCGCGGTGTCCATGTTGTCCTCGGCGGGAGGCATCCCCATCCCGACCGGCACCGGCTCGGGCCTGATCGGCTCCGGCTGCTTCATGGGCTCCGGCTGCGGCATCATCATCTCGGGCTTGGGCTCGGCGACCGGCGCGGGGGCCATCGCCATGCCCATGCCACCGGGGACCTTGCCGCGCAGGCACTCGGTCAGCTTGGCACGCAGTTCCTCGTTCTCCTGGATGAGGCGGTCCAGCTCGGCCTCAACCTCATCGAGGAAGGCGTCGACCTCTTCCTCGTCGTACCCCGGCCGCAGCCGGGTGGTACTGAATTGCTTGTTCCGCACATCAGCGGGCGTCAGCGGCATTTCGGTCTCCTTGGCGCGCTCGGAGTCGGTCCGACAGGACGGTACCCGATCTAACGAAGCACGGACACAATGTTGATCATGAGCAAGACCACAATGAACAGCACTGTGAAGCTCAGGTCAAAGGCCACCGTACCCAACCGGAGCGGGGGAATGAAACGGCGGAGGAACTTGAGAGGCGGATCGGTCACCGTGTACGTGGCCTCCGCGAGCACCAGGACGACCCCGGTGGGGTGCCAGGAGCGCGCGAACGCCTGCACGGTCTCAAAGATCATCCTGCCGATCAGCAGGACGAGGTAGATCGCGAGGATCCCGACGAGGATGTCACTAATGATCCCCACGGTCGTGCCCCGCCTCCCCACCGACGTGCCTGCCACGGTCCGAGCGGGCCAGGTGTGGCCGTTCACTGTTCATAGGTGGAACTCTAGCTCTGGTTGAAGAACCCGCGTTCCGCGATTCGGGCCTTGTCCTCGGCGGTCACCTCGACATTGGCAGGGGACAACAGGAACACCTTGTTGGTAACACGTTCAATGCTGCCATGTAGGCCAAAGACCAGACCTGCCGCGAAATCGACCAGCCGCTTCGCGTCGCTGTCGACCATCTCTGTCAGATTCATGATGACAGGGGTGCCTTCGCGGAAGTGCTCCCCGATCGTGCGGGCCTCGTTGTACGTGCGAGGGTGAAGTGTCGTGATCCGCGCCAGATCGGTCGTACGGCGCTCGACGACGGGCACCCCCGACCGGGGGGCGGGCACCGGGCTCTCGGGCTCCTCAAGGCCCTCCTGCGGCGCGCCGGTGCCGCGCTCGTCGCGGCGGCGGTCGGCGTAGTCGTCGGGATAATCGTCCTCGTCGGCGTAACCGCCGTAGTCGGGGTAGCGGTCGTCCTCCACGAGACCGAGGTAGACCGCCATCTTGCGCATCGCGCCGGCCATCGCTCCGTCGTCCTCCTGCTCATGGTCGCCGCACCCAAGGCAACCTAAGGCACCGCTGTCGACCTCTGCTCGGATACATGGACATCAAGGTCCACTCGGGGGGACATTACCTGACGAAGGGCGTCCGGCGGCCGAGCAACGCCGTACCGACCCGCACGTGTGTCGCGCCGTGTGCGACGGCCTCCGCCAGATCTCCGCTCATTCCGGCGGAAATCATCGACGCTCGTGGATGCGCCGCGCGCAGGGCCTCCGCCACCTCGCGCAGGCGCGCGAACGCCGGGGCCGGGCTCGTGCCGAGCGGTGCCACCGCCATGACGCCGCCGAGCACGAGTCCCTCCTGCTCGGCGACGGCGTCCGCCACGGCGGGGACGCCGTCCGGTGTGACGCCGCCGCGTCCGGGGTCGTCGTCCAGTGCCACCTGGACCAGGCAGGTGACCAGCCGTCCCGCGGCCACGGCCCCCCGGCCGAGCGCGGCGGCGAGCCTCGGCCGGTCCACCGAGTGGATCACGTCGGCGTAGGACGCCACGGAACGGGCCTTGTTGGTCTGGAGCTGACCGACGAAGTGCCACCGCACCGGCAGGCCGGCGCAGTCGCGCGCCTTGGCGGCGGCCTCCTGGTCGCGGTTCTCCCCGATGTCGCGCACCCCGAGCCCGCTGAGGATCCGGATGTCGGACACCGGGTAGGTCTTGGTCACCGCGACGAGCGTGACCTCCTCGCGTGGCCGGCCGGCGGCGGCGCACGCCTCGGCGATCCGCCGCTCCACCTGTGCCAGGCCCGCCGCGATCTCCTCGCGCCGCGCGGTGCTCACATCGGTCATGTACGGCCCGCCCGCTCCGTGATCTCGCCATGGCTCATAGCGGGCCCAGCGTAACGGGACCGCCGCGTGGCCCGGGTGGGGGGAGTGCTCACGGCGCCGGCGTCACGACCGGTGTCACTTGAGGAAGTCGGGAACGTCCAGTTCCTCTTCCTGGTCCTCGAACACGACCTGGCGGCGCCGGTTGGGGTCGGTGACGCGGGAGGTGATGGGAGTGGGGGGCTCGGGGGTGGGCCGCGGGATGGTCAGCGGCGCCTGGTCGTCGTCGGCGTCGCGCGCCACCGCCGTCTCACGCGGCGTGACCGGATCGGCCGCGGCCGCCGAGGGCTGCTGCGCCGGCGGCGCCGGTGTGGCGGACTGCGCGGACGCCGGCGGGAACGGACGCACGGGGGCCGGTCGCTGCTCGGCGCGGGAGGGCTCGGCGCGCGGAGGCTCGGGCCGGGACTCGGGCCGGGACTCGGTGCGCGCGGGCTCGGCCCGCGGCGCGGTGAACGACGACGGACGGGGCTGCGGCGCCGCCGGCGCGGACTGCGTGCCCGCGGCCGTGGCCGTGCCGGCCGTCCCCTGTGCCTGCGAGCCGGCCGCCGGACGGGAGGCGGGCTGTGGCCGGGAGACCGGCTGCGCCGGCGCCGGTTTCTCGTCGGGCTCGTCGAACCCGGCGGCGATCACGGTGACGCGGACCTCGTCGCCGAGCGCGTCGTCGATGACCGTGCCGAAGATGATGTTGGCGTCGGAGGCCGCGGCGTTGGACACGAGCTGGGCCGCCTCGTTGATCTCGAAGAGGCCGAGGTCGGACCCGCCGGCGATGGACAGCAGCACGCCGTGCGCGCCGTCGATGCTGGCCTCCAGCAGCGGGCTGGACACCGCCATCTCGGCGGCGGCCACCGACCGGTCGTCCCCGCGCGCGTGCCCGATGCCCATCAGCGCCGACCCGGCGCCGGACATCACGGACTTCACGTCGGCGAAGTCGAGGTTGATCAGACCCGGCGTGGTGATGAGGTCGGTGATGCCCTGCACACCGGACAGCAGCACCTGGTCGGCCGCCTTGAACGCGTCGAGCACGCTCACCTGGCGGTCGGAGATGGACAGCAGCCGGTCGTTGGGGATGACGATCAGGGTGTCGACCTCGTCGCGCAACGTCTCGATGCCGGCCTCGGCCTGCATGGCCCTGCGCCGTCCCTCGAAGCTGAACGGCCGGGTGACGACTCCTATGGTCAGCGCGCCGAGCGATCGCGCGATGTTGGCGACCACAGGCGCGCCGCCTGTGCCGGTGCCGCCGCCCTCGCCCGCCGTGACGAACACCATGTCGGCGCCCTTGATGACCTCTTCGATCTCCTCACGGTGGTCCTCGGCGGCCTTGCGGCCGACCTCGGGGTTGGCCCCCGCACCGAGACCCCGGGTGAGCTCGCGGCCCACGTCCAGTTTGACGTCGGCGTCACTCATCAGCAGCGCCTGGGCGTCGGTGTTGATGGCGATGAACTCGACGCCCTTGAGTCCCTCCTCGATCATCCGGTTCACGGCGTTCACTCCGCCGCCGCCGATGCCGACGACCTTGATGACCGCGAGGTAGTTCTGCGGTGCTGCCACGACGAGGGGCCTTTCCGCTCGTTTACTTGCTTCTACTTGCATTACGTGAAGCCCGGAAGTCGCCGGGCCTTATTGTTTAACTCTCACCCTCAAGTTGAGATTTAGAGTTATGTCAACCTGAGGAATGATACGGACAGTAGGGTTGCCCCTCCCCCAGGGTCAACTCACCGCGCCGCAAGCACGTCCGGCGTGTCCCTTTCGCTCCTGAGTGGCATGGCGCACCGGTGAGCGGAGCGGGCCCGCGCGGAGCGGCGGGCCACGTCACTTCACCGTCACCACGTCCGGTGTGCTCACGTCGTAGGCGTCACCGGGGCGTTGCAGCAGCGCGAGCGCGACGCGCGCCTTGTCGCGGGTACGTCCCGCGTCACCCCACATGATCGTACGGCCGTCGGCCAGCCGGAGGGAAACATCACGGCCCGTCGTGGCGCGCACTTCCCGCACCCGCCGCGACAGCTCCCACGGCAGCCCGCGCACCACGGCCAGCGCCGCCATGGTGGCGGGGTCGTCGGCGGCGAACCTGCCGACCCGCAGCAGCGGCAGCCCCACCGGGACGGCCTCCCTGGTCTCGATCACCATCGCGTGCCGGTCGACCACGGCCGCGCCGCCGGCCACCGGCACCGCGGCCAGCGGCCGCCGCTCGTCGACCTTGATGCGCAAGGTGCCCGGCCAGACCCGCTCGACCGCCGCCGCTTCCACCTGGCGCAGCGCCGCGACCCGCCGCCGCACCCCTTCGACGTCCACGGCCGCCAGCGGCTGGCGGGACGGCACGGCGGCGGCGCTGCGCACCGCCTCCGCCGACAGGGTCTGGTTGCCCGACACCGCGACCTGGCGCACGCCGAGCACCGGCGAGAAGAACACCAGCCACGCCGCGGCCGCCACCACCCCGCAGAACAGCAGGACGGCCAGGCCGGTGCGCCAGGGGGTGCTCACCGCGCGGCGAGCTCGGCGATGATGTGGGGACCGAGCTCGGTCACGTCGCCGGCCCCCATGGTCAGCACCACGTCCCCCGGCCGGGCCCGGTCGGCCACCATGGCCGGCACGGCGGTCCGGTCGGGCACGTAGACGACCTGGTCGGACGGCAGCCGCACCTTGCCGGCCACCAGCGCGCCTGAGACACCCGGCTCGGGGTCCTCACGCGCGCCGTAGACGTCGAGCACGATGGCCTCGTCGGCCAGCCCGAGCGCGGCGCCGAAGTCGTCGGCGAAGAACCGCGTGCGGGAGTACAGGTGGGGCTGGAACACCGCGATGACGCGGCCCCCGGGCCCGGAGAACGTGGCCACGACGTCGCGCGCGGCCCGCAGGTCGGCGGCGAGCTCGGTGGGGTGGTGCGCGTAGCTGTCGAACACCGCCACCCCCGCGGCCTCACCCTTGGACTCGAACCGCCGCTTGGCCCCGGTGAACTCCGCGAGCCCGTCGCGGAACTCGTCGAACGGCACCCCGAGCTCCAGGGCCACCGCGAGCGCGGCCGTGGCGTTCAGCGCGTTGTGCCGCCCCGGCACGGCCAGGCGGACGTCGCCGTGACCCTCCACGCTGAACCGCACGCCGAACCCGTCCGGTGCGATGCCATCGACCCGCAGGTCGGCGTGCTCGGCCCTGCCGTAGGTGCGCACCCGCAGGCCCCGGGCCCGGCCGAGCGCGACGAGCTCCATCGCGCCGGGATCGTCGGCGCACACCACCAGCACCGACGAGACGCGCTCCACGAACCTCGCGAAGCTGTCGTACACGGCCTGCGGATCGCCGTAGTTGTCCAGGTGGTCGGCCTCGACGTTGGTCACCACCGCGACGCGCGGCGCCAGCATCAGGAACGACCCGTCGCTCTCGTCGGCCTCCGCCACGAACACCTCGCCGGCCCCCTCGTCGGCGCCGAGCCCGGTGGTGACGAGCTGGCCCCCGACGCAGTACGACGGGTCGCGGCCGCACTTCTGCAGCGCCACGGTGAGCATCGAAGTGGTGGTGGTCTTGCCATGGGTGCCGGCCACCGCGACACCGGTGCGGCCCACCATCAGCGCGGCCAGCGCGGCGGCGCGCGGGATGACCCGCAGCCCCTGGCGCAGCGCCTCGCCGAGCTCGGGGTTGGAGTCGCGGATGGCGGTGGACACCACCACGGTGTCGACGTTCTTGATGTGGGAGGCGGCGTGGCCGACGTACACGGTGGCGCCGAGCTCACGCAGCTCGGTCACCATGGGGGAGGAACGCGCGTCGCTGCCGGACACCGCCACCCCGCGCTTGACCAGGATGCGCGCGATGCCGGACATGCCGGCCCCGCCGATGCCGATGAAGTGGACACGTCCGAGATCCTGTGCCGCCACCGGCGCCACGAGTTTCACCAGGCTCATCGGCGGCCTCCGGCCACGATGCCCATGACCTCGCGGGCCAGCACCGTGTCGGCGTCCTTGCGGCCGATGCGGCCCGCGGCCTCCGACATCGCGACGACACGCTCGGGGTCGCGCAGGACCGGCAGCACCGTCTGGATGATCCAGTCGGCGGTGAGGTCGGCGTTGTCGACCATCAGGCCTCCCCCGGCCTGCACGATCGGCGCGGCGTTGAGCCGCTGCTCGCCGTTGCCGTGCGGAAGCGGGACGTACGCGGCCGGCAGCCCCACGGCGGTCAGCTCCGCGCAGGTCATGGCTCCGCTGCGGCACAGCACGAAGTCGGCCGCGGCGTACGCGAGGTCCATGCGGTCGACGTACGGCAGCACGACGTACTGCGGGTCGCCGGGAGGCGGCTCCACCTCGATCGTGTTCTTGGGGCCGACCACGTGGATCACCTGCACACCCGACTGACGCAGCGCCGGGGCCGCGGCGAGCGCGGCCTCGTTGATGGCGCGCGCACCCTGGGATCCGCCGAAGACCAGCAGCGTCGGCCGGTCGTTCTCCAGCCCGAAGTAGGACCTCGCCTTGTCTCCGGTGGAGAGGCGGTCCAGGGCGACGATCTCCTCGCGCAGCGGGATGCCGACGTACTTCCCGCGTGGCAGCGGGGTGTCGGGGTGGCCGGTGTACACGTGGTCGGTGAGCCGGGCCCCGAGGCGGTTGGCGAGGCCGGGCCGCGGGTTGGCCTCGTGCACCACGATCGGCAGTCCGCGCCGCCTGGCGGCGAGGTAGGCCGGTGTGGCGACGTATCCCCCGAATCCGACCAGGACGTCGGCCTGGACGCGATCCATGACGCCTGCCGCCGCGTTGATCGCCCCGGCCAGCCGGCCGGGGACGGTGAGCAGTTGCGGCGTGATCGCCCTCGGCAGGGGAACCGCCGGGACGAGCGCCAGTTCGTACCCCCGCGCGGGCACCAGCCTCGTCTCCAGCCCGCGCTCGGTGCCGAGGCAGGTGATCCCGATGCCGGGATCCATCCTGCGCAGGGCGTCGGCGAGCGCCAGAGCGGGCTCGATGTGGCCGGCCGTTCCGCCGCCTGCGAGGACCACCCTCATGTCGGTCCTTTCACTCCGCGTGCCTCGTTGTCTGGACCGGGCCGCGGACGGCGGATCCCCCCCGCCGGGCGACCCAGGCCAAGCCAGCTTAGAGCCCGCGCGGCGGGGCCGGGGCCCCGAGCGGCGAGCGCCTCCGCCGCGCCGGGTTCACGCTTGGCGAACGACAGCAGCATGCCGAGCGCGGCCAGGGTCGGCAGCAGCGCCGAACCGCCGTACGAGACCAGCGGCAAGGGGATGCCGGTGATGGGGAGCGCGCCGATGACCGCGCCGATGTTCACGATGGCCTGGCCGCAGATCCACGCCACGGCGGCCGAGGAGGTGAGCCGGACGAACGGGTCCTTCACCCGGGTCGCGACCCGCAGGCCCGCGTAACCGAGCAGCCCGAACAGGGCCACGACGAGCAGGGTGCCCATCAGGCCGAGCTCCTCGCCGATGATCGAGAAGATGAAGTCGCTCTCGGCGTGCGGCACCCAGCTCCACTTCTGCCTGCTGCTGCCGAGGCCGAGGCCGAACCAGCCGCCGGAGCCCATGGCGATCTGGCCCTGCGCCGCCTGGTAGCCCGAGGTCTGCGCGTTGCCCCACACGTCGAGCCAGCCCTGGATGCGCGCGGAACGATACCCCTCGACGCTGATCATGATGACGGTGGCGAGCGAGGCGACGGCGAGGATGCCGCCGAACAGCCGCAGCGGCGCGCCGACCACCCACAGCAGCGCCAGGAAGATCATCATGAGCACGAGCGTGGTGCCGAGGTCGCTGCCGATCATGACGAGCACGGCGAGCAGGGCCGTACCCGGCATCAGCGGGATGAGGAGCTGCCGCCACTCGATGCGGCCGCGTTTGGCCCGTCTGGCCAGCAGGTCGGCCCCCCAGATCACCAGGCCGAGCTTGGCGGGCTCCGACGGCTGGACGGTGAGACCGCCGATGTAGATCCACCGCTGCGCGCCGAGCTCGGCCTCGCCGATGAAGATCACCAGGATGAGCCCGAGGATGGCGATGACCATCAACGGGTTCCCCGCGAGCCGGAAGAACCGCTGCGGCAGCCGCGAGCACAGCCACATGACCGGCAGCCCGAGCGCCACCGAGAAGGACTGCTTGATGAACCAGTAGAAAGGGCTGCCGGTCTTCTGCAGCGCCTCGATGCTCGATGCGGACAGCACCATCATCAGCCCGAGCGTGAGCAGCAGGCCGCTGCACGCCAGGATCAGGTAGTACGAGGTGAGCGGCCGGTTGAGCAGGTCGCCGAGCCCGGTGAGCCGCTCCCTGCGCCACCAGGTGTCCCCCCCGGAGTCCTGGCCCGCGCCGGTGGCCGCGCGCTCCTTGACGGCACGGTCCCGCACGGCACGGCCGTCACCCGCGGGGCCCGCCGGCGCCTCCCGCACGGGCCTCACGCTCCCGTGGCCGCGCCGGCGGCCAGGCGGCCGACGGCGGCGGCGAAGGCGTCGCCGCGCGCGCCGTAGTTGACGAACATGTCCATGGAGGCACCCGCGGGGGCGAGCAGCACGGTGTCCCCCGGTGCGGCGAGCCTCGCGGCCTCGGCGACGACGCGGTCCATGACCCCAGTGTCTTGCCCCGGCACCTCCACCACGGGAACATCCGCCGCGTGTCGCGCCAGAGCCTGCCGGATCCGCTCCCGGTCCGCGCCGATGAGCACGGCGCCACGCAGCCGTCCGGCGGCGCCGCGCACCAGGTCGTCCACGTCGGCACCCTTGAGAAGGCCTCCCGCGACCCACACGACCGACAGGTAGGACGCCAGGGACGCCGCCGCGGCGTGCGGGTTGGTGGCCTTGGAGTCGTCGACGTAGTCGACCTCGCCGACCCGCGCGACCAGCGCGATGCGATGCGGGTCCGGCACGTACTCCGCGAGGCCCCGCCGCACCGCGTCCGGCGGCACACCGTAGGCGCGGGCCAGTGCCGCCGCGGCGAGCGCGTTGGCGACGTTGTGCGGCGCGAACGGCCGCACGTCCGCGAGGGTGGCCAGCTCCTCCGCCTGTGTCGCCGGGTCGCCGGTGAAGGCGCGGTCCACCAGCAGGTCCTCGACCACGCCGAGCATGCCGGGGCCCGGCACCCCGAGCGTGAAGCCCACGGCCCGCACGCCGGAGCGCTCCAGATAGGGGGCCGCGAGACGAGTGGAGATCTCGTCGCCGGCGTTGTACACGACCACGCCGGCGCGCTCGAAGACGCGGCCCTTGACCCGTGCGTACTCCTCCAGCGACCCGTGCCAGTCGATGTGGTCGTCGGCGACGTTCAGCACGGCGGCGGCGTGGGGGGCCAGTGTGGCGGACCAGTGGAGCTGGAAGCTGGACAGCTCCACGGCGAGGACGTCGTGCTTGTCCGCCACGGCCTCGACGACGGGGGTGCCGACGTTGCCGACGGCCGCGGCGTCGTACCCGGCGGCGGTGAGCATGGCGGTGAGCATGCGCACCGCCGTGGTCTTGCCGTTGGTGCCGGTCAGCGCGAGCCACGGCGCGGCACCGGCCGGTCTGCGGCGCCAGGCCAGCTCGACCTCGCCGATCACCTCGACGCCGCGGCCGGCCGCCTCGGTGAGCAGCGGCGTGTCCGGCCGCCAGCCCGGCGAGGTGACCACGAGCCCGGCCTCCGGCGGCAGGCCGCCGCCGAACCGGACCTCCACCCCTTCGGCCTGGAGCTCGGCCGCCGCGGCCCGCTGCCGCGGCCCGTCCCCGGTCTCCACGACCACGACACGGTGGCCGTCGCGTGCGAGCACCCGCGCCGCGGCGGCCCCGGACACCCCGAGCCCCGCCACGCAGACGGTGTCCTTCCGCGCCGGGCCCTCCGGAGCCGGTGCGCCGGGGCCGGTGTCCCCGTGGCGCGTCACGTCTTCGGCATCCATTCGACGTAGAACAGGCCGAGCCCAGCGGCCGCGCACAGGGCCGCGATCAGCCAGAAGCGGACCACGATGGTGGTCTCGGCCCAGCCCGCCAGCTCGAAGTGGTGCTGGAGCGGCGCCATGCGGAACACCCGTCTGCCGGTCATCTTGAAGAAGCCGACCTGGATGATCACCGAGGCGGTGATGATGACGCACAGCCCGGCCAGGATGAACAGCAGGAACTGCGTGCGGGTGGTGATCGCGAGCCCGGCCAGCACACCGCCGAGAGCCAGTGAGCCGGTGTCCCCCATGAAGATCTTGGCAGGCGGCGCGTTCCACCACAGGAAGCCGAACAGCCCGCCGAGCACGGCGGCGGCGACCACCGCGAGGTCCAGCGGGTCGCGCACCCAGTAGCAGTTGGGCCCGAGCTGGTTCAGGCAGCTGTTGCGCAGCTGCCAGTTGCCGATCAGGACGTAGGCGGCGAGCACCACGCCGGTGGCGCCGCTGGCGAGGCCGTCGAGGCCGTCGGTGAGGTTCACCGCGTTGGAGAACCCCACGATCATGATGAGCACCCAGATCGTGAAGATCACGATGCCGACCGACGGCCCGAAGTCCCGCAGGAATGACAACCGTGTCTCGGCGGGGGTGATGGCGTAGGAGTTGGGGAACCGCACCACCAGGACGGCGAACACCGCGCCGACGACGAGCTGGCCGAGCGCCTTGGCGCCACTGCGCAGGCCGAGGCTGCGCTGCTTGTAGATCTTGATGAAGTCGTCGAGGAAGCCGACCGTGGCGAGTCCCGTCATCAGGAACAGCACCAGCAGCGCCGAGGCGGTCGGCGGCGTCCAGGTGGCGAGGTGGGAGCAGGTGAACCCGATGAGCGCCGCGATCACCAGCACCGTGCCGCCCATGGTGGGGGTGCCGCGCTTCTCGTGGTGCCCCGAGGGCCCCTCCTCGCGGATGTTCTGGCCGTAGCCGCGGCGGCTGAACAGGCGGATCGCCAGCGGCGTGCCGAGCATCGACAGCACGAACGCCACGGCGGCCGCGACGATGATGTCCCTCATGCGGCGTCACCACCCAGCAGCGCCGCGGCGACCTTCTCGAGGCCCGCGACGCGCGGTCCCTTGACCAGCACGACGTCGCCGGGACGCAGCGTCTCGGCGAGCTCGGCGGCGGCGGTGGCGGCGTCCGGCACGTGCCGCAGGCCCCGCTGGTCCTTGGCACCGGCCAGCATCGGCCCGGCGTCCTCGCCGACCACCCACAGCCCGGCGAGGCCGGACGAGGCGGCGAGACGGCCCACGCCTTCGTTCAGCGCGTCGCTCTCGTCGCCGAGCTCGCGCAGCGAGGCGATCACGGCGAACGTGCGGCGGCCGCCGGCCAGCGCGCCGAGCGCGCCGAAGGCGGCGCGCATGGAGTCGGGGTTGGCGTTGTAGGCGTCGTTGACCACGGTGACGCCGTCGGCCCGGTCGGTGACCTCCATGCGCCAGCGGCTGCGCGGCTCGGCCCGCGACAGCTCGGCGGCGAGCGCCGCGACCGGGATGCCGAGCTCGTAGGCCGCCGCGGCGGCGGCGAGCGCGTTGTCGACCGCGTGCGCGCCGTGCAGCCGCAGCGTCACCGGCGCACGGCCGGACGGGGTGACCAGGGTGAACGACGCGCGGCCCCGCTCGTCCAGCCGTTCGTCCACGGCACGCACCTGGGCCGTGGGGCCGCGGCCGTACCACCGCACCGCGGCGTCGGTGCGGCCCGCCATGTCGCGGACGTAGGGGTCGTCGGCGTTGAGCACGGCCGTGCCGTCGGCGGGGAGGGCCTCGACGAGCTCACCCTTGGCCTTGGCGATGCGGTCGCGGCCGCCGAACACCCCGAGATGCGCGGTGCCGACGTTGAGCACCACGCCGATCTTCGGCGGGGCGATCCGCGCCAGGTGCGCGATGTGGCCCTCCTCGCGCGCACTGAGCTCCAGCACGAGGTAGCGGGTGTCCTCGGTGGCGCGCAGCACGGTGAGGGGGTGGCCGATCTCGTTGTTGAACGAGCCGGGTGGGGCGATGGTGGGGCCCGCGAGCGCGGTGAGCCCCGCCAGGAGGTCCTTGGTGGTGGTCTTGCCGGCCGACCCCGTGACACCGATGACGGTGGTCTCCGGCAGCTCGGCGAGCACGGCGGCGGCGAGGTCGCCGAGCGCGGCCACGGTGTCCCCCACGATGACGGCCGGCGCGTCGACGGGCCTCGCGGCGAGCACGGCGACCGCGCCGTCCTCGCAGGCCTTCGCGGCGAAGTCGTGGCCGTCGGCGCGATCGCCGCGGATCGCGACGAACAACGACCCGGGCTCGGCGGCCCGCGAGTCGATCAGCACGGGCCCGCGGACCACGGCGCCGGGATCTGCCATGCCCGTCAGGGCACCCGAGGTGATCTCGGCGATCCTTGCCAGCGGCAACGGGATCATTCGTCTATCCCTACTCTCTTACAAGCCGTTCGTGGGTGTTCGCACGGACCGGCGGCCCCCTGCCCCGGTACGCGCATCAGCCTCGCACAAGGCGGCGGGTCAGGTGTGCCCACGTCTGCCGATCGCCTCGGCGACCACGCGCCTGTCGTCGAACGGCAGCACCTCGCCGCCGACGTACTGGCCCTGCTCGTGGCCCTTGCCCGCCACCACGACGACGTCGCCGGGACGGGCCCGCGCGATGGCCAGGTCGATGGCCGCCGCGCGGTCGGGCTCCATGATCACATGAGCGCGGTCGTGCTCGGCGACCTGGAGCGCGCCGTCCAGCATGGCGCGCAGGATCTCCAGCGGGTCCTCCGAGCGCGGGTTGTCGCTCGTCAGCACGACGACGTCCGCCAGGCGGGCCGCCGCCTCCCCCATCAGGGGACGTTTGCCGCGGTCGCGGTCGCCGCCGCAGCCGACCACGATCGTGAGGCACCCTTGGGTGACGCCGCGCAGCGCGCGCAGCACCGACTCCACGGCGCCGGGTTTGTGCGAGTAGTCCACGATGGCCTGGTAGCCCTGGCCACCTGGCACGCGCTCCATGCGGCCCGGCACACCGGTGACGGTGGCCACGCCGTGCACGGCGGCCTGCAGGGACAGGCCGGCCTCGACCAGGGTGACGATCGCGCCGAGCGCGTTGGCGACGTTGAACCGGCCGGGCAGGGCCACCGCGACGTCGGCCTCCACGCCACCGGGGCCGATCACCCGGAACGTGCTGCCGTCGGCGCCGGCGCGCACGTCCTCGGCGCGCCAGTCGGCCTCGTGCGCGCCTTCGGCGGAGAACGTCGTGACGGGGACCTTGGCGATGCCGGTCAGCTCGCGGCCGTGCGGGTCGTCCACGTTGACCACGCCGACGCGGGTCAGCTCGGGGGTGAACAACCGGGCCTTGGTGCGGAAGTAGTCGTCGAGGTCGCGGTGGAAGTCGAGGTGGTCCTGCGACAGGTTGGTGAACATCGCGACGTCGTAGAACACGCCGTCCACCCGGCCGAGGGCCAGCGCGTGGCTGGAGACCTCCATGGCCGCCGCGGTCACCCCCTGCTCGCGCATGAACGCCAGCAGCGCCTGCAGGTCGGTGGCCTCCGGGGTGGTCAGCGCCGGCGGGTAACCGAGATCGCCGACGCGGATCTCCACCCCGCCGACCAGGCCGGTGCGGTGGCCCGCGGCGCGCAGTCCGGCCTCCAGCAGGTGGGTGACGGTGGTCTTGCCGCTGGTACCGGTGACGCCGAGCAGCATCAGGCCCTCGGCGGGCCTGCCGTACACCCAGGACGCGACCCGGCCGAGCACGGCCCGCGGGTCCGGCACCACGAGCACGGGGACGCCGGTGGCGGTCGCCTCGGCCCGGCCGGCCTCGTCGGTCAGGATCGCCGCGGCACCCGCGGAGACGGCCTGCGCGGCGAACGACGCGCCGTGGGTGGTGGCACCCGGCATCGCGACGTACAGGTCGCCGCGGCACACCTGCCGCGAGTCGATGGTGACGCCGGTGACCACCCCCATCGGGGTGCCGCCTGAGCCGGCGCCGCCTCTCGGCACGCCGATGAGGGCCGCCAGGCCGGAAAGGGGGCGGACGGGACTGCTCGCGGGACGCGGAGACGACGCGGGACGCACGGCGAGAGCGTACCCTTCCCCGTCACCCGTCGGTGCCCATGCGCACCGACGGCGGCGTGGTGCCGGTCGGCGGGATCTTCCGGGTCTTCAGCGCGAACGTCATGACCTCCTTGAAGACGGGGGCGGCGATCTCACCGCCGAAGTGGCCGTTCTCCGGCGCCTGCAGGACGGCCAGGGCCACCAGGCGAGGCGCGTCGGCCGGTGTGAAGCCCACGAACGTCGCGGTGTATCCGCAGTACCCCCGGCAGCGCTCGTCGTACCGCTGCGCCGTGCCGGTCTTGCCGGCCACGCGGTAGCCGTCGATCGCGGCGAGCGAGCCGGTGCCCTCCTCGGCGGCGACGGCCGCCTCCAGCATCGTCGTGATGTCCCTGGCCGTGCGCTCGCTGATCACCCGGGTCCGTTTCGGCGCCGGGGCCGGGACGAACCCGCCGTCCGCACCGGTGGTGCCCGCGACAACACGCGGCGCGACGCGCACGCCGCCGTTGGCGATGGCCTGGTACACGCCGGCCATCTGCAGCGCGGTCACCGAGACCCCCTGGCCGAAGGCGATGGTGCAGCGCTGGCTGCCCGACCAGGTCTCGCGCTTCGGCAGCAGCCCCGCCTCCTCGCCGTACGCGCCGGAGCCGGTCCTCGCGCCGAAGCCGAACGACCGGAGCATGGTGTAAAGGCTCTGGTCGGTGACGCGCTCGGCCGCCATGATCGTGCCGACGTTGCTGGACTCGGCGATGATGCCGGTGAACGTCAGGCGCTCGGGGGGGTGCGGGTGCGCGTCGCCGAGCACACGGTCGGCGCAGCGGTACTTGTCGTGGACCTCGAACACCGTCTCGGGACGCACCGCGCCGGTCTGGAGCGCCGCGGCGGCCGTCACGACCTTCCCGGTGCTGCCGGGCTCGAACACCTCCGACACCGCGCGGTTGCCCCACCCGGCCGGCGGGACCGAGCGCCAGTCGCGCAGGTCCACCTCGGGTGCGTTGGCCATGGCGAGCACCTGGCCGGTGCGCACGTCCAGCACGATCACGCTGCCGCTGCGCGCGCCGGTGGTCCTCACCTGGCGCGTGATGGCCTGCTGCGCGGCCCACTGGATGTCCCGGTCGATGGTCAGCCGCACGCCTTTGCCGGCGACCGGCTCCTGGCGGGTGCTGCGGGTCATGGGGATGCGCTGGCCGGTGCCGCCGATCTCGATGGTCTGGCGGCCGTCCTTGCCCGAAAGCTGCGTGTCGTAGGTGTGCTCGACCCCGGTCAGTCCGTCGCCGTCGTCGCCGACGAAGCCGATGAGGCCGCCGGCGAGGTCGCCGCCGGGGTACAGGCGCTGGAAGTGCGGCGTGGAGTTGACGCCGTCGATGTCCAGGTCCATGACGCGGCTCGCGACGCCGAGCGGGACGTCGCGCGCGAGCAGCGCGTAGCGGGTACCGGTCTTGGCGAGCTTGCCGGCGATGCCGTCCTTGGGGACGCCGAGCACCGCGGCCAGCCGGCCGGCCACCTCGTCGCGCTTGTCCGCCGGGATCTTCTCGGGGTCGGCGGAGATCTGGCGCGCCTCCACCGTGACGGCCATCGGGTGCCCGTTGACGTCGGTGATGGAGCCCCTGCGGGCCGGGAGCTTCTCCTCACGCACCCGCAGCGACGCCGCCTTGGCCGCGAACACCTTGGAGTCCAGGCCCTGCAACTGCACCAGCCTGCCGGCGAACAACGACAGCACGACGGCCATGCCGGCCAGCCCGATGTTGATCCGCCGCGCCGGGTTCCCGAGGCGCAACGGCACCGGTGGCCGCGGCGGCCGCGGCGGCCCGGGCGGCCGGAACCGCCGCCACGGCGGCCCGTCGCCAGGTGGCCCGTCCCCGTGCCGCGCGCCGTCCGGACGCCGCCGCGCCGGCCCGTTCCCCGGCCCGTGCCGCGGCTGCGCGCCGTCCGGCCCCGGCGCCCTGCCGGTGTGACCGTCCGCTCCAGGCGTCCGCGTGCGCCGGACGGCGGGTCCTTCGCGTTTGGGGCCGGAAGGCCTGCGCGGCGCGGACATTCCCTCGGCGCGCTCCCCGGAGCCGGCCGCCGGAGGCCGCCGCGAACCGTCCGGGCCGCCGCGGCCGCCGCGGGGCGGGCGGCCGCCGCTTTCCCTCACCTCGGTGCGACCTCCGTGGCCTCGCCCTCCGGCGGAGTGCCGAGCGGGGTCTGGTCCAGGCCGGCGGGCCGGCCCGAGCGGCCGCCGTCCAGGTCGAGGAACTCGGGGGCACCCGGGTCGGGCTTGTAGGTCGGGCTGAGCGCGCGCTCGCTGAGCGAACCCGGCTGGTTCTTCAGCAGCAGGTCCTTCTCGCGGTCCTGCCGCTGCTCGTTCAGTGCCTTGTTGCGGTCCCGCAGGTCGGACAGCAGGAACGAGTCGCGGGCCAGCACGGTGTTGAGCAGCAGCAGGGTCACCAGCCCGCCGCCGAGCAGCCCGAGCACGAGCAGCACGAACGGCGTGCGCGGCGCGGTGCGCCGCCGGCCGGCGGCCCGCGCCGGCGCGCGCGACGGCGACCCGGCGGCCTTCCGCGGCCGCGGCTCCTCACGCCGGGGGACGCGCACGGGCCCCGGCGCCACCTGGACGCCGCGCGCGGCGGAGTCCGGCCGCCGCACGGCGGTCCCGCCGTCCTGGCCGGCCGCGTCACGGCCGGCGGGCCGTGCGGTGCGCTCGCGGAGCACGGCGGTGCGGCCGTCGCGGTCCAGCGGACGGTCGGAGGCCGGCCGCGGTCGCGGCGTGCGGCGGACGGGACGGTCGGGGGCGGCGGTGGTGGCGCCGCCCAGGGTGTCTGGCCTTGTGTCGTCGATGCTCATTCCGGCTCCCGGATTCTCTCCGCCGCCCGCAACCTGGCCGAGGCGGCACGCGGGTTGCGCGCCAGCTCGTCGTCGCCGGGGAGCTCGGCTCCCCGCGTGACCAGACGGAACCTCGGCTGGTGGGACGGCAGCGGGACAGGCAGCCCGGGAGGGCCGGTGTCCCTGGTTCTCGCGGTGAGGATCCGCTTGGCGAGGCGGTCCTCCAGTGAGTGGTAGGCGAGCACGACCACGCGCCCCCCGACCACCAGTGCGTCGAGCGCCGCGGGCAGTGCCCGCTCGAAGGCGGTCAGCTCCCCGTTCACCTCGATACGTAATGCCTGGAACGTTCTCTTGGCGGGGTTCCCGCCGGTGCGGCGGGTGGCCGCGGGGATGGCCGAGCGGACGATGTCGGCGAGGCGCTTGGTGGACGTGATGCGGCCGGCCTCCCGCTCGCGCACGAGGAGCCGCGCGACGCGCGGCGCGAAGCGCTCCTCGCCGTAGTCGCGCAGGATCCTGATCAGCTCACCCTCGGAGTAGGTGTTGACCACGACGTCGGCCGTGAGCTCCTGATCGGTGTCCATCCGCATGTCGAGCGGCGCGTCGTAGGAGTAGGCGAACCCGCGTGCCGCCTCGTCCAGCTGGGGTGAGGACACCCCGAGGTCGAACAGGACGCCGTGGACCCGTTCCCGGCCGGCCTCGGCCAGGACCTCGGGGAGCTCGTCGGAGACCGCGCGCACCAGGGTGACGCGATCGGCGTACGGCGCGAGACGCGCGGTGGACCGCTCGATCGCGACGGGGTCGCGGTCGACGCCGATGAGGTGGAGCGCCGGATGCGCCGCGAGCAGCGCCTCGGCATGGCCGCCGAGACCGAGGTTGGCGTCCACGAGCACGGGCTCGGGGACGGCGAGCGCGGGGACGAACAGCTCGAGGACACGTGAGAGCATCACCGGGACGTGCCCGCCCGGTTCGGCATCGCTGACATGCATGGTCGTACCCCCTTTACGCCGCCTCAGGAAATGTGTCCTCTTTGCCCCGGGACACGTCCTCGCTCGCGGATGCGCGGCTTGTACACGCCGACACGCCGATGGGCCTCGCCCACCCCCGTGGACGTCTCGCCCGGCCAGGTCCCCATCCGCGTCCCCTCTGCGTCGCCGCGCCACCTGACACCGGGGAAGGTGCATCAGCTGGCGGCGGGACGGCGGAGCCGGGTCGTGCCCGGCACCACGGGAGCGGGTGGAGACCTCGCCGAACGACGTCTGGACCGACGAGTCGACCACTTGTCAAAGGACTCCTGGCAGCACCTCCTCGGACAGGTCGGAGAAGGCCTGCTCTTGGTCGGCCAGGTAGGTGTCCCAGGCCGAGGCGTCCCAGATCTCCAGCCGCGTGTTGGCGCCGATGACGACGCAGTCGCGGCGGAGGCCCGCGTACTCGCGCAGGCTCTGGGGGATGGTGATGCGTCCCTGTTTGTCGGGGGTCTCGTCGGAGGCGCTGGCGAACAGGACGCGGCTGTAGTCACGGACCGCCTTGGCGGTCACTGGCGCCGTGCGCAGCGCCTCGGTGATGCGCCGGAACTCCTCGACGGGAAACACGTAGAGGCAGCGCTCCTGGCCCTTGGTGATCACAAGACCCTCCGCCAGCTCCTCACGGTACTTCGCCGGCAGGAACAGTCGTCCTTTCTCGTCCAGCCGCGGTTGATGGGTGCCGAGAAACACCGGCCCCACCTCCCGTGCCGCATGGAACGACTGACGCTGTCACCTCAGCCCTCCACTGCGCACCACCATACTCCACTTCTCCCCACCGTCAACTGATTCATTCGGAGTTCGCGCGCGATTTCTCGTGCGTTTCCCCAGCTCAGCCGGGGTGGAGCAAAGTGGAGCGCGCCGAGGCTCCCTAAGGGTGCACCGGCGTGTCGCGAGTCGTTTCCCCGCGCCTGGCCACGTGACGGGAGACGCGGGAAGTCACGGAATGCGGCCAATGAGGCACGGCGGATCTTCCCGGTGGGGGAAAGTGGAGCGGAACGCCACGCGCTCTACCACGTCCCGCGGCGCTAATGTCACGGGATTCGCACACCGGCGGGACAGGACCGCGATCAGCCGGAAGAACACTGAGGGCTGTTCATCCGCGATGTCCTGGAAAGTCGCTCCGGAACCAACCGCACCGTAGTGTCGGTAGACACAATGAAAAAGGAAACACAGAACCCCCCGCACAACGATCCTCGCGGGGGGTTGCCACACCCTGATGGAGGCCCTGTGGGAATCACCCACGATGTCGGACAGGACGTGGAGGGTCTGGTCGCCGCGGCGCATCGGATCCGTGAGGCGATCGAATCGGTGATCGAAGGCAAGAGGGACGTGATCCGGCTCACGCTCACCGTCCTGCTGGCCGAGGGCCACCTCCTCATCGAGGACGTCCCGGGTGTCGGCAAGACCATGCTGGCCAAGGCGCTCGCCCGCTCCATCGACTGCCCCGTACGGCGGGTCCAGTTCACCCCCGACCTGCTCCCGAGCGACATCACCGGCGTCAGCGCCTTCAACCAGCAGTCACGCGAGTTCGAGTTCAAGCCGGGCCCGGTGTTCGCCAACATCGTGGTCGGCGACGAGATCAACCGCGCGTCCCCGAAGACGCAGTCCGCCCTCCTCGAATGCATGGAGGAGCACCAGGTCACCGTCGACGGCACGACCTATCTCCTCGAGACGCCTTTCATGGTGATCGCGACGCAGAACCCCATCGAGATGGAGGGCACCTATCCCCTTCCCGAGGCGCAGCGCGACCGTTTCACCGCGCGCATCGCGATGGGGTACCCCGAGCCCTCCGCCGAGCTGGAGATGATCGACGTACACGGCGCCGCCTCGCCGCTGGACAAGCTGGAGGCGGTCGCCACCACCGCCGAGGTGCGGGCCCTGATCGAGGCGGTGCGCGCGGTGTACGTCTCCTCGCCGATCAAGCGGTACGCGGTCGACCTGGTCGACGCCACCCGCAAGTCCCCCGACCTGCGGCTCGGCGCGTCGCCGCGGGCCACGCTCCACCTGATCCGCGCCGCACGCGCGCACGCCGCGCTGGCGGGCCGCGACTATGTCATCCCCGACGACCTGCAGGAGCTCGCGGTGCCCGTCCTCGCGCACCGGCTGCTGCCGAGCCTCGAGGCGCAGGGTCAGCGCCGCCGTCCCGAGCACGTCGTCGCCGACCTGGTGCGGCGCGTGCCGGTGCCGGAGAACCGCGGGAAGGAAGACGGAGCGGGCCGGCGGTGATCTCCGGGCTGAGAGCGCTCACATCACGGGGCCGCTCGTTCCTCGCCTCCGGCGTGGCGGCCCTGCTGTGCGCGTTCGTGCTCGGTGAGCACGACCTGCTGCGCATCGCGGTGCTCGTCATCATGCTTCCGCTGCTGGCGGCGCTGGTGGTGGCACGCACCCGCTACCGCCTGAGCTGCGCGCGGCGGCTCGACCCGGCACGGGTCCAGGTCGGCAACGACAGCACGGTGACCCTGCGGCTGGAGAACGTCACCCGGCTGCCGACCGGGCTGCTGCTCATCGAGGACACCGTGCCGTACGCCGTCGGCGCGCGGCCGAGGTTCGTGCTGGACCGGGTGGAGCCGCGCGGCATCCGGGAGATCGACTACAAGGTGCGCTCCGACCTGCGCGGCCGGTTCCCCATCGGGCCGCTGTCGGTGCGCATCGCCGACCCGTTCGGCCTTGTGGAGCTGACCCGTGCGTTCAACGCCACCGACACGCTGATGGTGATCCCCGAGGTGGTGCGGCTGCCGCCGGTCCGGCTGTCGGGTGAGTGGACCGGTGGCGGCGACAGCCGCACCGCCACGGCGGCCGCCGCCGGTGAGGACGACATCGGGCCGCGCGAGTACCGCCAGGGTGACGACCTGCGCCGGGTGCACTGGCGTTCCACCGCGCGGTACGGCGAGCTGATGGTGCGCCGTGAGGAACAGCAGTGGCAGAGCCGCGGCGCGCTGCTGCTCGACACCCGCAGGCACGCGCACCGCGGCGAGGGCCCGCGTTCGTCGTTCGAGGTCGCGGTGTCCGCGGCGGCCTCCATCGGCACGCACCTCGCGCACGACGGCCTCGGCCTGCGACTGGTCACCGACCAGGGCCAGCTCACCGACTCGGCCGCGGGCCACTCCCTGGTGGACGCGCTCGCCGTCGTGCGGCACAGCACGGCGCGGTCGCTGGAGTCCGGCGTCGCGGCGCTGCGGCAGGGCGGCGGGGACGGCTTGATCGTGGCCGTGCTCGGCGACCTGGACCCCGAGGAGGCCCGCGCGCTCGCCCGGCTGCGGCACGGCGGCATCACCGGGGTCGCGGTCATGCTGGACGTCGCGACCTGGCAGGCCGTGCCGTCGCACCACGGCCGCGATGACGCCGCGGGCCAGGCCGCCGAGCGGTCGCGCGCCGTGCTCGCCGACGCCGGGTGGCGCATCGTCCGCCTGCCCGCCGGCCGGTCGCTCGCGGCCGTCTGGCAGGACGCCGGCGGCCAGAGCGGCCGGTACGCCGGAGCGCAGGAGACCGTGGAGGAAACGATCACGGCAGGAGACGCCGCATGAGAGTCCCGATCGCGGCGGGCCTGGCCACCGCCGCCGCGTCGCTCACCCTCTATCCCCTCTTCCAGGACGGCCCGTGGTTCTGGGTCGGCCTCGGCGCCGTCATGCTCGTCACCGCCGCGTCCGTCCTCACCACGTTGCGGTCGGTGCCCCGCTGGCTCGGCCCGCCGGCGGAGGTCGCCGTGCTGGTGGTGTTCCTGACGGCGGTGTTCGTGCCGAACGACGCCTGGTGGGGGTTCATCCCCAACACCGGCTCGCTCCGGTCGCTCGCCGGGCTGATCGCCGACGGCTTCGACGACATCCAGAGTTACGCCGCCCCCGTTCCCGTGGAACCCGGGATCCTGGTGCTCACCGCCGGTGGCATCGGGCTGATCGCCGTGCTGACCGATCTGCTGGCCGTACGGCTCGGACGGGCCGCGCTCGCCGGGCTGCCGCTGCTCACGTTGTACACCGTGCCGGCCGCCGTGATGCCCGACCCCATCGGGTGGCCCGCGTTCGTCGTCGCCGCGCTCGGGTACGTCGCGCTGCTGGCCGCCGACGGACGCGAGCGGCTCGGCCGGTGGGGACGCGCGGTGCTCACGCGCCGTTCCCAGATCACCGGCGCCGCGGTGCGGGTGGCCGAGACGCCGCCGCTGTCGCCGTCAGGCAGGCGCATCGGGGTGGCGGCCATCGCGCTCGCCATCGCGCTTCCCGCGCTGCTTCCCACGCTGAGCCCGAACCCGCTGTTCGGCTTCGGTGTCGGGTCAGGCGGTGAACCCGGCAACACCATCACCATCCCCAATCCGATCGCCAGCCTGCGCGGCCAGCTCAGCCAGCCGGCCAACGCCACCGTGCTCACCTACACCAACAACGACGACGTGCCGCGGTACCTGCGGATGTACTCGCTCGACACCTTCGACGGATCGCAGTGGACCATGTCGCAGCCGCGTGGCCGTCCCGAGGACCGCGTGTCGGAGAACCCGCTGCCGCCGGCGCCGGGGCTGTCGCTCACCGCGCCGCTGAAGAAGGTCTCCACCCAGGTCGTGGTCAGCGACGGGGTGGAGGGCATGAGCTTCCTGCCGCTGCCCTACCCGGCGAGCGCGGTGCGGATCGAGGGCGACTGGCGTGCCGACCAGAGCACGCTCATGGTGTTCTCCACGCAGGACACCGCGGGTGGCCAGCCCTACCAGGTGGAGGGCTGGGAGCCGCAGCCGACACCCCGGTCGCTGGCGACGGCGCAGGGGGTCTCCCCCGACCGCGGCGACTCCCGGTACCTCTCGCTGCCGCCGGACCTGCCGCCGCAGATCAGGGGCATGGCCGCCGACCTGGTGCGCGACGCCGAGACGCCGTACGAGGGTGCGGTGAAGCTCCAGGAGTGGTTCACCGCCACCGGCGACTTCACCTACAGCCTGCGCACGCAGGGCAACGGCAGCGAGGCGCTGCTGGACTTCCTGCGCAACCGGACGGGGTACTGCGAGCAGTTCGCCGCGGCCATGGCGGTGATGGCGCGGACCGTCGGCATCCCCGCGCGGGTCGGCATCGGGTACACCGGCGGCACCAAGATCAACGGCGTGTGGCAGGTGCGCACGCACGACCTGCACGCCTGGCCCGAGCTGTACTTCGAAGGCGCGGGCTGGCTGCGGTTCGAGCCCACCCCCTCCGGCGGGCTCGGCCAGGCCACGGCCCGGGTCCCCGACTACTCCCGGCCGTCCTCCGAGTCCGGTGACGGTGACGCCGCCGCGAACGAGCCGAGCGCCGCTCCGGCCGAGACCGACGCCGCCGACACGCCTCTCGGGCCCCGGCGCGACCCGCGCGACCCCGATCCCGGTGCCGGCACCGACCCGCTCGACCTCGACCAGAGCATGGGCCTCCCCGCCAAGATCGGCATCGCCGCGGGTGGCCTGCTCCTGCTCGCGCTCGTCCCGGCGGCCCTGCGCCTGGTGACCGGCCACCGCAGGCGCCGCGCCTGGTCGCGGGTGGCCGCCGCCCCGGTGGCGTCCGGGCCCTGGCCCGACGCGCGGACCGGCACAGCGAGGGAAGGCACACCGGAAGGCACGGCGGGGGACGGACGTCTCAGGCGCGCGGTGTACGCGTCGTGGCGGGAACTGACCGACACGCTGGTGGACCTCGGCATCGGCTACTCGCCGAGCGAGACGCCGCGCGCGCTGGCCCGCCGCCTCGTCGAGCACTACGAGTTCGGCACCGGCCCGGCGGCGGCCGTCACGCGGATCGCCACCGCCGAGGAACGCCTGCGCTACGCGCGCACCCCCGGCGAGATCACCCCACTGGCCGCCGACCTGAGGACGGCGCGGCAGGCCCTGCGCGCCACCGTCTCCCGTGGCCGCCGCCTGCGCGCCACCCTGCTGCCCGCCTCCACACTCCTGCGCCTGCGCGGCGCGGGAGAAACCGTCCTCGACGCCTTCGACCACCTGGAGACCCTCCGGCTGTGGCCCCGCAGGCGTCCGGACACGACCCCGGCCGGCGACCGTGACCTGACCTCCACAGGCTCACGCTGACCTGGCACCGGACGGCGCGCGGCCCCGCACAGGGGTCGTGCGCCGTTTCGCGTCCCGGACGGCCCGGCCGATGAAAGCTTCACGGAGGCATGAGGGAAAGCCTGAACGGCTCAGCCGGGGGGCCGGCTGAGCCGTTCAGGCTTCGCTCAGGTCAGCGGTCTTCGCCGCGGCGGCGCCAGCGTTCCTCCATGCGTTCCATGAAGCTCGGACGGGACGCGCGGCGGCGCTCCGGCTGTGCGGCCTGGCCGGGGCGTGCGGTGGTGTTGTCACCCCCGAAACCGTTCATCCTCTTCCAGCTTGACAAGCCCCACAGACACGCGGCGAGCATGACCACGAAGCCACCCACACCGAGTGGGATGATCGGTGCAACCACGCCGACCATCAGGAGCACCACACCGAGCACGAAGCCGATGGAGGCCTTCACCAGACGGCGCTTGTAATGGTTGCGTGGATCACTGATCCGAACGGTATTGGCCCACTTCGGGTCCTCGGCGTAGAGGGCCTGCTCGATCTGTTCGAGCAAGCGCTGCTCGTGCTCAGAGAGCGGCACGGCGCCTCCCAAGGACAGCCCCTTGTCGGGGAAAACGGCAGCGGACACCCGAGGGTGCCCGGACCTCGCGGTCGGTTATCCCCAGAATACGAGGCTGTAGACGCAGGCGAAAGAAAACGTCCAACGTGGACCAAACCGGAGGTGACGTCATAGATCCATTCCATCGAACGGCGGGCGAACCAACGAGGCCGGACGGACGGCCTCCGGGCCGAACCTCCGCGCGGCTCTGTCCATGGCCATTTCGGCCTCCCGCCAGCCTGTTTCCCGTTCTCCGAGCCCGAGCTGACGCGTCGCGGAGCCCGCGGGACGGAGATTTTCGACCCGCACGCCGACGAGCCGGAGCCGGACGCGCTCCAGTCCGGCCGCCGCGTACAGATCGCAACTAGTGGCATATATCTCTTTCGCCACATCTGTGGCTTCCCGCAGCGTACGCGATCTGGTGATCGTGGTGAAGTCCGCGCGGCGCAGTTTGACACTGACCGTGCGGCCTACGTGACCCCCGCGCCGCAGCCGCGCGGCGACCCGCTCCGACAGCCGCAGGAGCTCCCGGCGGATCGCCTCGGGGTCGTCGACGTCGTAGGCGAAGGTCTCCTCGGCGCCGATGCTCTTGTCGGGGACGTGCGCGGTGACCCTGCGATCGTCCCGTCCCCAGGCGAGCGCGGCCAGGTGGCCGCCGGCGGCGCCGAACTCGCGCTGGAGCGTGGCAGGCGGCACCTGGGCCAGATCGCCGACGGTGCGGATGCCGAGCCGCAGCAGAGCCTGCTCCGTGCGCTCCCCTACGCCCCACAGAGCCGCGACGGGCAGCGGATGGAGGAACTCCACCACCTTGTCCACCGGGACCACCAGAAGGCCGTCAGGCTTGCAGTGCCGCGAGGCGAGCTTCGCCACGAACTTGCTGCCGGCCACGCCGACCGAGCAGGTGATGCCGTGCCGCTCGGCCACCTGCGCGCGGATCATGGCGGCGATCCGCGCCGGAGGGCCGAGCCGCCGCAGCGCGCCGCTCACGTCCAGGAACGCCTCGTCGGAGGCGATCGGCTCGACCTCCGGGGTGATCGCGTGGAAGATCTCCATGACACCCTTGGAGACCTCGGAGTACTTGCCGTGGCTCGGCGGGATGACCACGGCCTGGGGGCACAGGCGGCGGGCCCTGGTCATCGGCATCGCCGAGTGCACACCGAAGGCCCTGGCCTCGTAGGTGGCGCTGAGCACCACCCCCCGCGCGCCGGCCGCACCGATGATCACCGGCCGGCCCTTGAGCTCGGGACGCTCCAGCAGCTCGACGCCGGCGTAGAAGGCGTCCATGTCCACATGGAGGATCGTGCACCCGGTGTCGTCCCCCACACCCCGGCGGATGGCCTCACCGCCGCCTCTCAGCACCTGCTTGCGCGACACTCTCCGATCCTAACCCGAACACTCGTTCTACCGGTGGCCCGGCCCGGTGGCGCGGCCGGCCACGCGGCGGGTCACCGATGGGCCAGCAGGTGGAGCTGGGTGGCGATGTCGCGCAGCACGGGGTGGGCCGCGGCGGCCTGTTCGAGCGCGATCAGCGCACGCGCGGCGCCGGGCTCGCCGTCCAGGAGGCGGCCGGGGACCAGGTCGGCGAAGATGCGGACACCCCTGAGCTCGCGCGGCGTGAAACCGGCCTGCCGCAGCAGCGCGGCGAGGGCCTCGCCGCCGAACCGCCGCGGCGTCGGGTCCTGCTCCCCCCACCGGCCCGAGGGGTCGGCGAGCGCCTGCCTGGCGTCGTCGAAGTGGCCGGTGATCGAACGATGGATGGCGGTGGCCACCGGGTTGGCGGCCAGCACGCTGATCACGCCACCCGGCATCAGCACCCCCGCCACGGCGGCCAGCGCGCTCGCGGGGTCCTCGACGTATTCGAGCACGCTGTGGCACAGCACGAGGTCGGCGCTGCGCGGCTCCAGCAGGTCGCGCAGGTCGGCCGCGTCCCCCTGGATGCCCTTGACGGCGACACCGGCCTCCGCCGCCCTGCGCTCGAGAGCCGCCAGGGAGTCGGGGCTGGGGTCCACCACGGTGACCACGTGGCCGAGTTCGGCCAGCGGCACGGCGAACCCGCCGGTGCCGCCACCCGCGTCGACGATGCCGAGACGGTCGCGACCGGTGGCCGCGGCGCGCTCGCCGAGCGCCTCGCGCAGCGCGTCCCAGACCACGGCGGTGCGGACGGCCGGGGTTGTGGCCTGGCGGGTCGCCTCCACGTTCAGCTCGCCTCCTCGCGGGTTGACGTCGGGCCCAGCCTACGCGGTGCCCGCCGTCCCCCGCCGATCAGGCCGGGGACGAGGAGCCGGAGCGCCGAGGAGAACCGAGCCGCCGGTCCCACCCGCGACCCACGAGCCACGGGTGTCCATGGACGGCGGCGCCGACGGCCTCGACGTGCCGGACGACTCGTACCGGTCGGCTCACGTCCATGCCTGACCGGCGGGTTCGGGGCTCACAGCGCCAAGGACGGCTTGAGCTGCTTGAAACGCGCGAGGAGACCGTTGACGAACTGGGGGGACTCGTCGGTGGACAGCTCCGACGCCAGGTGCACCCACTCGCTGATCACCACGGCCTCCGGCACGTGGTCGGCCCACAGCAGCTCATAGGTGCCGGCCCGCAGCAGGTTGCGGTCGACGGCCGGCATGCGGTCGAGCGTCCAGCCCTCGGAGTAGGTGGAGATCAGCTCGTCGATGCGCGCGCGATTGCGGTGCACTCCCTCGACGAGCGTCGTGGTGTACTCGTTGACCGGCGGCTCGGCGCGCTCGACGCGCTCGGCGAGCACGCTAGTGGCCGACTGGTCGCGCAGTTCGGCCTCGAAGAGGATGTCGAGAGCGCGCCTTCGTGCCTTACCGCGAGCCGACACCTCAGGCCCGGCCGAGGTACTCGCCGGTGCGGGTGTCGACCTTCACCCTCTCGCCGGTGGTGATGAACAGGGGGACCTTGATCTCGGCGCCGGTCTCCAGGGTGGCGGGCTTGGTGCCGCCGGTGGAGCGGTCGCCCTGCAGGCCGGGCTCGGTGTTGGCGATGGTCAGCTCGACCGCGGCGGGGAGCTCGACGTACAGGACGTTGCCCTCGTTGACCGCGACGGTCGCGAGGGTGTTCTCCAGCAGGTAGTTGGCCGCGTCGCCGACGGTGGCCCGCGGGACGTTCAGCATGTCGTAGGTCTCGGTGTCCATGAACACGTAGTCGTCGCCGTCGAGGTAGGAGTACTGCATCTCGCGGCGGTCGACGTTGGCCACCTCGACCTTGACGCCGGCGTTGAAGGTCTTGTCCACGACCTTGCCCGACAACACGTTCTTGAGCTTGGTGCGGACGAAGGCGCCGCCCTTACCCGGCTTGACGTGCTGGAACTCCACCACGCTCCACAGGTCGCCGCCGTCGAGCTTGAGCACAAGGCCGGTCTTGAGGTCGTTGGTCGTCGCCACTCGTTCACTCCTGCGTCGTCATGTCGCGGCTCGGCCACGGCCCTGTCACAGGACCAGCAGCTCTTTGGTCGTGCGGGTGAGGAGCTCCGGGCCGCCGGCGCGCGTCACGAGAGTGTCCTCGATGCGGACGCCGCCTCTGCCTGGGAGATACACCCCTGGCTCCACGGTGATCGGAACCCGATCCTCAAGTCTACCGGCCCCCGACGCACGCAGGAACGGGTCCTCGTGGATCTCCAGGCCCACGCCGTGACCGAGCCCGTGCTCGAAACGGTCGGCGTGGCCCGCCGCCGCGATGACGTCGCGCGCCGCCGCGTCCACCTCGGCGAGGCCCGCCCCCGGCGCGACCGCGCCGACCCCGGCGAGTTGCGCGGCGGCGACCAGCTCGTACAGCTCGCGCTGCCAGTCCGCGACCGGGCCGAGCGCCACCGTGCGGGTCATGTCGGCGTGGTAGCCGTCGTGGAGTGCCCCGAAGTCCATGGTGATCAGGTCGCCGCGCGCGACGGGCCGGTCGCCGGGCGAGTGGTGGGGCACCGAGCCGTTGGGGCCGGAGGCGACGATGGAGTCGAAGGCGGGCTTGTCGGCGCCGAGCTCCATCATGCGGATCTCCAGCGCTCTGGCGATCTGCCGCTCGGTCATGCCGGGGGTGATGGTCTCGACGACGCCGGCGAAGGCGCGGTCGGTGAGCTCGCACGCGGTGCGCAGCGCCTCGATCTCCTGCTCGTCCTTGACCACCCGCACCGCCTCCACCAGCCGGCCGGTCACGGCGACGTGCTCGCCGAGGTCACGGAACGCGGCCACCGACATGTCGTGCGCCTCCACGCCGGGCCGCGCGGCCCGGGTCACCAGGGCCGCCGCCACGTCGCGGCGCCGCACGATCTCGACGTCGGGGCAGACCCGCTCGGCCGTCTCCACATAGCGGGAGTCGGTGGCGAGCACCGCCGAGCCGTCCTCGCGCACCAGGACCGCGGCGTTGGAGCTGACCAGGCCGGTCAGGTAGCGGACGTTCACCCCGCGGGTGACGAGGAGCGCGTCGACGTCGTGCTCGGCGAGCAGCGCGCCGAGCCTTTCGCGGCGGGATCGGTGGGTGGCGGTCATGGCCCGACTGTATTGCGCGCCGCCACCGGGCCGTACGGCCGGGCCGGTGCACGCGCCGGCCCGGCCACGGGGTCTGCCACCGGCCGTGCCACCGGCCGTCAGGCGGTCTCTTCGGCGGCCGGGGACGCCGGGGCGGTGCGCAGAGGCAGCTCGCGCAGGAAGAGCACCGCGAGGAACCCGAGGACCGCGATGGGGACGCAGGCCAGGAACACCGTCTGCATGGCCTGGGTGAACGACTCGACGACGATGTCGTGCAGCGCGGGAGGCAACTGGTTGATGGCCTCGGGAGTGCCGAGCCCGATGTCGCGCACCCGCGCGCCGCCGGTCCCCGCCGCGGCCTGGGTGCCGGTCAGCAGGCGGGTCATCTCGTCGTTCACCTCGTTGGTGAGGATCGCGCCGAGCGCCGCGACGCCGAGAGCACCGCCGAGGCTGCGGAAGAACGTGATGCCCGAGGTGGCGACGGCCATGTCCCGCCGCTGGCTGGCGTTCTGCGCGGCGAGCAGGAGCATCTGCATGCTCATGCCGAGGCCCACGCCGAGCACGGCGATGTCCGCGCCGATCACCGGGAGGCTGGAGTCGCTGCCGAGCAGCGACATCAGGCCCGTGCCGGTGACGATCAGCACCAGGCCGGTCAGGGGGAACGCCTTCCACCGGCCGGTGCGGGTCACCACCCTGCCGGCGACGATGGCGGACACGAGCAGGCTGATCACCAGCGGCAGGGTCATCAGGCCCGACACCGTCGGCGACATGCCTTTGACGATCTGGAGGTACTGCGGCAGGTAGATCATCACGCCGAACATCGCGACCCCCACCAGCAGCGACGCGCAGCCCGCGAGCACGAAGGTGCGGTCGCGGAACAGCCGCGGCGGCAGGATCGGGTCGCGTGCGCGCCGCTCGGCGATGATCGAGAACCCGAACAGCACGACGGCGAGGCTGCCGAGGCCGTAGGCCCACGCCGAGTGCCACGGGAACGCGCTGCCGCCGAAGGACAGCACGAGCATCAGCGCCGAGGCGCCGCCGGTGAGCGTGAAGGCCCCCCACCAGTCGACCCTGGCGTCCCCCGCCTCGCGGCCGGGACGCAGCACGAGCTGGACGACGGCCATCGCGGCGAGCGCCAGGGGGACGCCGATGAAGAAGCACCAGCGCCAGCCGAGCCACGGCGCGTCCACGATGGCGCCGCCGATCAGCGGTCCCGCGACGGTGGAGAAGCCGAAGACCGCGCCGATGTAGCCGGAGTACCTGCCGCGTTCCCGTGGCGCGACGACGTCACCGAGGATGATCTGGGTGAGCGCGGCCATGCCGCCGGTGCCGAGGCCCTGCACGGCGCGCGCGAAGATGAGCAGCCCCATGTCGGTCGCGAAGCCGGCCAGCAGCGAGGACGCGACGAACAGGCCGAGCGAGAGCTGGAACATGTTCTTGCGGCCGAACAGGTCCGACATCTTCCCCCACAGCGGCGTGGAGGCCGTCATGGTCAGCAAGGTGGCCCCCGCGACCCACGACAACTGGTCCTGCGCGCCGAGCTCCCCCACGATGGTCGGCAGGGCCACGCCGATGACAGAAGTCGAGATCATGGAGGTGAAGATGGCCATCAGCAGGCCGGAGAGAATCTGCAGGATCTCGCGGTGAGAATAGGTCCGGTACACCTCTTGGTCACCGGCGCCGCGCGCGTCACCATGGTGACCGGGCTCGTCGGGTGGTTCCTGCCGGGTTTCTCCCCGCACCACCACTGCGCGCCCCCCACCTTTTAAGGCACCTTTACCGGCATTTTTAGTAGACGGCCGTTTACCTGTCAAACATCTAAAGTGCCGGTAGAGCCTGAAGGGAGCATCAGGTGCAGGGCGCCTCCACGCAGACACGGGACCGGGTGGCCACCACCCGCCGGATCCTCGACGCCGCCAGTTGCCTGTTCGCCGAGCACGGGTACGACCAGGTCACCGTTCGCATGATCGCCGCCGAGGCGGAGGCGAACGTCGCCCTGATCAACCGCTACTTCGGGTCCAAGGCCCGGCTGTTCGCCGAGGTGCTGGTCGGCGCGTCGGCTCTGGAGTCGGTCATCGACGGCGACCTGGAGGGCCTGCCGCGGCGGCTGGCCGTCCACATGGCGAGCCGCCTCACCGCCGCCGACTGCGACGACCCCCTGGTGCGCGCGGTGGACCGCGCGGGAGGCAGCCCGCAGATCCGCGCCGTGCTGCGCGAGCGCGTGCAGTCGGCCCTCATCGGGCCGCTCGGCGAGCGGCTCCCCGGCCCGATGGCCAGGGAACGCGCGGTGCTCGCCACGTCGATCATCCTCGGCGGCGGATCCCTGCGCCGCGTGCTCGGCACGGACTGGCCGTCGGACGGCGACCCCGCGTTCCTGGAGTGCCGGCTCACGGCCGTCTTCACCGCGTGCCTGGCCCCCTGGCCTCCCGCCGAGGCCGAGGACCCGCGTCCCACCGGCGGCGCGGCCGGCCGGCGGCTCAGGCGGCGAGTTCCTTGATCCGCTCGATGAGCCGGACCCGCTCGGCGTGGCCGTGCGCGATGGGTGCGACGTTCAGCGTGGTGACGCCGGACTCCTTCAGCGCCGCGATCCGGTCGCGCACGAACCCCTCGGAGCCGACCAGGGACGTCTTCTCCAGCAGGTCCCGCGGGATCAGCGCGGCGGCCTCGTCCTTGCGGCCCTCCAGGTACAGGTCCTGCACGCGCTCGGCGACCTCCTCGTAGCCGTACCTGCGGGCCAGGTCGTTGTAGAAGTTCCTGCCCTTGGCCCCCATGCCGCCGATGTACAGGGCCGCCATCGGCCGTCCGAGCTCCAGGATCGCCTCCACGTCGTCGCCGATGGCGAGCGGCGCCTGCGCGATGACGTCCAGCTCGCCGAGCGCGGGATCGCGGCGGCCCTTGCCCGCGGCCAGCGACGGCCCCCAGACGCCGGCGGCCTTCTCCGGCAGGTAGAAGATCGGTTCCCAGCCCTGGGCCAGCTCGGCCGCCAGCTCGACGTTCTTCGGCCCGATGGCCGCGACCACGATCGGGATGTCCTGGCGCACCGGGTGGTTGATCAGCTTCAGCGGCTTGCCGAGCCCGGTGCCCTGTTCCGGCGGCAGCGGCAGCGTGTAGTACCTGCCCTGGTGGGTCAGCCGCTCCCTGCGCCAGACCTTCCTGCAGATCTCGATGACCTCGCGCGTACGGCCGAGCGGCGCCGTGTACGGCACGCCGTGGAACCCCTCGATCACCTGCGGCCCCGAAGCGCCGAGACCGAGGACGAACCGGCCGTCCGACACGTAGTCGAGCCCCGCCGCCGTCATGGCGAGCAGCGCCGGGGTGCGGGAGTAGATCGGCAGGATCCCCGAGGCGATCTGGAGCCGCTCGGTGCGCGCCGCGATGTACCCCATCTGGCTGACCGCGTCGAAGCTGTAGGCCTCCGCCACGAAGACGATGTCGAGCCCGGCCTTCTCGTAGTCGGCCAGCTCGGCCACGGTCTCCTTGAACCCTCCCGCGTAGTTGAGGGCCATGCCGATGCGCATCCCGCGTCCTTTCCTTCCACCCGACCGAACTTTGTTCCGGCCACCCGAAGGCTATCGATCCGCCGTCCCCGGGTCGAGCCGGAGGACGGACGCGGCGATGCGCGCGAGGTCGGCGGGGGTGTCGACGTCGGCGGGGTCACCCACGTCGTCGCAGGGGACCTCGGCGGCGAGGCCGGGACGGGACCGCAGGTAGGCGCGCGCGCCGACGTCGCCGACGGCGAGCGTGGCGGCCCCGGCGAAGTGTTCCCTCGCCAGGAGCACGGGGTTGCGCGGCGCGCCGCCGTACGTCGCCACGGCGGCGCTCGCGCCGTCCCGCCAGGCGGCGACGAGCCGGCGGACGGCCTCCGGGCCGATGAGCGGCTGGTCGGCCAGCGCGATCACCACGGCTGCCGCGGAGCGCGGCAGCGCGGCGAGGCCCGCGCGCAGCGAGGAACCCATGCCGGTCTCCCAGTCCGGGTTGCGCGCCACCGACGCGCCGCGCACCGGTACGTCGGCCGCGCCGAGCACCACCACGACGGGATCGCACCCGCCGTCACGCAGCAGCCGCACCCCTCTGTCGGCGAGCCGCTCCCCCGCCAGCTCCACGGCGGCCTTCGGCGCGCCGAACCGCGTGCCGGCCCCCGCGGCGAGCAGCAGGCCCGCGCATCCCGGCTCGCTCGTCACGGCGTGACCGGCGGCCGGTCGCTCGCCGCGCTCACAGCGGCGTCCCGCGCGGCGGCTGGTCGGCGGCATGGATGCGGCCGGTGGTGTCGGTGAGGGCCCGGCCGGTGCCGCCCCAGCGCAGGCGGATCAGCTCGGCGGCGATGGACACGGCCGTCTCCTCGGGGGTACGAGCACCGAGGTCGAGGCCGATCGGGGACCGCAGCCGGGACAGCTCGGCCTCGGTGAGGCCCGCCTCACGCAGCCGCCTCATGCGGTCGTCGTGGGTGCGGCGCGACCCCATCGCGCCGACGTAGCCGGCGCGGGTCCGCAGCGCCACCTCCAGCAGCGGCACGTCGAACTTCGGGTCGTGGGTGAGCACGCAGATCACGGTGCGCTCGTCCACGTGCGCCGACGACAGGTAGTCGTGCGGCCACTTGACGACGACCTCGTCGGCCTCGGGGAACCGCTTCGGCGTCGCGAACACCGGCCGCGCGTCGCACACCACCACGTGATAGCCGAGGAACTTGCCGACGCGCGCCACCGCCGCCGCGAAGTCGATCGCGCCGAACACCAGCATGCGCGGCGGCGGCGCGAACGAGTGCACGAACACCGGCAGGTCGTCCAGCCGCCGCTCCCCCTCCGGGCCGTAGCGGCGCACCCCGGTCAGTCCTTGCGCGAGCATGCCGCGCGCGTCGTCGTCCACCGCGGCGTCCAGCCGCGGCACGCCGAGCGACCCGGACGACTCATCGGCCCAGATGACGCGGCGGGCCCCCGGCCGGCCAGGCGCCGACATGACGGTGGCGACCGCGACCGGCTCGCCGTCGCGTACCGACGCCGCGACCCGGCCGAGCTCGGGGAACGTCGCCTTGGACACCGGCTCCACCAGGATGTCGATGATGCCGCCGCAGGTCAGCCCCACCGAGAAGGCGTCGTCGTCGCTGACGCCGTACCGCTGGAGCACCGGACGTCCGTGCGCGGCGACCTCGCCGGCCAGCTCGAACACGGCGCCTTCGACGCAGCCCCCCGAGACGCTGCCGACGACCTCGTCGCCGAGGACCGCCATGGCCGCGCCGGGGGGACGCGGCGCGCTGCGGAACGTGCCGACCACGGTCGCGAGGCCGAAGGTCTCACCGGCCTCCCACCACCGCATGATCTGCGACAGGACGTCACGCATGGGACAGCCTTTCCGCGAGCTCCTGGAACGCCGCGAGGCTGTGCCCCGCGACGAACGCGTCGACGTACGGCAGAGCGGCCCGCATGCCGCCGGTCAGCGGCTGGTACCCCTCGCGGCCCTTGTGGGGGTTGACCCACACCACGCGGCGGGCCAGCCGGGACAGCCGGGCCATCTGCGCGCCGAGCAGAGCGGGGTCGCCGCGTTCCCACCCGTCGGAGGCGATGACGACCACGGCGCCGCGGGCCGCCGACCCGCCGTCCAGGAACTCCTTGAGCTCCTCGCCGAGACGGGTGCCGCCGCTCCAGTCGGGGATGACGCGCGACACCTCGCGCATCGCGGCGCCGGGGTCGCGGTGGCGCAGCTCGGCGGTGACCCGCGTGAGACGGGTGCCGACGCTGTACACCTCGGTGGCCCGCGGCTCGGAGCGGACCAGCGCGTGCGCGAACCGCAGCAGTGTGTCGGCGTACGGCGCCATGGACCCGCTGACGTCGGCGAGCAGCACGACGCGGCGCGGCCGGGTGCGGTGGGTCATGCGGCGCAGCCGTGCGGGCTCGCCGCCTTGGCGCAGGGTCTCCTTGACGGTGCGGCCGACGTCGAGACGGCCCCGGTGGGCCGGGGTGAAGCGGCGGGACCTGCGGCGTTCCCTCGGCACGCGCAGCAGCGCCATGAGGCGGTGGATCTCGGCGAGTTCGGCGGGGGTCACCCGGGAGACGTCCCTGGTGCGCAGCACCTCGGTGCGGCTCGCCGTGGCCGGTGTCGCGTGGCCGTCGGCCCCCTCGCCGCCGTCGGGGCCGCCGGGGGTCACGGTGTGGCGCACGATCGTGACCGGCGGCGCGCCGCGGGACGGCCGTGCGCGCTCCCCGCCGAAGTACGCGGCGAAGCACCGGTCGTACCTCGGGATGTCGTCCGGCCCCGCGCAGAGGGTGAGCCGGCCGGCCCAGTAGACCTGCTCGCGGTCGGCGGCGTCCAGGTGCCGCAGCGCGCGCAGCATGCCCTGGGTGCGCTGGTGGTCGGCCCCCACCCCGGCGGCGCGCAGCGTGCGCGCGAAACCCGTCATCGTGGCGGCGAGCACCCGGGACCCGCCGGCGCCGTTCCCCTTGGTGTCGTGGTCGTCCGCGTCGTCGCGCTCGCGAGGCGCCGCGTTCGCGGGGTCAGGCACGGTGGAGCACCCCGTCGCGCAGGACGGCCTGCTGGTCCTCGCGGTACTTCAGCACCGCGCCGAGGGTGGCGGCGGCGAGGCCGGGGTCCAGGTCGCGAGCGCCGAGGGTGAGCAGGGCCTCGGCCCAGTCGAGGGTCTCGGCGACGCCTGGCGGCTTCACCAGGCCCGCGCCGCGCAGCCGCCGCGCGGCGTCCGCCACATCGGCCGCCAGTGTCTCGGTGCAGCCGGGAAGGCGGCGCAGCAGGATGGCGACCTCGCGCTCGAACGACGGGTGCTCGAGCCAGTGGTACAGGCAGCGCCGCTTGAGCGCGTCGTGCACGTCGCGGGTGCGGTTGGAGGTGACGACCACCACCGGCGGCACCGGCGCGCTGATCGTGCCGAGCTCGGGGACCGAGATGGTGAAGTCGGACAGCACTTCGAGCAGGAACGCCTCGAACTCGTCGTCGGCCCGGTCGATCTCGTCGACCAGCAGCACACTCGGCTGCGTCTCCAGCGCGCGCAGCAGCGGCCTCGCGATCAGGAACCGCCGGTCGTACAGCTCCCCCTCAAGCGTGGCGGCGTCCGTCGCGCCGGTGGCCTCGGCGGCCTTGAGGTGGAGCAACTGCCGCGCGAAGTCCCAGTCGTACAGCGCCTGCGAGGCGTCGAGGCCCTCGTAGCACTGGAGCCGGATCAGCGGCGCGCCGAGGACGGCGGCCAGGGTCTTGGCCAGCTCGGTCTTGCCGACCCCCGCCTCGCCTTCGAGGAACAACGGCCTTCCCATGCGCAGCGCGAGGTAGCACGCCGTCGTCAGCCCGTCGTCGGCCAGATAGCCGCGCTCACCGAGCAGCGCGGCGAGCTCCGCCGGCGATCCGACGTCGGACGACCGGGTTGTCCTGTGCGGCACCCCCTCAGGTTACGTCCACTCCGCCCCCACGCGTCCCGTCGCGTCCCATCCGATTGGCCGCACCTGGACACCCTGTCGTCCATCGAATCGGCGCAACTATGCGAATGAACCCTTGAACATGGACCTGACTTCAGGTAAGTGCGAGGCTGACAGAACTCCCGCGCGGCGAAGGGAAGTTGCATGGCCACCCACACGGCGAGGGAGAGATCATGACCACCGTCAGCCTCGCGCAGGTGAAGGAGCTGCACGGCAGGCGCTGGGAGATCATGGACTTCTACGGCGGCTGGATCGCCTACCGCCGCCAGCCCTGGTCGTCGGCCGCCGTCCGCTTCGGCGTCTCCAACGTCGTCGGCGCCGACAACCTGGACGACCTGGCGCGCCAGCTCGACGAGCAGAACCAGGCCGAGTCCCGGCGCAAGAGCCGCTACCCCCCGTCCTGACGCCACCGCCGGCACCGGGACCGGGGTCAGGAACGGTCCGGGGCCTCGCCGTAACGGTGGATCAGGGAGCGCAGCTCCGCGACGGCCTGCCGGGAGCGGGTCCTCTCCGTGCCCTGGATGCCCATGGCGCCGACGCTGGATCCGTCGGCGAGGTCGATCCGCGGCCAGGGTTCCCCTTCGGGGAGGGTCACGCCGAGGATCTCCGGCCATTCGTAGCGGTGGACGCGTACGGCGTTCACCACGGTGACTCCTCGGGTGTCGGCCTCCACCCGCAGGCGGCCGAGCAGGTGGAGGATGCCGGCGATCAGGCAGCCGAACAGGACCACACCGATCTTGTCGGGGAGGCCGAAGGGAGGCGGCAGCACGACGGCCAGCACCACGGCGCCGGCGACCATCACGGCGGCGAAACCGTAGGCGAGGACACGGGCTCGGCGGGGACGCCAGACCACGGGGAGCGCCGGCAGGGGCTCGTGGTCAGACATGGAGGGCTCCCCCGCGTGCGCGGCGGGTCGTTCGGCGCGGCACTGGCGTCTTTCCCTTCGGGTCACTGGTGGCGGCGGCCCCGGGACCCGGGCCGTCAGGGGAGGTCGCCGGCGTCGCGGGCCTTGAGGTCGCGCAGGAGCAGGGCCGTCTCGACGGCCGCGAGGGCGGCTTCGTAGCCCTTGTCCTCGTGGCCCCCCGGCACGCCGGAGCGGTCGATGGCCTGATCAAGGTTGTCACATGTGAGCACCCCGTTGCCCACGGGGGTGGATTCGTCCAGCGACACCCTGGTGAGGCCGGAGGTGACCGAATCGCAGACGTACTCGAAGTGCGCCGTCTCGCCGCGGATCACCGTGCCGAGCGCGACGACCGCGTCGCAGCGCCTGGCCAGCGCCTGGGCCACGACGGGGATCTCCAGTGAGCCCGCGACCCGCACCGTGACCGCCGCGGCCCCGCACTCGCGTACGGCCGCCTCGGCGCGGCCGACCATCCGGTCGGTGATCTCGTGGTGCCAGCGGGCCGCGACGATGCCGACGGTGAGCCCGGCGGCTTCGAGCGGCGCGGCGTCCGGCCGTCCCTCCCCGCTCATCGCTTCCCTCCCGCGTGCGCGACGTCGCCGGCCGTGCCGACCGTGCCGGCCTCGTCCTCGGGGACGGTCCCGTCCGGCGCTCCGGTCCCGTTCACCGTGCCGGCCGTCGCGGGCCTCGCCGGTCCGTCGTCCATCGCCGGTTCCTCCATGTGGTGTCCGAGGCGGTCGCGCTTGGCGGTGAGGTAGCGGATGTTGAACTCGTTGAAGGCCACCGGCATGGGCTCGCGGCCGAGGACCCTGATGCCGTAGCCGTCCAGGCCGCGCAGCTTGGCCGGGTTGTTGGTGAGCACGCGGACCGATCGGACGCCGAGGTCGGCGAGCATCTGGCCGGCGTTGGAGAACTCGCGCGCGTCCACCGGCAGGCCGAGCTGCAGGTTGGCGTCCACGGTGTCGCTGCCGCCGTCCTGCAGGCTGTAGGCCTTGAGCTTGGCCATCAGCCCGATGCCGCGGCCCTCGTGGCCCCGCAGGTACACCACGACGCCGCGGCCCTCGTTCGCGACGGCCCGCATGGCGTGGTCGAGCTGCACGCCGCAGTCGCAGCGCAGCGAGCCGAGCACGTCGCCGGTGAGGCACTCGGAGTGCGCGCGCACGAGGACGTCCTCGCCATCGCCGAGGTCGCCGAACACCAGCGCGACGTGCTCGCCGCCGTCGATGCCGCTGGCGTAGCCGTACGCGCGCCACATGCCGTACTTGTTCGGCAGGTCGGTGACCGCGATCCGGCTGACCACGCGCTCGCTGCGGCGGCGGTACTCGACGAGCTGCTCGATGGACACCAGCGCCAGGCCGTGCTCGTCGGCGAACAGGCGCAGCTGCGGCAGCCGGGCCATGGTGCCGTCGTCGTTGACGACCTCGGCGAGCACCCCGGCGGGGGTGAGCCCGGCGAGCCGCGACAGGTCCACCGCGGCCTCGGTGTGGCCGCGCCTGGCGAGCACGCCGCCTTCGTGGTAGCGCAGCGGGAAGATGTGGCCGGGCCGCACCAGCTCGAACGGCTCGGTTGCGGAGTCGGCGAGGGTGCGGATGGTCCGCGCGCGGTCGGCGGCCGAGATGCCGGTCGTCACGCCGTCCCTGGCGTCCACGCTGATGGTGTACGCGGTGCGCAGCCGTTCGCGGTTGTGCTGCACCATCAGCGGCAGCCCGAGGCGGTCCAGGTGCGCGCCGAGCATGGGGACGCAGATCACGCCGCTGGTGTAGCGGATGGTGAAGGCCAGCAGCTCGGGGGTGGCCTTGGCCGCGGCGAAGATGATGTCGCCTTCGTTCTCGCGGTTCTCGTCGTCGACGACCACCACGGGAAGCCCGCGGCGGATGTCCTCCACGGCCCGCTCGATCGAGTCGAACCTGATGTCGTTCATATGGTCGCGACCTCCAGCCGGCTCATGTACTGCCGGCGCCATTCACGGAATCCCAGCAGGACCAGGACGAAGAAGATGCCGTACACCACGCCGGACACCACCAGCCCGGAGGCGAACGCCAGGGGGACCCCCACCAGGTCGACCGCGACCCAGATCCACCAGAAGTCGATCAGGGCCTTGCCCTGCGCGTAGGTGGCGACGGCGCTGCCGACGAAGATGTAGGCGTCGGGGAGCGGGGCCCACGACCAGCCGGTGGCGGTGAAGAACGCGGCGACGGCCGCGGTGGCGGCCACCATGACGGCGACGAGGACGACGCGCTCGCGGGCCCCGCCGGGCCGTACGGCCAATCCTTCGGGGTCCTTGGCGCCGCGCCGCCACCGCAGCCAGCCGTACACGGCGAGCGCGCCGAACATCGCCTGCTTCAGCGCGTTGCCGGTGATGTGGGCCTGCACCGAGGCGGCGAACAGCAGGACCGAGCCGGCGAGCTGCACCGGCCAGGTCCAGATGGTGCGTCGGATGGCGAGCCACACGGTGGCGAGCGCGCAGACGTTGCCGGCGAGGTCGATCCACAGGACCTTCTGCCCGAGGAGGGTGATCCCGGCCTGCGTCCAGTTCATGAGGCGGCCCGCGTGCGGTGGGCCTCGGTGAGCCGCTCGACGTACTTGGCGATCACGTCGACCTCGAGGTTCACGAGGTCCCCCGGTGCGCGCCGGCCGAGTGTGGTGAGGCTGAGGGTGGTGGGGATGAGGCCGACGGAGAAGCCGTCGTCGTGCAGCGCGGCGACGGTCAGGCTGACGCCGTCCACGGCGATGGAGCCCTTCTCGACGACGTAGCGCGCGAGGCCCGGCGGCAGGGTGAACCGCACGGTCTCCCAGTGCTCGGAGGGTTCGCGGCCGGCGACGACGCCGGTGCCGTCCACGTGGCCCTGCACGATGTGGCCACCGAGTCGCTGGTCGGCGCGGACGGCGCGTTCCAGGTTGACCCGCGCGCCGGGTGCCAGGGAGCCGAGCGCGGTGCGGTCGAGGGTCTCCTTCATGACGTCCGCGGTGAAGACGTCGCCGTCGATCCCGGCGACGGTCAGGCAGACGCCGTTGACCGCGATGGAGTCGCCGTGCCGGGTGCCCTCGGCGACGGCCGCGCCGCGGATGGACAGCCGCGCCGCGCCGTCCAGCGCGCGCAGTTCGGTGAGCTCCCCGAGCTCTTCGACGATCCCGGTGAACATTCAGCCCCACCCGGCCCCTTCTACTCGCCAGTAGCTTCAAAGCCACGGCGAGCCCCGGGGTGATCGGGGTGCGGCGACGCACCACGTGCACGTCCGGCGACGGGTCGCCGGACGCTCGCGCGCTTCCTCCCATCCGGACTTTCACCGTCGGTCCTGGAGTTCCACCAGGTCAACCGGCCGATGGACTCGGCCGGGTCGCGGACTGTCACCGCCGGTTCGGAATTACACCGACCCCGGAGCACGCTGCTCTGCACCTCAGTGTGCCACGCCCGGCAAAGAGCTCGTAACCCCACACCCCTGTGAGCGGCACGGCGGCGACCGGCACGAAGACTGGGGTGCCACCCCTTATGCACACCTGTGTTCGAACAGCCGCCATCCGGCTACCGTTATGCGAACCATGGTCAAATTCGTGCGTTTTCGTCATGGCCGCGTCATGCTTGTGTCACAAAATCGTGACAAGGCCGAATATGAGCGATGTGTAGTGTCGCTCACGGCATCAACGCAGGTCAAGAGGCATGCGGACACGAACTGATTGACATTCCACAACGAACCTCGAAAAGGCTGAGGCGAGTTGGCGAGAACATTGACCGGCGGGTAATAAATTGCCAAGGTTCCCTCAAGTCAGGATTTCCTGCTGGTCGATCTTCTGGTGGCAGCCACACGATGACTCTCCCCTCACCCGCCACGCCGGAGGCGGACTCCGCGCTCACCGGCGCGGCCCCTCCCCCAGGCACAGGCACCGCCCCAGCGGTGGGACGCTCGCCGTCCCAGCTGATGTGGCGGCGCTTCCGACGCGACCGCACCGGCGTCGCGTCGGCCGTCGTCGTGGCCTTCTTCTTCCTCGTCGCGATCCTCGCGCCGGTGATCTCGTGGCTGTACGGCAAGGACCCGTACACGACCTACGGCCAGAACACCCCCGGGCTGCTCAACGACTACGGCTACCCGATCCTGCCGAACGGCGGCGTCAGCGGCGACTTCTGGTTCGGCCTGGAGCCCGGCCTCGGCCGCGACGTGTTCATGCAGCTCGTGTACGGCATCCGCACCTCGCTGTCCATCGCGGTGATCGTCACCATCGTCACCACGCTCATCGGTGTGGTCATGGGCATCTGGTCGGGCTACGCCGGCGGCAAGACCGACTACGTCATCGGCCGGATCATCGACACACTGCTGGCGTTCCCGTCCCAGCTGTTCCTGATCGTGTTCCTGCCGGTGATCGAGGCGGCGTTCGTCTCCCCCGAGGAGGAGACGCCGGTCTGGCTGCGGTACGTGTCCATCTGCCTGGTGCTCACCGTGCTCGGCTGGGCCACGATCTCGCGGCTGCTGCGCTCGCAGGTGCTGTCGCTGCGCGAACGCGAGTTCATCGAGGCGGCGCGGGTCACCGGGGCCTCCCCGAGGCGCGTCATCTTCAAGGAACTGCTGCCGAACCTGTGGACGCCGATCATCATCCAGTCCACCCTCGCGCTCCCGCTGTACGTCGGCGCCGAGGCCGGCCTCGGGTTCCTCGGCGTCGGCATGACCGAGCCGACCCCCGACTGGGGACGCATGTTCCTGGTCGGCTCCAACGTCTACCACCAGGACATCACCTACCTGGTGTTCCCCGGCGTCTCCATGGTGATCTTCGTGGTCGCCTTCAACCTGCTCGGCGACTCCCTGCGGGACGCCTTCGACCCCAAGACCCGGCGATGAGCCGCTTACCCGCCGTCCTCCCCCCGGACGGCCGCGCAACCAAGGAATCAGGAAGGGCGATATGAGAATCTCACGCAGGAGCACCGCCGCGGTGGTGATCCTCACGACCGGTGCGCTCACGCTGTCCGGCTGCGCCAAGGGTGGGGGCGGCGGCCCCGCGGCCTCGCAGGGTGGCGCCGGCGCCTCCAGCACGCCGCTGGAGAACAAGGCGGTCAGCGCCATCACCGTCGGCACCGCCGAGGACTCCAAGGGCCCCGCGCCTGAGGTCCCCGGCAGCAAGCGCGGCGGCACGGTCAACATGATCGACCGGGACGACTTCTCGCACCTCGACCCCGGACGCATCTACCTGAACTACAACTCCACCGTCTCCCTGCTGTTCACCCGGCAGCTCACCGGCTACCGGCAGGAGAACGGCAAGATGACGCTGGTCGGCGACCTCGCCACCGACACCGGCACCACGACCGACGGCGGCAAGACCTGGAAGTTCACCCTCAAGGACGGGCTGAAGTGGCAGGACGGCACGCCGATCACCTCCGGTGACATCAAGTACAGCTTCGAGCGGCTGTTCGCGCCGTTCATCACCGAGGGCCCGACCTATGTCCAGCAGTGGCTGGTCGAGGGTGACTACCGCAAGGCCTACGAGGGGCCGTACGGCGGCAAGTCGCTGGACGCCATCAAGACCCCCGACGACAAGACGGTCGAGTTCACCCTGACCGCGCCGCACCCGGACTTCAACTTCACCGTGGCCATGACCGGTTACGGCGCGGTGCCGAAGGCGCAGGACACCAAGGAGAAGTACGACAGGAAGCCCTTCTCCTCCGGGCCGTACCAGATCGTGAGCCACGTCACCGACAAGTCGCTGGACCTGGAGCGCAACCCGAACTGGGACCCCAACACCGACCCGATCCGCAACGCCTTCCCCGACAAGTGGCACATGGAGTTCGGCGTGCAGGCGCAGAACTCCACCGAGCGGTTCCTCGCCGACAGCGGCCCGGACAAGACCGCGATGACGTTCCACAACGCGGTGGCGGCCGAGCGGGTGCAGGAGGTGCTGAACAACGCCGAGGTGATGAAGCGCTCGGTGCGCGGCCTCACGCCGTTCACCACGTTCTACAACATCAACACCAAGCGCATCACCGACGTGAAGGTCCGCCAGGCGATCATCAAGGCCTGGCCGTCCAAGCAGGTGCAGCTCATCGCCGGCGGTGAGGTCAACACCGGCCAGATCGCCACGACCGTGCTGAGCCCGACGGTGCTCGGTTACGAGGCGTTCGACCTGTACGGCATGCGGGAGAAGCCGACCGGTGACCCCGAGGGGGCCAAGAAGCTGCTCCAGGAGGCCGGTCAGACCAACCCGACGGTGGTCTACGCCTACAACCAGACGCCGACCCAGGAGAAGATCACCGTCGCCATCAAGGACGCGCTGACCAAGGCCGGCTTCAAGGTCGTGGCCAAGCCGCTGAACCCGGCGACGTACTACGACGCCATCGGCCCGGTGGACAACAAGTTCGACATCTACTGGGGCGGCTGGGCCGCCGACTGGCCGACCGGCTCGACCGCCATCCAGCCGCTGTTCGACGGCCGGCAGATCGTCGACAACGGCTCCAACTACAGCCACCTGAACGTGCCGGAGATCAACGACGCGATCGACAAGGCCAACGCCATCACCGACGCCACCGAGGCCGGCAAGGCGTGGGCCGCGATCGACAAGATGATCATGGAGCAGGCGGCCATCGTCCCCGAGTACTACCAGACGTACTTCGGCCTGTACGGCTCCGGGCTCGGCGGTGTCGAGTTCGACCCCAACTCGGGTGAGCAGTACCCGCTGAACGTCTACGTCAAGTAGTCCCGCGTCCGCGGGCCGCCGCACTCTGCCTCGTGCCTGGTACGGCGGCCCGCAGGCCACCTGTCCCTTCCGACCACCGGTCCCACCGGCTGGAGAAGCAGTCCGAGGCCAATGTTCCGGTTTTTCCTCCGCCGTGTCATCGGCGCCGCGGTGATCCTGGTGATCATCAGTGCCGTCACGTTCTTCCTCTTCTACGCCGTGCCCCGCGACCCGGCCCGCGCGTTCTGCGGCAAGATCTGCCCTCCGCAGAACCTCGAGCTGATCCGTCACAACCTGGGCATGGACGAGCCGTTGTTCGTGCAGTACTGGCACTGGCTGGCGGGCATCTTCACCGGCCGCGACCTCGTGCAGTTCGGCACGTGCGACGCGCCGTGCCTCGGCTACTCCTTCGCCACGCAGGAGCCGGTGTTCTCGGCGATCCTGGACCGCTTCCCCGTCACCCTGTCGGTGACCGCCGGCGCGGCCGTGGTCATCCTGTCGTTCGGCGTGATCACCGGCATGATCGCGGCGTGGCAGCAGGGCAAGCCACTCGACAAGATCGCCAGCACGTCGTCGGTGATCGGCGCGTCGCTGCAGATCTACTTCGTGGGGCCGCTGCTGGTGTTCTTCATCGTGGACAGCATGGGCCTGCTGCCGCGGCCCAGCTACATCCCCTTCACCGAAGATCCGTTCGGCTGGTTCGTGCACCTGCTGATCCCGTGGGTGGTGCTGTCGATCATCTTCACCGCCAACTACACCCGCATGACCCGGTCGGTCATGGTGGAACAGCTCGCCGAGGACTACGTGCGGACCGCGCGCGCCAAGGGCATGTCCAGCCGCACGGTGTTCCTGCGGTTCGCCTGGCGCGGCGCGATGATCCCCATCGTCACGATCTTCGGAGTGGACCTCGCCACCCTGCTCGGCGGCGCGATCATCACCGAGCAGACGTTCACCCTGCACGGCATCGGCGAGCTCGCCGTGCGCGCCGTGCAGAACACCGACCTTCCCATGCTGCTCGGCGTGACACTGGTCGGTGCGTTCGCCATCGTGGTACTGAACATCGTGGTGGACGTCCTGTACGCCTTCATCGACCCCCGCGTACGGCTGAGCTGACATGGCCCCGCGAACCACCTCAAGGAGCTCCGAGTGACCACGGCGACCTGGGAACGCGAACCGGCCGCGCCGCGCGGCCCCGGGCCGTTCCTGTCGGTCCGGGACCTGTCGGTCCAGTTCGGCACCGAGGACGGCGTCGTGCACGCCGTCGACCGGCTGTCGTACGACCTGGAGAAAGGCACCACTCTCGGCATCGTCGGCGAGTCGGGGTCCGGCAAGTCGGTGTCCACGCTCACCATCCTCGGGCTGCACGACCCCGCCGTCACCACGATCGGCGGGGAGATCTGGCTGGAGGACCGCCAGCTCGTCGGCGCGCCGCGCGCCACGCTGGAGAAGCTGCGCGGCGACCGCATCGCGATGATCTTCCAGGACCCGCTGACGTCGCTGTCGCCGTACCACACGGTGGGCCGGCAGATCAGTGAGACGTACCGCAAGCACAAAGGCGCGAGCAAGCGCGAGGCGCGGGACCGCGCGATCGAGATGCTGCGGCGGGTCGGCATCCCGCACGCGCAGACCCGGGTGGACGACTACCCCCACCAGTTCTCCGGCGGCATGCGCCAGCGCGTCATGATCGCCATGGCGCTGGTCTGCGACCCCGACCTGCTCATCGCCGACGAACCGACCACCGCGCTGGACGTGACCGTGCAGGCGCAGATCCTCGACCTGCTCAAGGACCTGCAGCAGCAGTTCGGCACGTCGATCATCCTGATCACCCACGACCTCGGCGTGGTCGCGCGCACCGCGCACGACGTGCTCGTGATGTACGCCGGCAGGGCCATCGAGCAAGGGAGTGTGCGCGAGGTGCTGCGCGAGCCGCGCCACCCGTACACCTGGGGGCTGCTCGGCTCCATGCCGCGGCTGAACTCCAACGTCGACCTGCCGCTGCTGCCGGTGCGCGGCACCCCGCCGAGCCTGCTCAACCCGCCGTCCGGCTGCCCCTTCCACCCCCGCTGCGACTACCGCGACCTCGTCCCCGGCGACATGTGCGCGACCGACCGGCCCGAGCTGTCCCCCGCCGGAGGACACCGGGACGCCTGCTACCTGACGCTCGCGCAGAAGCGGGAGATCTTCGACGGCCAGATCAAGGAACGCCTGTGAGTGACACGCTGCTGGAGCTGTCCGGCCTGACCAAGCACTTCCCCGTGACCGGCGGGCTGATCGTCAAACGGCAGATCGGCCGGGTGCACGCGGTGGACGGCGTCGACCTGACCGTGGCGGCCGGGGAGACCCTCGGCCTGGTCGGGGAGTCCGGCTGCGGCAAGTCGACCACGGGACGGCTGGTGGCCCGGCTGCTCGAACCCACCGCGGGGAAGATCCTCTACCGGGGCCGGGACATCGCGCACTCCAGCCGGCGGCAGCTCAAGCCGATCAGGTCCGAGATCCAGATGATCTTCCAGGACCCGTACTCGTCGCTGAACCCCCGGCACACCGTCGGCGGCATCATCAGCGGGCCCATGGAGGTCAACGGCATCGACCCGCCAGGCGGCCGGCAGAAGCGCGTGCGTGAACTGCTGGAGATCGTCGGGCTCAACCCCGAGCACTACAACCGGTTCCCGCACGAGTTCTCCGGCGGCCAGCGGCAGCGCATCGGCGTCGCGCGGGCCCTCGCGCTGGAGCCGAAGCTCATCGTGGCCGACGAGCCGGTGTCCGCGCTGGACGTGTCCATCCAGGCGCAGGTGGTCAACCTGCTCCAGCAGCTCCAGCGTGACCTCGGCATCGCGTTCCTGTTCATCGCGCACGACCTGGCCGTGGTGCGGCACTTCTCGCAGCGGGTCGCCGTGATGTACCTCGGCAAGATCGTCGAGGTGGGTGACCGGACGTCCATCTACGAACGTCCCCGCCACCCCTACACCCACGCGCTGCTGTCCGCCGTCCCCGAGGTGGACATCGAGGACAAGCCCGCCACCGAGCGCATCCGCCTCACCGGCGACGTCCCCTCCCCCATCGACCCGCCGTCCGGCTGCCGTTTCCGCACCCGCTGCTGGAAGGCCCAGGACAAGTGCGCGCAGGAGGAGCCGCCGCTGGTCCGCCTCGACGGCAACCACGAGGGCCATCTCACCGCCTGCCACTTCCCCGAGGCCCCCACCACCCACGGCGAGGACGTCATCCTCGACCCCGCGCTCGCCTGAGCACAGCCACTTCCGGCCGGCGCAGGCGGACCCCTGCTGCGCGGGCCGGACGGTCACAGCAGGCCGGCCGCCTGCCGTGCGGGACCGAGGGTCACAGCAGGCGGTCCGCCTGGGCCCGCAGGGACCTGACCGCCTCGGCGGGGTCGTCGGCGCCGTACACGGCGTTGCCGGCGACGAACACGTCCGCGCCGGCCTCCGCGCAGCGCTCGATGGTGGCCGCCGAGACACCGCCGTCGACCTGGAGCCAGATCTCGCCGCCGTGCTTGCGGATCAGCTCACGGGCCTTGCGGATCTTGGGAAGCATGATGTCGAGGAACGACTGACCGCCGAAGCCGGGCTCCACGGTCATCACCAGCAGCATGTCGATCTCGCCGAGCAGCCCCTCGTAGTCCTGCACCGCCGTGCCGGGGTTGAGCGCGAACCCGGCCCGGGCCCCCGCCTCACGGATGCGGCGCAGGGTGCGCACCGGCGCCTTGGCGGCCTCCGCGTGGATGGTCACACTGCCGGCGCCGGCCTCGGCGTACGCCGGGGCCCAGCGGTCCGGGTCCTCGATCATGAGGTGACAGTCGACCGGCAACGTGGTGGCCTTCAACAGGGACTCCACCACCGGCAGCCCGAGCGTGAGGTTCGGCACGAAGTGGTTGTCCATCACATCGACATGCAGCCAGTCGGCCACACGCGCGACCTTGGCCACCTCGTCGGCAAGCCGCGCGAAGTCGGCGGTCAGAATGCTGGGAGAGATCTGTGCAGGCATGATCCCGCCAGTCTACGACCCTGGCCAGGTCATCCCCCACTGTTCCGTATGCAGCGACACCGCCGAGACACGTCTCCAAGCACACCCCCTACCTCACGTGCCGTGTCGGTCACGGCCCATCGCTCGCCGTGTCGCCTCAGCACATCACGATGGTGGGGTGAAGAAGGCGGTCGGTGAAGAGGAACAGGAGGCCGGCCGGGAGTTGGGGGGTGGATTGGGACGGGATCGAGGCCGGGGTTGAGGCTTGCCGGCCGGCCGGAGTTGCCTGTCTGCACGCGTGGTGACACCGGTGTGGCAGGTCAGACCATGTACTGGTCGTGGCGGCGGTACAGCTCGGTCCACTCCTCGGCGGTGAGGGTGCGGCCCGACTCGGCGATCTCGGCCAGCTCCTCGAAGTACCCTTCGCGTGGCGCACCCGGTGCGAAGTGCAGCAGCATCGACACCGGCTCACCGGACTCGTTGCGGAAGGCGTGCACGCCACCCGGCGGCACATGCAGGAAGTCACCCGGCCGCGCGTCGATCCAGGTCGCGCCGTCGAACAGGCGCACCGTGCCGGTGAGCACGTAGAACGACTCGGCCATGGTGCGGTGGTAGTGCGCCGACGGGCCACTCGGCCGCGACCCCATGTCCCACCGGTACAGCCCGAACAGGCCACCGGTGGTGGCACCGGTCGCCAAATAGCTCACCTCGGTGCCGCCCTCGCCGATGCGCAACTCGGGCTCCTGCCCCGCGGGCCGGTACCCGGCCGTCGGCAGCCCCCGCTCCCCGAAGTACAGCGCCGCTGGATACGACATCACGCCCCCTTGGCTCACCGGAGTGACACCCGCGCCGTCCGGCGCGCGTGAACGGCCGCTGGGCCGTCCCCGGGGCCACGCGGCCCGCTCACCCCTCCAGCACCGATCATGTCATGCCGGACCCCGGCCGATCATGGCGAGGGGAACACCGGACGGCTCCCCGGCCCGTACCGAGTCACCTCCGGCCGATCACGTCACGAGGGGACGCCGGGGAGACCCCTCTCAGGGACCGGTCAGTCGGGGAGCTTGCGCAGCAGGGACAGGAACATGGCGTCGGTGCCGTGCCGGTGGGGCCAGAACTGCGCGTGGGGGCCGTCGCCGAGGCCGCCGGCCTCGTCCAGGTAGCGGCGGGCCGGGAGGACCTCGGCGGCGCCGGTGCGGCGCACGACGTCGTCCACGACGGCGGCCGTCTCGGCCAGGTGGGGGGAGCACGTGACGTACGCCACGACGCCGCCGGGACGTGCCGAGTCGAGCGCGGAGGTCAGCAGGCGGCGCTGGAGAGCGGTGAACTCCGGCACACTGGCCGGGTCGCGCCGCCAGCGGGACTCGGGGCGGCGGCGCAGCGCGCCGAGACCGGTGCACGGCGCGTCCACCAGCACGCGGTCGAACGCTCCGGTGCGCCACGCGGGGGCCGTGCCGTCCGCGGTGATCACGGCGGCGCGGCGGGTGGCGCGCCAGACCAGGCGCGACCGGTGGAAGCGCAGGTCGGCGGCGAGCAGGTTGCGGCCCTCCTGCACGGCGAGCGCGTCGAGCAGGCCCGCCTTGCCGCCGGGGCCGGCGCACATGTCCAGCCAGGCGCGGTCGGACCCGTTCACCGGCACGCGGGTCAGCGCGAGCGCGACGAGCTGGCTGGCCTCGTCCTGCACGGCGGCCCTGCCGTCGGCGACCGCCTGGATCGACCCGGGGTCCCCCTCGGGAAGGTAGGCGGCGTACGGCGAGAAACGGGAGGACACGGCGCCGGCGTCCACCAGTTCACCCACCGAGCTGCGGCCCGGCCACGCCACCAGGGTCACCCCCGGCCGCTCGTTGTCGGCGGCGAGCAGCTCGGCCGTCTCGCGCAGGTCGCCGCCGAGCGCGTCACGGAACGCCGAGACGATCCATCGGGGGTGGCTGTGCACGACGGCGAGGTGACCGAGCGGGTCCTCCTCGGCGTCCGGCGCGACGATCGGCATCCACTGGTCGTGGTCCCTGCTCGCGATCTTGCGCAGCACGGCGTTGGCGAAGCGCGAGGCGCCGGCGCCGACACGCAGGCGCACGAGGTCGACGGTGGCGCTGACCGCGGCGTGCGGCGGGATCCGTGTGCGCAGCAGCTGGTGCGCGCCGAGCCGCAGCGCGTCGAGCAGCGGCGGGTCGATCTCGTCCGGCGGACGGTCGCTGCACGCGCCGATGATCGCGTCGTAGGTGCCGAGCCCGCGCAGCGAGCCGTACGCCAGCTCGGTCGCCAGGGCCGCGTCCCGGCCGGACAGGCCGCGCTCACGCAGCAAGGTCGGGAGCAGCAGGTTGGCGTAGGCGTCGCGCTCGTCCACGGCGCGCAGCAGGTCGAACGCCGCGTTACGCGCCTCGTCCCGCACCGGCCCGCGCCTGCCGCCGCTCTGACGGCCCTGGCCGGAACCACGGGACGGGCCGCTCTGACGTCCGGACGGCGCACCGGCGCCACGGCCGGCCCGGGACCCCCTGGTCAACGTTCCCCCAAGGTCGTGATCGTGCTCGTGGCCGGCCGGGCCGTCCCCCGGCGAAGCGGCACACCCCGCGAGCCCGCACCCCCGGTCGTGGTCGTGCTCATGCCTGGCCGAGCCGTTCCCCGGCGGAGGGGCGCACGCCGCGGGCCCACTCCCCGGCGGTCATGAGGCGCTTGCCTTGTGGCTGCACGTCGCCGAGCAGCACCGGGTGGGTGGCGGTGCCGGCCAGCACCGTGTCCTTGACCGCGGCGATCTCGCCGGGAGCAAGCGGGCCAGCCTCGGGGGCCGGCCGCACGGGGCCGAGCTTGAGGCGTGTGCCGCGGAACTCGGTCCACGCGCCGGGGGCCGGGGTGCAGGCGCGGACCAGCCGGTCGACCCGCATCGCCGGGGCCGTCCAGTCGACCCTGGCGTCGGCCGCCTCGAGCTTCGGCGCGTGGCTCACCCCCTCGGCGGGCTGGGGCCGCGCCTGGAGCGTGCCGTCCTCGATGCCGTCGAGCGTCGCGGCGAGCAGGCCGGCACCGGACTCGGCGAGACGCGCGAGCAGTTCGCCGCTGGTGTCGGTGGGACGGATCTCCTCGGTCACGACGCCGAACACCGGGCCGGCGTCGAGCTCCTTGACGATCTGGAACGTCGCCGCGCCGGTGATGGCGTCACCGTGCAGCACGGCGTGCTGCACGGGGGCCGCGCCACGCCACGCCGGCAGCAGGGAGAAGTGCAGGTTGACCCATCCGAGCTTCGGGACGTCCAGCGTGCGCTGCGGCAGCAGCGCGCCGTAGGCGACGACGGGGCAGCAGTCGGGGCCGATGGCCGCGAGCCGGGCCAGGAACTCCGGGTCCCCCGCCTTGGCGGGCTTCAGCACCTCGACGCCGGCGGACGCGGCCAGCTCGGCGACCGGGCTCGGGTGCACCTTGCGGCCCCGGCCGGACTGCGCGTCGGGACGGGTCACCACGGCCACGACCTCGTGGCGTGGCGACTCCAGCAGCGCGCGCAGGGACGGCAGCGCGGTCTCCGGGGTTCCGGCGAAGACGAGGCGCACGGCTCTACAGGGCCTTGCCTTGAGTGGCGTGCGGGGAGACCTTCACCACGGGGGCCGACAGGCCGCTCCACTCGGCCTCACGGATCGCCTTCATCGCGAGCTTGCGCTGCTTGGCGTCCAGGCGGTCGATGAACAGCACGCCGTCCAGGTGGTCGGTCTCGTGCTGCACGCAGCGGGCCAGCAGGTCGGTGCCCTCGATGGTGACGGGCTCGCCGTGCATGTCGAAGCCCTTGGCGACGGCCCTGATGGCACGCGGCGTCGGGAAGGCCAGGCCCGGGAACGACAGGCAGCCCTCCTCGCCTTCCTCGTCGATGTCCTCACCGAGGTCGAGGGTCGGGTTGATCAGGTGGCCGAGCACGTCGTCGACGTAGTAGGTGAACACACGCAGCCCCACACCGATCTGCGGCGCGGCGAGACCTGCCCCCGGCGCGTCCATCATGGTGTCGGTGAGGTCCTTGACGAGCTTGCGCAGCTCCTTGTCGAACTCCGTGACCGGCTCCGCTGGGGTGCGCAGCACCGGGTCGCCGAACAGGCGGATCGACTGAATGGCCACGGACGACTCCGTTTCAGACGGGACGGGGAAGGCTCCACCAGTTTATGGGTCATCGCCGCCACCCCGGTCGCGCTCCGGCGGCTTCCGCGCGGGAAAGGCCCCTCCGGCCGGGCCCCCGCCGGTCCGGCCACGCTTAGGGCTCCACTCAGGAGGGCCACCTCACCGGGAGACCGGGAGACGGGACGTCGCACGCGGACGGCCCGGGTCAGCGGGAGCGGGACTTCATGGCCGCCTTGCGTGCGGCCTTGGCGGTGGCGGGGTCGGGGTGGCGTGCGCCGAGCAGGTCGAGGACGGCGACGGCGTCGGGGTGCGGGCTGCGGCTGACGTCCTCGATGAGACGCAGCAGTTCCTCCCCCGGCTCCAGGGCCTCGAACTCACCCATGGCCTCCTGCACGTCGGGGATGTACAGCAAGGTGGCGAGCGTGTCGACGGCGAGCCAGGTGCCGTCCTCCTCGGTGAGCGCGGGTGCGTCGAGGTCGCGCACGCCGAGCCACACGGCCGCGTGGCGCCACATGGCGGGCTCGGCGAGGGCTTCGCGCACGGCGGGCTCGGCCTCGGGGCCCATCTCCTCCAGCACGGTGCCGATGACGCCGCGCTGGCCGGCGGTGCCGGACGCCGCGACCTTGATCAGCTCGCGTGCGGCGTCCTCGGCGGCACGCCGCTCCACCCACAGCGTCGGAGCGCTGGACGGCGCGCGGCCCGACAGCATGGCCTCGACCAGCTCGACCGCGCTGAGCTCGGCGAACTCGGCGACCTCCGACAGCAGCGGCGCGTCGTGGCCCTCACGCAGCAGGTCCTGCCGGACGGCCCACACCCCGAGCGGCGACAGGCGCACCGCGTCGTCCTCCTGCTCGAACAGGCCGCAGTACCTCAGCAGGCCGAGCGCGGCGTCCAGCTCTCCCGGCAGGATCTCGCGCAGCCGCCGCATCTCACCGGGCCGGGCCTGGCAGGCGATCTCGTGCGCCTGGAGCATGCCCTCGACCAGCGCGCCGTAGGTGATGCCGTCGGTGGTGGCGTAAATGGTGGCGAGCATCTCGGTCAGGTGCTCGTCGACCACCGCCGAACCGGTCAGGCCCTCCTCGGTGCGGTCGAGCACGTCCATGACGACGCCGTCCCAGAAGTCCAGCGGCTCCGGCGGCAGCCCTCCGCCGGGGGACGTCCCCGCGCGGGTGACACGCAGCAGGCCGGTGTTGACGGCGACGATCCACACCAGGCGCAGTCGTCCGCGTTCGATGCCGAGCTCGGCGATGGCGCGGTCGGCGTCGCGCGGCGGCAGCAGGCCCTCGGGGGTCACCTCACGTGTGCCGGCCCAGGAGGCGAGGCGGACGGCGTCGCGGACCAGCGGGACGTCCGGGACCGCGGCGGCGAGCCGCGACGGGTCGGCGAGCTCCACCGGGGGGAAGCTGAGGACGTCGGCCGGGGAGCCGGGACGGTCGTCGCCGGCGTCGCCGCCGGACAGCTCCGCGAGCATGTGCTCGCGCTCCTCACCAGGCACGTTTCCCAGCTCGTCGATGAGATTGCGCAACTCACCGAGATCGAAGATGCCGCCGTCCCCGCTGTTCGCCATTCAGGCAACTTACTCCACACCAGCCCCACGCGAAGACGCATGCCCGACGTTGACCAAGACCGTTCAGGCAGGGCCGGCGGATCAGTGGATGCCGCGGGACCGCGCCTTGAAGGCGGCCTTGCGCGCGGCCTTGGCGGCGTCCTTGTCGGGCAGATGGCGGCCGAGCAGGTCGAGGACCTCCGCGACGTCGGGGTGGTCGACCTGCCACATCTCCTCGATGACCCGCGCGGACGGACGGGCCGCCGCGACGGTGCTCTCGAAGGCCGCCGGGTCGGCCTCCGCGGCCGGCACGACCGCCGCGAGGACGTCGACGTCGAGCCAGAGGATCTCCTGCGGCGTCAGGTCCGGCGCGTCGAGGCCGTGGCGCTCCAGCCAGCGGACGGCGTGCGGACGCAGCTGAAGGTCCTCGAGGAAGGACCGCACCGAGGAGGCGGCCTCGGGGCCGAGCCGGTCGAGCACCCGCGCGGCGGCCCCCCGGTGCGGCGCGCCGCCGCCGCGCGCGGCCTCCAGGAGGTCGTGAGCCGCCTCAGGCGGGGTGCGGCGCTCCAGCCACCCGGTGACGTCGGTCTCGGCCTGAGCGGGCCGCACACCGCCGAGCAGCGCGTCGATCAGGACGCTCGCGTCGCCGTCCGCCGGGTCGGGGGCGACCGGCGCGGTCAGGCCCATGCGGGAGTACACCTCGCGCAGCCCCCACAGGCCCTGCGGGGTGAGGCGCAGCTCGTCGCCGTCCCGTTCGACGGTGCCGAGCAGGGCCAGCGCGTCGAGCGCGGCGCCGAGGTCCTCAGGCGGCTCCTGCGGCGCGTCAGGCGGGTCGCGCTCGTCGGCTCCCCAGGCGCCGGACATGTGCTCGCCGAACGCCTCGAGGGTGAGCGGCTCCTGGGAGCGGTAGAGCAGGTCGTGCAGAACGGGAAGCTCGGCGTCGACCCGGGGTGAGCCGGTCACGGGGGCGAGCGGGCCGCCGGTGAGGAACGCGACCGCGCCGGCCCACAGGTCGAGCACCTCCGCGTCGTCCCTGTCGGCGAGAGCAGGCGGCCCGGCGGTCTCCTCGTGGGGGCCGGTCGAGGCGAGCCCGATCGACAGGGCCAGTTCCCAGGCCAGGGCCGGCGCGGGAACGCCGAGCTCGCCGGTGGCGCGCCTCGCGTCGCGCACCCGCAGAGCGCCGCGCGCGGTGGGGGTGCGGCCGCCGTGCCGCATCCAAGCCACCACCTCGTGCGCGTGCCGCAGCAGGCCGTCCGCGCGGACGGCCGCGGCGACGTCCGCGCCGGTGGGGAGCCGCACGGCCGGCAGGGGTGAGCACTCCCAGCAGTCGCATTCGGCGGCCTCGGCCTGACGCGCCTGGCGGCCCGCGGCGGCGAAACCGGTCGGGAACGGCAATGGGGTGTCGCCTGAGTCGTCGTCGGCCCCCATCGCGGCGAACAGGCTCTTGGCCATGCCGAACTTGCTGGTGTCGGCGAGCGCGGCCGGCATCTCCGGGGCGATCTCGGTGAGCCGCTCGCGCATGCGGCCCGCCATCTTGGTGCCGATCTCCCCGCTGTCCAGCAGGAACTCGACCAGTGTGCGTGCCGCGGCGACGGTCTCCTCGGCGCTCTCCGGGGGGGCGATGACCTTGCGGGGATAGATGTCGAGAAGCAGTTGCTCGAACGTCACAGGCGTGAAGTCGGCGAGCTCTCCGACCCCCAGATAGTCGCTGGCGTAGTCGCACAGGAGCCGGATCTCCTCGACATCCACCTCGATGTCCTTCAGGCGCCCCCACGCCCGGATCTCCTCGATGGCCCCGTTCACCCATTCGATCGACACAGGGAGAAACTAACGGCTTACTGACAGCCGAGCGAATCGGCGTCCCCCGGTCAGATCAGATCCATGGGATCCATACACACCCGGACCAGGTCGGGAGCCTTGCGCGCGGACCGCACGCCGGCCGCGGCCTTCAGCTCACGCGCCAGCGCCGGCCCGGCGCTCCACGGCACGCGGAGCATGGCGCGCTCCTCCTCCCCGGACGTGTGGCCCTGCGTCTCGACCGGCACCGGGCCGAGCATCTGGGTCTCCCGGGGCAGCCGCAGGGAGACGATCATCTCGCGCACCGCGGCCGGGGTGCCGGTCAGCGTCGCCATGCGGACGGCCGGGGGGAACCCGAGCACGGTGCGGTCGGTCAGCTCGCGCTCGGAGTGGGTGACCGGGTCCCAGCGGATCAGGGCCTGCACGGGGGGGAGCGCGGAGTCGGCGAGCACCACCAGCTCGGAGGCGGGCCGCAGCAGGGCCGCGGCGTTCATCCAGCGGCGCAGGGTCTCCTCGGCCGCACGCAGGTCGGGACGGCCGAGCAGGGCCCAGCCGTCCAGCAGGACCGCCGCCGCGTACCCCCCCTCGGCGACCGGCTCGGCACCTGGTGTGGCGACCACCAGCGCGGGGGTCGCCTCGACGGTGGCGAGCACCGCGTCCTTGCCGGAGGTCTTCACCGGGACCGCGGGAAACGCGCGGCCGAGCTCCTCGGCCGTGCGGCGCGCACCCACCACCAGGGCTCGGAAACGGTCGCCGCCGCAGACGCGGCAACGCCAGCCCCCGGCGATCCGGCCGCACCAGCGGCAGTACGGCGCGGCGTGACCGCCGCGCAGGGCCAGCGGCCCGCCGCACAGCGGGGGCGGGGTCTCCTCGGCGGGCTCCTGGCCGACGGCGTCGGTGAGGCCGGTCAGGGTGCCGGCCGTCGCGGCCCTGAAGCGGCGGGAGGGAGCCGGCGACCCCGGCGGGGCATGGGGTTCCGGCACCGGGAGCGGGGGCTGGGTGCAGCGCGACGGGGTGCGGCAGTGCAGGCACGCCAGTGCCGGGAGGTAGCCGCGCCGGGGCACCTGGATCAGCACGGGGCCCGACTCGAGGCCGTGGCGGAGCGCCGTCCAGGCCACGGTCGGCAGGCGCGCGGCACGGGCCGCCGGGTCGCGCGCCAGGTCGGCGTCCTCCCCGGCGGGACGCACCCGTGGCGCGTACGCGCGCAGCGTGTCGCGCGGCGGGCCCACCGGCCCGGCCCAACCCGACGCGATCATGCGGGTGGCCTCGGCGGTGCGCGCGTACCCCGCGATGAGCATCGCGGCCCCCGTCTGGTGGGACCGCAGCGCCAGGACCTCACGCGCGTGCGGGTACGGCGCGAGCCGCTCGGCGTGCAGATCGTCCCCGTCGTCCCAGATCACCAGGAGCCCGAGGTCACGCACCGGCGCGAACGCCGCGGCCCGCGTGCCGACGACGACACGTGTGCGTCCCCGCAGCACCCGCAACCACCGCCGGTACCGCTCCGCCGGGCCGAGATCGGCCGTCAGCGCCACGTGCCGTCCCCACCCGAGGACCCCGCGCAACGCGGTGTCGACCAGCGCGACGTCCTTGCCGTCCGGCACCACGACCACCGCTCCCCGTCCCCCGCGCACCGCGGCCGCCACCGCCTCGGCGATCCCCACGGCCCACGGCACCTCGGCCCCGAGCACCTCTCGCTCCGCCTTCCTGCCCCTCCCCCGCCGCGACTCCGCCGTCTCCCCGCCGGCGACCCGGATCCCGGTCCGCGCCACCACCCCGGGCAGCACGTTCCACACCGCGCGCACATCGCGGCCCTGCTCCACCGCCGCCAGGAACACCGGCCCCACGGAGTAGGGCCTCTCCGCCGCTGCGGCCCCCGGCCCACCTGTCACCTCGCCGCTCGTGGCCGCCTCCCCGGCGCCGGTCGCATGCTCACCCGCGTGCGTTTCCTCCGGAGCGTCCTCCTTGTCGACCGGCTCCGCCTCCACGCGGCCGTGACGCGGGGGTACGGCTAGGCGGACGACGTCCGACATGGTGCCGGCGTAACGGTCGGCGACGGCGCGGCACAGCGCGGCGACCTCGGGGGTGAGCACCGCCTCGGGGGACACCACCCGTTCCAGCGCGAGCAGCGACCCCTCGTGCTCGCTGCTGTCCACCCGCTCCAGCAGGAACCCGTCCGTGAGCTTCCCCGCGAACCGCACCCGCACCCGGCACCCCGGCACCGCGTCGGCGTGCATCGCCGCCGGCACCAGATAGTCGAACGGCCGGTCGAGATGCGGCAGCGGCGTGTCGACCAGGACCCGGGCCACCGGTGACCGCTCCGCCGCGACGACCGCACCGAGGGCCTTCTCCCCCGCGCCGCCTTTTCGCGGCCCGGGGACGCCCTCAAGAGCGGTCTGCTCGTCGGCCGCCGGCTCGCGCGAGCCAGAAGGCGGCATGGTCTCGGTCACCCCTAGGTCCTACCAGAAGACACCGACGCCGCACCCCATCCACGGCGGCCCCGGCACGGCACGACGAAGTCAGCGCACCCTGCCATACACGCGGCGCGCCAGGCAGCGCGAACGCGTCCGGCGCGGTGACGCCGGACGCGTGGCGGTGTGCCCTGAGACGGGCCGTCAGTGGGTCAGAGGCCGGCGGCCTGGCGGAGCTGGTCGACCCGGTCGGTGCGCTCCCAGGAGAAGTTCGGCTCCTCGCGGCCGAAGTGGCCGTAGGCGGAGGTGGCCGAGTAGATGGGCCGCAGCAGGTCGAGGTCGCGGATGATGGCGGCCGGACGCAGGTCGAAGACCTCCAGGATGGCCCGCTGGATGGCGTCGACGGCGACCTTCTCGGTGCCGAAGGTCTCCACGAACACCCCCACCGGCTGCGCCTTGCCGATGGCGTAGGCCACCTGCACCTCGGCACGGTCGGCCAGGCCCGCCGCGACGACGTTCTTGGCGACCCAGCGCATCGCGTACGCCGCCGACCGGTCGACCTTGGAGGGGTCCTTGCCGGAGAACGCGCCACCGCCGTGCCGCGCCATGCCGCCGTAGGTGTCCACGATGATCTTGCGGCCGGTCAGGCCGGCGTCACCCATCGGGCCGCCGATCTCGAAACGGCCGGTCGGGTTGACCAGCAGCCGGTAGCCCTCGGTGTCGATGTCGAGCTCGGCGACGACGGGGTCGACGACGTGCTCCTTGATGTCGGGGGCCAGCATCTCCTTGAGGTCGATCTCCGGAGCGTGCTGGCTGGAGACCACGACGGTGTCGAGGCGGACCGGACGGTCGCCGTCGTACTCGACGGTGACCTGGGTCTTGCCGTCGGGACGCAGGTACGGCACGGTGCCGTTCTTGCGGACCTCCGACAGGCGGTGGGACATGCGGTGCGCGAGCTGGATCGGCAGCGGCATCAGCTCGGGGGTCTCACGGCAGGCGTACCCGAACATCAGGCCCTGGTCGCCGGCCCCCTGACGGTCGAGCTCGTCGCCGGCCTCGCCCTCGCGGTGCTCGTAGGCGTCGTCGACGCCTTGCGCGATGTCGGGGGACTGCGCGCCGATGGACACCGACACGCCGCAGGAGGCGCCGTCGAAGCCCTTGTGGGAGGCGTCGTAGCCGATCTCCAGGATCTTCTCCCGGATGACGCCGGGGATGTCGACGTAGGTCTCGGTGGTGACCTCACCGGCCACGTGGACCTGGCCGGTCGTGATCATGGTCTCGACCGCGACCCGGCTCCGGACGTCGTCTTTGAGCATCGCGTCGAGGATCGCGTCACTGATCTGGTCGGCGATCTTGTCCGGGTGGCCTTCGGTGACCGACTCGGAGGTGAACAGGCGGCGGGACAACTCAGTGGCTCCTCATGCAGCGGCTGCTGGCGATATGACTCGAGGCACGGACGGCCCGAGCGCTCCGCCGAGTGTAGCCTCACCCCGCGCGGCGCCGCTCTGCCGTCTCGACCGGTGGTCGCCGGCCGACCTCACAGGTCGGGAAGCGGATCTCTGGGCAGGTCACCCGGAGAGAACGCTTCGGTGTCCGCCGCCCCCACGACCGCGACGTACTCCTCGTCGACCTCGAAAACCGTACCACCCAATCTGATTCTCGGCCCGCCGCCGAACTCGATCGGCCCGAGCCTCGTGTCGCGCGGGTGGGTCGCCCACACGGCGGCGGGCTCGTATCGGCTGAACACCTTGGTGGCGAGCACCGTGATGAAGCGGTCGCTCACCAGGATCATGAAGTTGGCCACCCCGCCGGATCCGACGAGGCTGACCGGGAAGACGTAGTGGATGTTCTCACCCGCGGGCAGGAGCTCTCGGCATCTCTGCCTGATGGCTGCGGTCACCGGCATCGTTCCAGGCCCTCTCGCTCGGCCTTTCCATGGAGTATCCGGCGCGGGGACACCGTCAGCAAGACGCCGTATTAAGAGCGTGACCGGTTCGCGGGGAATCGGTGCGCGCAAAGCGCTGTTTCCGCGCGGAATCGGCGTGCGGACGGCCGCGAAGTCGCGGGGATTCAGCGTACGGACGGCGAGGCGCCACCGTGGACGGTGACCGGACGGCGCACGGCGGGCCGGTGGCGCCGGTGCTGTCAGGCCGGGTGGGACAGGCGTGCGGACACCAGGGTCCACAGCGCGTCGGCGAGGGACTCCTTAGGGCCGCGGGGGACCTCTACGGGGTCGCCGCCGGCGACGAGGATGACGGCGGCGTTGTCCGGGGTGCCGAAGGCCAGGCCGTCGCCGACCTGGTTGACGACCAGCAGGTCGCAGCCTTTGCGCTCCAGCTTGGCACGGCCGTTGGCGAGCACGTCGTGGGTCTCCGCGGCGAAGCCCGCGATCACCTCGGGGGACGGCTTGAGACCGTCGCGGCGCCGGTCGCACAGCTCGGCGAGGATGTCGGGGTTCTTGGCGAGCCGGATCGGCTCGGGCTCCCCGCCGGTCTTCTTGATCTTGACGTCGCTCGCCGCGACGGGACGGAAGTCGGCCACCGCGGCGGCCATGACGACCGCGTCGGCGTCACGCGCGGCGTCCAGGACCGCCGCGCGCATGTGCTCGGCCGACTCGACCCGCACCACGGCCGCTCCTGCGGGGTCCGGCAGCGCGACGTTGGCCGCGACGACGGTGACACGCGCGCCGCGCGCCACGGCGGTTCGGGCGAGCGCGTAGCCCTGCAGGCCCGACGAGCGGTTGCCGATGAAGCGCACCGGGTCGATCGCCTCGCGGGTCCCTCCCGCCGACACGACGACGTGACGGCCGGCGAGATCGCGCGGAGCGCCGGAAAGGACCCGGCGGCACACCTCGAAGATCTCGGCGGGGTCGGGCAGGCGTCCGGGGCCGGTGTCGGCGCCGGTGAGCCGTCCCGAGGCCGGGTCGACGACCACCGAGCCGCGCTCGCGCAGCGTGGCGACGTTGGCGCGGGTGGCGGGGTGCTCCCACATCTCGGTGTGCATGGCGGGGGCGAACACCACAGGGCAGCGCGCGGTCAGCAGGGTGCCGGTGAGCAGGTCGCCCGCCAGGCCGTGCGCGGCCTTGGCGAGCAGGTCGGCGGTGGCCGGAGCCACCACCACGAGGTCGGCGCGCTGGCCGAGCCGCACATGGGGCACCTCGTGGACGGACTCCCAGACCTCACTGGTCACGGGGTTTCCCGACAGCGCGGCCCAGGTGGGCTCGCCGACGAACCGCAGCGCCTCGCGGGTGGGGATCACCCGCACGTCGTGGCCGGACTCGGTGAACAGCCGCAGCAGCTCGCACGCCTTGTACGCGGCGATGCCGGCGGCCACACCGAGGACGACACGCGGACGGTCGTCCCGGCCGGCGGTCATGGCGCTGGTCCTTCTCGTTCGAACTGGTGGATCCGGTGGAATCGCCGGATCCGGCCCGGCCGGCTCAGGCCGGGACTCAGCCTTCGATCGGCTCGGAGGTCAGCAGACCCTCGGAGACCTCGCGCAGCGCGATGGACAGAGGCTTCTCCTGAGCGTGGGTCTCGACCAGAGGGCCGACGTACTCCAGCAGGCCCTCGCCGAGCTGCGAGTAGTACGCGTTGATCTGGCGCGCGCGCTTGGCCCCCATGATCACGAGGCTGTACTTGCTGTCGACGACCTCGAGAAGCTGGTCGATCGGCGGGTTGGTAATGCCTTCGGCAACTGGCATGGTGCCTGCCACGTGGCCGCCTCTCCGTAGAGTCGTATCTTCGTTCTGGTCTCGGCGAAGGATACCAAGTCCCCGGAGCATTCCGTGACGAGACCGATGGAGGCCGGACGGCGAGCGGCGGTCGTCTCAGTGCCGGCGAGGGTGGGAGTCGTCGCGGACCAGAAGCTCGATGAGCCGGCCGCAGACGTCCTCGACGGCGGTGTTGACGAGCGTGAGGTCGAACTCCTTCTCGGCGGCCATCTCGACGCGTCCCGCGGCCAGGCGGCGCGCGATGACGTCCTCGGGCTCGGTGCCGCGGCCGCGCAGGCGGCTCTCCAGCTCCTCCCAGCTCGGGGGGGCCAGGAAGACCAGAAGCGCGTCCGGCATGGTGTCGCGCACCTGGCGCGCACCCTGCAGGTCGATCTCCAGCAGCGCGGGCACCCCCTCGGCGAGCCTGCGCTCCACCGGCGCGCGCGGGGTGCCGTACCGGTTGCCGGCGAACTCCGCCCATTCGAGCAGCTCACCGCCGGCCACCAGGCGGTCGAACTCGGAGCCCGGCACGAAGTAGTACTCGACTCCGTGCCGCTCCCCTGGTCGCGGCGCCCTGGTGGTCACCGAGACCGACAGCCACACCTCCGGGTGGGACCGCCGAAGCTCGGCGACGACCGTGGACTTGCCGACACCCGACGGCCCGGACAGCACCGTCAGGCGGTTTCCCTTCGGTCCGGAGGAGAGGTCGGTCCCCTCCGGACTCCCGGATGGAGGCATGGGATCACCGCCACCTGTCCCGAACCCCCCGAAAACGGGCGCCCTTCGCGCGCCCCTCCCTTCGGGCCAGGACATACCGGTCACTCCACACCCCCGATAGTTCGTGCCGGCGTCAGCCGAGATCAGCTCTCGCCGCCGCCGAACTCGCGCTCCAGGGAGGAGCGCTGGTTCGCACCGAGACCCCGTACGCGACGGGACTCGGCGATACCGAGTCTCTCCATGAGCTGCTTGGCGCGGACCTTGCCCACGCCGGGGAGCGACTCCAAAAGGGCCGACACCTTCATCTTGCCGATGACGTCGTCGGTCTGACCATCCTTCAGCACCTCAGCCAGAGAAACCGCGCCGTGCTTCAGCCGGTTCTTGACCTCGGCACGCTCCTTGCGGGCCTTGGCAGCCTTCTCCAGGGCTGCGGCGCGCTGCTCGGGGGTCAGGGGAGGAAGAGCCACGCCGGGTCACCTCGAATTTCTGTCGATGTACTCGGACGGGAGGGGAAACTAGCTGGTCTTGGGCCCTTCAGGCAACGTCAAGACCAGTTTCTCCCCACATAAACTTCAATTCCTCACCCTTAGTAGCCGTCACATCGCTGTGTGTCGACAAAACCCGCCTGTACTGCCACCTCACCGCCCGGCCCGCCAGGCGGGCCCGCCACCCCGGACACGCCGTGTGAGCACATCGGCCCCTTGGCCTGGACGGCTTTCGGCTCCGCCGGATTACAGGCCTTATACGTTTTTTATCCGAAATGTTAGCTTTGTAGATTTGTGCACCATTAGATCGATCCAATTTCCACGCGGACGACCCTGGGACCGTCACGGGAATGCCGGACGCGAACACACTCGGCCACCGGCCGCTACGGAAGGTGACAGCTTTCGCCACGGGACACGGTGGCACGCCGGCGCGGCGGACGGGCCGGCGCGGAGTCCTCGGCGGGTCAGTTCGGTACGACGCGCCTCAGCGCCGCGGCGATGCCGGCCGCGGCGGCTCCGGGGTCGGTGGCGGCGGTGATGGGCCGGCCGATCACGAGGAGATCGGCTCCGTCGGCGATGGCACGCTCAGGAGTCGCTACCCTTGCCTGATCCTGGGTGTCCGATCCGGCGGGACGCACGCCCGGGGTGATGAGCATGATGTCCGGCCCGACCTCGGCACGCACCGCGGCGACCTCGCGGGGTGAGCAGACCAGGGCCTGGGCCCCGGCGCCGACGGCCTCGACCGCCAGACGGCGCACGGCGTCCCCGGCGGGTCCCCTGACCCCAAGGCGCTCCAGATCGGCCTCCGACAGCGACGTCAGCGCCGTCACGGCGGCCACACGGGTGTACGGGGCGGCCTCCACCGCCGCTTTGATCATGGCGTGGCCGCCTGAGGCGTGCACGGTCAAGATCGCGGGCTTGAGCCGCGCGACCGCGCGCGTGGCCCCGGCGACGGTGTTCGGGATGTCGTGGAGCTTCAGGTCGAGGAAGACCTGGACCCCGCTGGCCCCTCGCACGGAGGCCAGCACGTCGGGGCCGTAGCGCAGGTAGAGTTCGAGGCCGACCTTCACGGTGCTCACGTGCGGTGTGACCAGGGCAGCCCAGCGGGCCGCCGTCTCCAGATCAGGTGCGTCCAAGGCGACGGCGATGGGTGCGGACGTCACAGGGAGCTCTCCTCCAGGTCGATACGGTGCCGGGGTCCGGCCCCGGGTGGTCGCTGGGCCAGGCCGACGGCGTCGGCCAGCCGCTCGAAGCCGCGCTCCTTGAGCAGGTCCTCAAGCTCCCGCAGGATGCGCAGGCACGCGTAGGGGTCGTGGAACAGCGCGGTGCCGACAGAGACGACGCAGGCCCCCGCCAGGATGAGCTCCAGCGCGTCCCTGCCGCTGAACACGCCTCCCATGCCGACGATCGGCACACCGGGCAGCGCGGCGTGCACCTGCCACAGGCAGCGCACCGCCAGGGGCCGCACGGCCGGCCCCGACAGGCCGCCGGTGCCTGCGGCGAGCGCGGGACGCATGGTGTCGACGTCGATGCTCATGCCGAGCGGCGTGTTGATCATCGCGAGCGCGTCGGCGCCGCCGTCCACGCAGGCGCGTGCGACGGCCACGATGTCGGCGGCGTCGGGGGCCAGCTTGGCCACCACCGGCACGTCGTAGCGCATGGTGGCGCGCACCGAGGAGACGACCTCGGCGGCGGCGGCCGGGTCGCGCGCGAAGACCCGGCCGAGGTCCTCGACGTTGGGGCACGACAGGTTGACCTCGACGGCCGTCACCCCCGGCGCGTCGGCGAGCCTGCGGGCCAGCGCGGTGTACTCGGCGACGCTGCCGCCCCCGATCGACACCACGGCCCGCGCGCCGCGGTCGACCAGGCGCGGCAGTTCGCGTTCCAGGAACACGTCCACGCCTGGCCCCTGGAGGCCCACGGCGTTCAGCAGGCCCGACGGGGTCTCGGCCATGCGGGGGGTCGGCCGTCCGGCCCTCGGCGCCATGGTGATGGACCGGGTGACGAACGCGCCGAGACGTGACAGATCGACGAACTGGGAGAGCTCGTCGCCGGAGGCGGCGCACCCGGCGGCCGTGGTGATCGGGTTGGCCAGTTCGACGTGCGCGAGGTAGGTCCGCATGTCAACTGACATTTCGGGTGTGAGCACCCCCTTCCTGTGCTCGTCCCCCAGGCGCACCCAGGGCGTCGAACGGGATGGTGCCGATGTCCTCGAACCGCACGCGCTCGCCGCGGAACACCGGCCCCTCCACGCAGGATCGCACCATGCGGGTCACGCCGTCGTCACCGATGACCGGAACGACGCAGGTCATGCAGACGCCGTAGCCGCAGGCCATGGCCTCCTCGATCGAGACCTGCACGGGGATGTCGAACTCGACGGCGACCGCGGTCACCCCGCGCAGCATGGCCATGGGCCCGCACGCGTAGACCACGTCGGCCCGCGCGTCGGCGATCACCGACGGCAGCGCGTCGGTGACCCGGCCGCGCAGGCCGAGCGAGCCGTCCTCGGTGGTCAACGTGGTGGTCTCCCCCATGCGCCGCGCGCGGAGCGCGCCGAACACCCGGTCGGCGGACGCGGCGCCGAGCACGAAGTCGACGCGGCAGCCGCGCCGCTGCAGCACGTCGGCGAGCGCGAACAGCGACGCCGATCCGTACTCGCCGCCGACCAGCACGCACGCCGCGGGATCGCGCGGCACAGGGAAGGGACGGCCGAGCGGTCCGACGAGGTCCAGGGTGTCCCTGGCCTTGCGCTCGGCCAGCCACGCGGTGCCCCGGCCGCGCACGGCGAAGACCAGCTCCACCGTGCCACCGTAGTCGGGCTTGACGTCGTGCACGGCGAAGGCGCGGCGGGCCGGCATGGAGGTGTGCGGCCCGCCGACGGCCACCGTGACGAAGTGGCCGGGGCGGAACCGCTCGGCGATGCCGGGGGCGACCACGGTGAGGGCGTGGTAGGCGTCGACGCGGCGCGTGGTCAGCACCGTGCCCGTCACCTGTACCGCGGTACCGGCCGTCTCCTTCACCTCCCGCAGGGGTCGTTCAGCCGCGCAGCCGCTCGGCGTGCTCCTGCAGCGACCGTACGCCCACCGACCCGGCGGCGATCGCCTGGACGCCCTGCACGGCCGCGGCGAGGCCCTGCACAGTGGTGACGCACGGGATGCCTCTCAGGACGGCCGCTGTGCGGATCTCGTAGCCGTCCAGGCGCGGCCCGGACTGGCCGGGGCCGCCGAAGGGGGTGTTCACGATGAGGTCGACCTCGCCGTCCAGGATGCGGGTCACGATGGTGGGCTCCCCGTCGGGTCCGGGGCCGTCGCTCTGCTTTCGCACGATCTTGGCATGGACCCCGTTGCGGCGCAGCACCTCAGCCGTCCCCTCGGTGGCGAGGATCTCGAACCCGAGGTCGGCCAGCGCCTTCATCGGGAAGATCATCGCGCGCTTGTCGCGGTTGGCCACCGAGACGAACGCGCGGCCCTTGGTCGGCAGCGACCCGTAGGACGCGGCCTGCGACTTCGCGTAGGCCGTGCCGAACACCTCGTCGATCCCCATCACCTCGCCGGTGGACCGCATCTCGGGCCCGAGCACCGTGTCCACGCCGCGGAAGCGGTTGAACGGCAGCACGGCCTCCTTGACCGCGATCGGCGCGTCCATCGGCAGCGCGCCGCCGTCCCCGGTGCGCGGCAGCATGCCCTCGGCGCGCAGTTCGGCGACGGTGGCCCCCATCATGATCCGGGCCGCGGCCTTGGCGAGCGGCACGGCCGTGGCCTTGGACACGAACGGCACCGTGCGGCTGGCACGCGGGTTGGCCTCGAGGACGTACAGCACGCCGGCCGACATGGCGTACTGCACGTTCAGCAGGCCCCGCACGCCGACGCCGCGCGCGATGCCCTCGGTGGCGGCGCGGATGCGCTTGATGTCGTACCCGCCGAGGGTGATCGGCGGCAGCGCGCACGCCGAGTCGCCGGAGTGGATGCCGGCCTCCTCGATGTGCTCCATGACGCCGCCGAGGAACAGCTCCTCGCCGTCGAACAGCGCGTCCACGTCGATCTCGATGGCCTCGTCGAGGAACCGGTCCACCAGCACCGGGTGCTCGCCTGTCGCGCGCTCCATGTACGAGGCGAGGGTGTCCTCGTCGTACACGATGGCCATGCCGGCCCCGCCGAGCACGTACGAGGGCCGCACCAGCACCGGGTAGCCGATCTCCTCGGCCACGGCCCTGGCCTCGCCGACGGTCATCGCGGTGCCGTGCTTCGGCGCCGGCAGCCCGGCCTCGGCGAGCACGCGGCCGAACGCGCCGCGGTCCTCGGCCAGGTGGATCGACTCGGGGCTGGTGCCGACCACCGGCACCCCCTCGTCCTTGAGCGCCTGCGCGAGCCCGAGCGGCGTCTGGCCGCCGAGCTGCACGATGACCCCGGCGACCGGCCCGGTCTCGCGCTCGGCGTGCACGACCTCCAGCACGTCCTCCAGGGTGAGCGGCTCGAAGTACAGCCGGTCGGAGGTGTCGTAGTCGGTGGACACGGTCTCGGGGTTGCAGTTGACCATCACGGTCTCGTACCCGGCCCTCGACAGCTCGAAGGACGCGTGCACACAGGCGTAGTCGAACTCGATGCCCTGGCCGATGCGGTTGGGCCCGCTGCCGAGGATGATGACCTTGGGCCGGTCTCCGTAGGGGACCTCGGTCTCCTCGTCGTAGGTCGAGTACAGGTACGGCGTGCGCGCGGCGAACTCGGCGGCGCAGGTGTCCACGGTGTTGTACACCGGCCGCACCCCGAGCTCGTGCCGCAGCCGCCGCACCTCGGCCTCGGCGAGGCCCCGCAGGCCGGCGATCTGCGCGTCGGAGAAGCCGTGCCGCTTGGCCCGCGTCAGCGCCTGCGCGGTCAGCTCGCCGTCGGCGAGGGCCCGCGCCTCCTCGTCGATCAGGTAGAGCTGGTCGAGGAACCACGGGTCGATGGACGTGGCCTCGTACAGCTCCTCAAGGGTGGCGCCGGCCAGGATGGCGCGCTGCGCGGTGCGCAGGCGGCCGTCGTGCGGGGTGCGGCAGGCCGCCAGCAGCTCGTCCTTGCCGCCGGGGTCGCCGTCCCAGGCGAACGACGAGTCCTTGCGCTCCAGCGACCGCAGGGCCTTCTGCAGCGCCTCGGGGAAGGACCGGCCGATGGCCATGGCCTCGCCGACCGACTTCATGTGCGTGGTCAGGGTCTGGTCGGCCCCGGCGAACTTCTCGAACGCGAACCGCGGCACCTTGACCACGACGTAGTCCAGGGAGGGCTCGAACGACGCCGGGGTCTCCTTGGTGATGTCGTTGGGGATCTCGTCCAGCGTGTAGCCGACGGCGAGCTTGGCGGCGATCTTGGCGATGGGGAAGCCGGTGGCCTTGGACGCCAGCGCGCTGGACCGCGACACGCGGGGGTTCATCTCGATGACGATCATGCGGCCGGTGCGGGGGTCCACCGCGAACTGGATGTTGCAGCCGCCGGTGTCCACGCCGACCTCGCGGATCACCGCGATGGCGACGTCGCGCATGTTCTGGTACTCGCGGTCGGTGAGCGTCATCGCGGGGGCCACGGTGACGCTGTCGCCGGTGTGCACCCCCATGGGGTCGATGTTCTCGATGGAGCAGACGATGACGACGTTGTCGGCCCGGTCGCGCATCACCTCCAGCTCGAACTCCTTCCAGCCGAGGATGGACTCCTCAAGGAGCACCTCCCCGGTCGGCGAGGCGTCGAGCCCGGCGCCGGCGATGCGGCGCAGCCCCTCCTCGTCGTAGGCGAAGCCCGAGCCCACGCCACCCATGGTGAAGCTCGGCCGCACCACCAGGGGGTAGCCGAGGGTGTCCACGGCGGCCAGGCAGTCGTCCAGGCTGTGGCAGATCACCGAGCGGGCCGACTCGGCGTTCAGGCCGTGCTCGGCGGCGACGCGGGCCACGATGCCCTTGAACAGCTCGCGGTTCTCCCCCGCCTGGATGGCCGCGATGTCGGCGCCGATCAGCTCGACGTCGTACCGCTCCAGCACGCCGGCCTCGTGCAGCGCCACCGCGGTGTTGAGCGCGGTCTGGCCGCCGAGGGTCGGCAGCAGCGCGTCGGGCCGCTCCTTGGCGATGATCTTCTCGACGATGTCGGGGGTGATCGGCTCGACGTAGGTCGCGTCGGCGAACTCCGGGTCCGTCATGATCGTCGCGGGGTTGCTGTTGACGAGGATCACGCGGTAGCCCTCGGCGCGCAGCACCCGGCACGCCTGCGTCCCCGAGTAGTCGAACTCGCACGCCTGCCCGATCACGATCGGCCCCGAGCCGATCACCATGATCGAGTGGATGTCGGTGCGCTTAGCCACGCCGGTCCCCCTTGGTCGCCATCAGTGCGCGGAACTCGTCGAACAGGCCGGCGGCGTCGTGCGGCCCCGCGGCGGCCTCGGGGTGGTACTGCACGCTGAACGCCGGGTAGTCCAGCAGCCGCAGGCCCTCCACGCAGTCGTCGTTCAGGTTGACGTGGCTGACCTCGGCCCGGCCGTACGGCGTGTCGAACGAGCCCTCAAGCGGCGCCTGGACGGCGAAACCGTGGTTGTGCGCGGAGATGTCCACCTTGCCGGTGCGGCGGTCCTGGACCGGCTGGTTGACGCCGCGATGGCCGTACCGCAGCTTGTAGGTGCCGAGGCCGAGCGCGCGGCCGAGGATCTGGTTGCCGAAGCAGATGCCGAACACCGGTGTGCCGCTGTCCATGACGCCGGTGAGGGTCTCGACGGCGTAGTCGGCGGCGGCCGGGTCGCCGGGGCCGTTGGACAGGAACACCCCGTCGGGGTTCAGCGCGAGCACCTCGGCCGCGGTGGTCGTGGCCGGCAGCACGTGCACCTCGCAGCCGCGCTCGGCCATGCGGTACGGCGTCATGGCCTTGATGCCGAGGTCGATGGCCGCGACGGTGAACCGCTTCTCGCCGTGCGCCGCCACGACGTACGGCTCGGCGGTGGACACCTGTGTGGCGAGGTCGGCCCCCACCATGGACGGACTCCGCCGCACCCGCTCGGCCAGCTCCTCCACCGAGGCGTGCGGGCCGGTGAACACCCCGGCCCGCATGGCGCCGCGCTCGCGCAGGTGACGGGTGAGCGCACGAGTGCCGGGCATCGCGATGCCGACGACCCCCTGGGCCCGCAGTTCCTCGTCCAGGGAGCGGCGCGAACGCCAGTTGGACGCCACGCGCGCGGGCTCGCGCACGACGTACCCGGCGACCCAGATGCGGGACGACTCGGGGTCCTCGTCGTTGACGCCGGTGTTGCCGATGTGCGGTGCCGTCATGGCGACGATCTGCCGGTGGTACGACGGGTCGGTCAGGGTCTCCTGGTAGCCGGTCATGCCGGTGTTGAAGACCATCTCGCCGAACGTCTCGCCTTCGGCGCCGTACGGCGTGCCGTGGAAGGCCCTGCCGTCCTCCAGCACCAGGACGGCGGTGGTCGCGCGCGTCACGTGAGCTTCCCTTCGGAGACGGTGGGACGGCCCCGCAGGAACGTCGCCACGACCTTGCCAGGCAGTGTCATGCCCACGTAGGGCGTGTTGCGGCTCCTGGACGCGAAGCCGCGGGGGTCGACCTCGGCGCGGGCCGAGGGGTCGACCAGGGTGATGTTGGCGGGGGCCCCGGCGCGCAGCGGGCCGCCGTGACCGGTCACCCGGCCGATGCGCGCGGGACGGGTGGACATGCGGTCGGCCACCCCGGCCCAGTCGAGCAGCCCGGTCTCCACCATGGCCTCCTGCACGACCGACAGGGCCGTCTCCAGGCCGACCATCCCCATGGCCGCGGCGGGCCACTCGGTCTCCTTGTCCTCCACCGGGTGCGGCGCGTGGTCGGTGGCGACGCAGTCGATGGTGCCGTCGGCCAGCGCCTCACGCAGGGCCCGCACGTCGGCGGCGGTGCGCAGCGGCGGGTTCACCTTGTACACCGGGTTGTACGGCCCGGCGGGTGAGTCCTCGGCGAGCGCGTCGGTGAGCAGCAGGTGGTGCGGGGTGACCTCGGCGGTGACGTCCCACCCCTTGGACTTGGCCCAGCGGATGATCTCGACGGAGCCGGCCGTGGAGACGTGGCAGACATGCAGCCGGGAGCCGACGTGCGCGGCGAGCAGGCAGTCGCGCGCGATGATCGCCTCCTCGGCCACTGCGGGCCAGCCGGCGAGGCCGAGCCTGCCGGACACCTCGCCCTCGTTCATCTGCGCGCCTTCGGTGAGCCGCGGCTCCTGCGCGTGCTGCGCGATCACGCCGTCGAACGCCTTGACGTACTCCAGCGCGCGGCGCATGAGCACCGCGTCCGAGACGCACACGCCGTCGTCGGAGAAGACCCGCACGCGGGCCGCGCTGTCGGCCATCGCGCCGAGCTCGGCGAGCTGCGCGCCTTTGAGGCCCGCGGTGACGGCCCCGACGGGCCGCACGTCGCAGTGGCCGGCCTCCTGGCCGAGCCGCCACACCTGCTCGACCACGCCGGCGGTGTCGGCGACCGGCGAGGTGTTGGCCATGGCGTGGACGGCCGTGTAGCCGCCGAGCGCGGCGGCGGCCGTGCCGGACTCGACGGTCTCGGCGTCCTCCCTGCCGGGTTCGCGCAGGTGGGTGTGCAGGTCCACCAGGCCGGGGAGGGCGATCAGGCCGTCGGCGTCCACCCGGGTGGCGCGGCCGGCGTCCAGGGCCGTCCCGACCTCGGCGACGTGGCCGCCGTCGATCAGGATGTCGCACGGGTCGCCGCCGAGCAGGCGCGCACCCGTGATGAGGTAGGTCACTTGTCTCCCCCGATGGCGGACTCGGAACCGGAAAGCAGCAGGTACAGCACGGCCATGCGCACGGTCACGCCGTTGGTGACCTGCTCGACGATGGTGGAGCGGCCCGAGTCGGCGACGTCGGCGGCGATCTCCATGCCGCGGTTCATCGGGCCGGGGTGCATCACGATGGCGCCGTCCGGCATGCGGCCGAGGCGGTCGGGGTCCAGGCCGTAGCGGCGGCTGTACTCGCGGGCCGAGGGGAAGAACGAGGCGTTCATCCGCTCGTGTTGCACGCGCAGCATCATGACCGCGTCGGACTTCGGCAGCACGGCGTCGAAGTCGTAGGACACCTCGCACGGCCAGCCGTCCATGGCGACCGGCAGCAGCGTCGGCGGGGCCACCAGGGTGACCTGCGCGCCGAGGGTGTGCAGCAGGTGGACGTTGGAGCGCGCGACCCGGCTGTGCAGCACGTCGCCGACGATGGTCACCCGGCGGCCGTCCAGCTCGCCGAGGCGGCGGCGCATGGTGAAGGCGTCGAGCAGCGCCTGGGTGGGGTGCTCGTGGGTGCCGTCGCCGGCGTTGACCACACTGCCGTCCACCCAGGTGGCGAGGCGGTGCGGCGCGCCGGACGCGCTGTGGCGCACCACGACGGCGTCGGCCCCCATGGCCTGCAGGGTGAGCGCGGTGTCCTTCAGGCTCTCGCCCTTGGAGACGCTGGAGCCCTTCGCCGAGAAGTTGATGACGTCGGCGGACAGGCGCTTGGCGGCGGCCTCGAAGGAGATGCGGGTGCGGGTGGAGTCCTCGAAGAAGAGGTTGACCACCGTGCGGCCGCGCAGGGTCGGCAGTTTCTTGATGGAACGGTCCGAGACCCGCGACAGTTGCTCGGCGGTGTCGAGGATGAGGAGCGCGTCGTCGCGCGACAGGTCGGCCGTGGACAGCAGGTGGCGGTTCATCAGTGGCCTCCCCGCAGCAGGACGGCGTCCCGCTGGTCGGTCTCCCACAGGCACACGCGTACCGTCTCCGCGCGCGACGTGGGGAGGTTCTTGCCGACGTGGTCGGCGCGGATGGGCAGCTCGCGGTGGCCGCGGTCCACGAGCACGGCGAGCCGCACCGCCGTGGGACGGCCGAGGTCGTTGAGCGCGTCGAGGGCCGCGCGCACGGTGCGGCCGGAGTACAGGACGTCGTCGACGAGGATCACGATGCGGCCGTCCACCCCGTCGGGGGGCAGGTCGGTGCGGCCGATGGCGCGGGCCGGCTTGAGCCGCAGGTCGTCGCGGTACATGGTGACGTCGAGGGAGCCGCAGGCCACCGGCCGGCCCTCGACCTGCTCGATGCGGTCGGCCAGCCTGCGCGCGAGGAAGGTGCCCCTGGTCGGGATGCCGAGCAGGAGGAGGTTGTCGGGGCCTTTGGCGCGTTCGAGTATCTCGTGGGCGATGCGGGTGAGGGCCCGGTTGATGTCCGGGGCCTCCAGCACGGCACGCTCGTCCGCGTGGTCACCGTCGTGCGCCGTTTTTCGGGCGCCGTCCATGAAGGTCACCGCCTTTCCCGCCTCACAGGACGGGTCTTAAAGGAAGCTTGGCGTCACCACGGTAGCAGCCCGCCGAGAAAGCCTCCGAACGGGTACACACTCCACCAAGCTGCGCAAATGGCCGTATAGTGGGCGGCTGACCAGCGGGTCCTTCCGGTACCGCATCGTGCCTCCGACGGCGCGTCGCGCGCTCGGTGGCCCGCGCCGCACGGTCAGGAGGCCGGGGCACGGCGGGCGGATCACGGCCGTCGCGGCGCCGGCGGGGACACCTGGCACGGTCCGGCCGGTCAGGTGGATCGGCGCTGGACCGGACAGGATTCGGCATCTTTTTTCCAATCAGCTTGACCAATCACGCCCACACCTTTACCGTCACTGTCCGTAACCACACCTCGCGACGTTCTCGGATAAACCTCGACGCGACGGTCACCGTTGGTGCCTGCCCCGGGTACCGGACCCGAGCGCTGGGTGATACGTCGCAAGGCGCACAATTAGTGAGAACGTTCATAGAAAGCCGGGGGGCCACACATGCCGTCTGACTACGCCAAGTCGCTGGGAGCTCGCCTGCGCGCCATCCGCACCCAGCAGGGACTTTCACTGCACGGGGTCGAGGAGAAGTCGCGAGGCCGGTGGAAAGCCGTCGTCGTGGGCTCCTACGAGCGTGGTGACCGGGCTGTGACCGTGCAGAAGCTGGCCGAACTCGCCGACTTCTACGGGGTGCCGGTCTCGGAGCTGCTCCCCGGCGGTTCCGCGCCGAGCCCCCTTGGCCCGACACCCAAGCTGGTGATCGACCTGGAGCGCCTCGCGCAGCTGCCGAAGGACAAGGCCGGCGCGCTCGCGCGGTACGCCGCGACCATCCAGAGCCAGCGTGGCGACTACAACGGCAAGGTGCTGTCGATCCGCCAGGAGGATCTGCGCTCGCTCGCCGTCATCTACGACAAGTCCCCCACCGAGCTCACCGAGGAGCTCATCACCTGGGGTGTGCTGGACGCCGAGGCGCGCCGCGCCGTCGAGTCCTTCTGACGCGACGCACGACGGGGTCCCGCTACGCCTGCGGCCGTAGCGGGAGCGTCGCCCCCACGATCGCGTAGCGCTCGTAGCCGCCGGGGAACACGAACCCGCCGAGCAGGTCGGTGAAACCGAGCCGCCGGTACAGATGGCGTGCCGCCGTCGGCTGGTCATGGGTCGACAGCACGGCGGTACGCTCGGGCCTGCCTTCGCACAGTCCGCGCACCAGACGCCGGCCGACCCCCTTGCCCTGGTAGTCGGGACGCACGTGGATCTCGGCGATCTCCAGCGCGTCACCGAACCACGCGACGGCCACGTCACGGCCCTGCCGGTCCTCCAGCGCACGGCGCACCACGTCGTGCCACCACTGGCCGGGTGCGCCGTGGAACGCGTACCCGAAGCCCGCGACGACGTCGCCGTCGGTCTCGGCGAGCAGGCAGGTGAAGCCGGGGAAGGTCGCGTGGTTGCGCATGATCCCCTGCCGTCCCGACAACTGGTCGGCCGGGGGACGCATCGCCGCGGTGTAGATCTCGATGACGGTGTCCAGCGCGGCGGTGAACCCTTCGGGACCGGTGCGTCGCAGTTCGATCACTTATCGCACACTAGCAGGGCCCTCATCGACGAGCGGTCGAAAGCCGGTCAAATCGACCTTCACCCCCCGTTTCCCCCTGACCATCCCCGCAGGCGCGCCGGACCGTACCCGCCGGCCCCGGCCCGGCCTCCCGGCGGATCCGTATCCCCGTATCCCACCGACCGCCTGAGCCCGCCGCCGGACCGAATCGCCACAACCCCCTGAACTTCCCCCGGAACCACACCGGCCCGGACCTGCCGCCGTCCGCGGTCTACTCCACCTCGACAGGGGTGCCGCCGGTGATACGGACGAGCTCGTCGAACGTCGTGGGGAACACCGTGTGCGCGTGGCCCGCCGCGGCCCACACCACCTCGTGCCGGCTCAGCCACTTGTCGACGAGGGTGCGGATCGGCGCGGGGTGGCCCACCGGCGCGACGCCGCCGATCGTCTGACCGGTGGCGGCCTTCACGAAGTCCGGGGTGGCCCGCTTGACCTTGGCGACCCCGACGAGGCCGGCCACGAGGCCGGTGTCCACCCGGTGCGCGCCGCTGGTCAGCACCAGCAGCGGCGCGCCGTCGGCGTCGAAGACCAGGCTGTTGGCGATCGCGCCGACCTCGCAGCCCAGCTGGGCCGCCGCCGTGACCGCCGTCGGCGCCGGGTCGGTCAGCACGACCACCTCACCCGCCGCGCCGAGCCCGCGCAGGGCCTCGGTCACCTTCATCACGCTCGGATGCAACTTTTCTGGCACGCGGACACTCTAAACATGATGACGGGACATGGACCATTGATTACATCTGCGGCACACTACGCGTCCGTTCATGATCGGTGCGCTACTGTCCGTTGACCAGATCATGGAGTTGGGAAGGGAAAAAGCGACATGGCAAGTAGGACGCGGCTCGCCGCCGCGGCGGCGATGACCGCGACGGCCGTGCTCCTCGCGGGGCTCACGGGGGGGACGACGGCCTCGGCCGCCACGGTCCCGGCCTCCGCGACGGCGCTCACGGCCACGGGCACGACGGTCACCTCGCCGGTGACCACCGCGAGCCCGGCGCAGGCGCCGACGCCGTTCACGGCGCCCGGCCGCACGCTCAAGCTCGGCGCGAAGGGTGCGGCGGTCAAGGCGCTGCAGACCCGGCTGCTGGAGCTCGGTTACGTGCCCGGCAAGATCGACGCCAAGTACGGCGGGACGACGATGTCCGCCGTCTGGGCCTTCCAGAAGGTGCAGGGGCTCAAGCCCACCAGCACCGTCACCGCGCGCACCTGGCGTGCGCTCGAGAACCCCAAGGCACCCAAGGTGCTGGTGCCTCGGGGCAAGCCGGACCGGATGGAGGTCAACCTCACCCTGCAGGTCGCGGTGCTGTACGCCGCGGGGGTGCCGAAACTCATCACGCACGTCTCCTCGGGCAGCGGCATCCCGTACTGCGAGACGGCGGTCTGGGACGGGAAGCAGCAGCGGTTCTGCGGTGACGCGCGGACACCGACGGGGGACTACAAGACCACCTGGCGGCGCTCGGGCTGGCACAAGTCCTACCTGGGACAGCTGTACAACCCGATCTTCTTCAACGGGGGCATCGCGTTCCACGGGGCGCTGTCGGTCCCGCTGTACCCGGCGTCGCACGGGTGCGTGCGCCTGCCGATGCACGTCGCGGAGATCCTCCCCGGCATGCTCGGCACAGGCGTCCCCGTGCACGTACGCGGCAAGTTCCGCCGCTGACGTACCCGCACCTCACGAGGGCCGCGGCCGGTTGACGGCCGCGGCCTTCCGCGTACGCGGACGACCCGCCATCCCGGCCGTCGCCGCGTGAATGGCGGCGCGACCCTTCGTGCGCACGGACGACATGACGTCCCGGACGAATGGCACCCGCCGCCGGGAGACCGTCGGCGAGTACTACCACTACTGACCATGTCCCACGTCCAGATCGTCGACCCGAGATCGCCGGCGCCGGCGCCGCCTGCACGGCAGCACGGCGCTTCGTGTGCGCGGACGACCCGATCGAACGGGTGTTCGTGTCGTGCTTGACACCGGGTCCGGTCGAATCTATGTTCGACAGCGTGGGGGTGGGACTCGCGGCCCGCCCTCACCTCCTGGCGCAGGGCGCCAAGTGGCGTCGGCCGGGCGGGGAGAGGGGAAGCTCCTCGTCCGGTCCCGGCGGGAATCCCCTCCTGCCTTTTCTCGCCACTCGGCGCACCGCGCCTTCGGTGAAATACGGGCAACTCGAAAAGGCGGAAAGCGGGAATAGAGATTCGCGGGCCCGTGGCACGGGGCGGTGCCGGGCCGGGAGAGCGAGGAGCGAACGGCCGAGTGACCACGAAATGCGGCACCACCGAAATTGTCGGTGGTATCTGCGACTGTGATTCTCACCGGCGGTGACCGCCGGAGTCACGACCCCAAGGAGGGTGACATGACTCGAACGTCCGAAGAAGGCCCCCGGGTCTCACCGACCGTGCGCGCACACATGTCCGACGCGCACTCCTGTCTCGCCGACGCCACCGCGGCCACCACCGCGGCCGAGCGTTACGTCGCGGCGCACCTCGCGGCCCTGCGCGCCGCCGCCGCCGTCATCGCGGCCCTCCCCCGGCCCATGGACGGCCGCAGGCGCCGTCTGCGCAGCGCCTGGGAGCTCCTCCCCGAAGCCGAGCCCCGCCTGGCCCAGTGGGCCGCCTACTTCGCCGTCAGCGCCACCAAGCGCGCCGCCGCCGAAGCCGGCATGGTCCGCGCCGTGACCCCCAAAGACGCCGACGAGCTCACCACGGAAGCCGACACCTTCGTCCGCGTCGTCGAGGAGATCCTCGGCCTCCCCAGCCAGCCGACCCTCCCCGTCCGCACCCCCTTGGCCGGCTGACCGGAACGCCGGGTCCGGCTGACCGGCACTGCTTCCGCCGACCTGTCACGGAGCAGCGTTACCGTCGCCGAGTGACCGGTGCGACCATCGCCGACCGGTGCGGCCACTCCAGCGTCGAACGACCGGCCGAGTCCCGACCGGCCGAGTCCCGACCGGCCGAGTCCCGACCGGCCGAGTCCCGACCGGCCGAGTCCCGACCGGCCGAGTCCCGACCGGCCGAGTTCCGACCGGCCGAGTTCCGACCGGCCGACCCCGATAGCAGCCGACCTCACTATCAGTCGAGTTCGCTACCGCCGACCCCGTTACCGGCCGAGTCCGATAGCAGCCGACCTCACTACCGGTCGAATTCGCTACCGGCCGACCCCGTTACCAGCCGAGTCCGATTCCGGTCGGCCCGGGGGATCTTGCGGTCTCGGTCGTCTCAGACCGCGTTGGCGGTGGGGCGGGAGGGGGCCAGGGCCTGGTACACCTCTCGTGTGGCGCTGCTCTTGTTGAAGGTGATGAAGTGGATGCCGGGGGCGCCTTCGTCGAGCAAGGTCTGGCAGAGCTCGGCGGCGTGTTCGATGCCGAGGTCGCGGACGGCGGCGGGATCGTCGGCGACGGCTTCGAAGCGCGCGGCCACCTCAGGGGGGAACGGAGCGCCGGAGAGCTTCTCCGAGCGCTCGATGGTGCTCATCTGGGTGACCGGCATGATGCCGGGGATGATGGGGGTGTCGCAGCCCTTGGCGGCGACGCGGTCACGCAGCCGCAGATAGTCCTCGGCGCGGAAGAACATCTGGGTGATGGCGTAGTCGGCCCCGGCGCGGCACTTGCGGATGAAGTAGTCGGTGTCCGACTCCACCGACGGTGAGCGGGGGTGGCGGTAGGGGAACGCGGCCACACCCACGCAGAACTCGCCGGCCTGGCGGATCAGGCGCACGAGATCTTCGGCGTAGTGCACACCCTCGGGGTGCGCCACCCACTCGGCGAGGGGGTCGGCGCCGGGGGGGTCGCCGCGGACGGCCAGGATGTTGCGCACCCCGGCCCCGGCGAAGCGGCCGATCAGATGGCGCAGCTCCCGCAGCGAGTGGTCGACCGCGGTGAAGTGGGCCACAGGGGTGAGCGTCGTCTCGTGCGCGAGCCGCTCGACGATCTCGACGGTGCGGTCACGGGTGGAGCCCCCCGCGCCGTAGGTCACCGAGACGAAGGTGGGGCGCAGCGCCTCGAGCTCGCGGATCGCGCGCCAGAGCAGCCGTTCCCCGGTGTCGGTCTTCGGGGGGAAGAACTCGAACGAGAACGACCGGTCACCGGCGGCGAGAAGCTCGCGGACGGTGGGCACGCGGCCGGGCAGGACGGAAGGACGACCTGAAGCCATGGATACCAGGCTACAGGTGCACGCGCCGCCGCGCCTTGTGCCGCGGCCCCGATACGCGGTCCCCAGTTCCCCGACTCGGGTGCGATAGGCGGTGACAGGGGACGCCCCATGGGGCTTAGCGGGGCACTCGGGACATTAGGCTCAGAACATGACCACATCCTTCGCCGTCACGGAGGCCCTGCGCGCCGCGGTGGACGACCGGCTGCAGGAGTTCGTCGACCGGCAGCGTCCCCTGGTCGGCGCACCGGAACTGGCGCCGCTCCTGTCGGCCGCGAAGGACTTTTTGGCCGGCGGCAAGCGTCTGCGGCCCGCCTTCTGCTACTGGGGCTGGCGCGGCGCCGGCGGGGACCAGGACCCCGCGATCCTGACGGCCGCCGCGTCGCTCGAACTGCTCCAGGCCAGCGCGTTGATCCACGACGACGTCATGGACGCGAGCGACCTGCGCCGGGGCCTGCCGTCCGCGCACCGCCGCTTCGAGGCGCTGCACGAGGCGTCGGGCTGGCTCGGCTCGGCGCGGCAGTTCGGCGAGGGGGCCGCGGTGCTGCTCGGCAACCTGCTGCTGGTGTGGTCGGGTGAGATGTGGCGCACCAGCGGCCTGCCTCCCGAGGCGCTCGCCGCCGCGCAGCCCGTGCACGACCACATGCGCACCGAGCTGATGTGCGGCCAGTACCTCGATCTGCTCGAACAGGCGCAAGGAGGCGGCACGTTCGACAGCGCGCTGCGGGTGGCGCTGCACAAGAGCGGCAAGTACTCGGTGGAGCAACCGCTGCGGCTCGGCCTGGTGCTCGCCGCGCGCGAGCGGAGCGAGTGGATCGACCGCTTGTGCGTCGACTACGGGCACAAGGTCGGCATCGCGTTCCAGTTGCGCGACGACCTGCTCGGCGTGTTCGGCGACCCCGTGGAGACCGGCAAGCCCGCGGGGGACGACCTGCGTGAGGGCAAGCGCACCATGCTCGTGGCCCGCACCGTGGCCGCCGCCTCCCCGGCGCAGGCGGAGGACGTACGGCGCCTGCTCGGCGACCCCGAGCTGGACGACGAGGGCCTGGCGCGGCTGCGCCAGATCATCGAGGACACCGGCGCGCTGGCCGCCAGCGAGGAGATGATCAAGCAGTACCTCTACGACGCGCTCGGCGCCCTCGACCACGCGCCGCTCACGCCCGACGCGCGCGAGGCCCTCACCGAGCTCGCGGTCGCCGCCACCTCTCGCAGGAGCTGAGGCCTCCGGTCGCGGTGGCTTGAGCTGAGGCCTCCGGTCGCGGTGGCTACCAGTGGCCGGTGCCGGCGGCGGTCAGGCGCAGGTCGCCGGTCGGCGCGTCTCACTGCGCGCCGAGCTCTCCCCCGCGTGTCGGCGCATGAGGACAGCGGCCGCGCCGCGGACGGCACGGCCGGAGTCCGCGCCGACGTTCACCCCTCGCGCAGGCGGCGGGCGAACTCCTTTGCGGCGGCGGCCGGGTCGTCGGCCTCGGTGATGGCGCGGACCACCACCACGCGGGTGGCGCCACGGGACATGACCTCGCCGAGATTGCCGAGGTCGATGCCGCCGATGGCGAACCACGGACGATCGGTGCCGAGCGAAGCGGCGTGGTCGAGCAGTCCGAGGCCGGGAGCGGGCCTGCCGGGCTTGGTCGGCGTGGGCCAGACCGGGCCGCAGCAGAAATAGTCCACCCCGTCCTCCCGCGCCGCCGCGGACACCTCACCGGCCGCGTGCGTGGAGCGGCCGATGAGCATGTCCTGGCCGACGATCTCGCGTGCCACCGGGACCGGGAGATCGTCCTGGCCGAGATGGAGCACGTCCGGGCCGGCCGCGTACGCGACGTCGGCCCGGTCGTTCACCGCGAGCAGCGCGCCGTGCCGGTCGCAGGCGGCGCGGAACACCTCCAGCAGCGCGAGCTCCTCGGTGGCCTCCAGGCCTTTCTCGCGAAGCTGCACGATGTCCACACCCGCGCCGAGCACGGCGTCCAGGAAGGGCTCCAGGTCGCCGCGCGCGCGGCGGCCGTCGGTGCAGAGGTAGAGCCTGGCGTCAGAAAGCGAGCGCTTGGGCACGCCTTTTCACCTCGGTGTGCCTGCCCGCGACGATCGCGTCGATCGGCGCCCCGGGCAGGGACTCGTCGGACGTGAAGAGCCACCGCAGGGCCTCCACGTCGTCGTACCCCGCGTCCGACAGGACGGTCAGGGTGCCGGGGAGGCCTTTCACCACGTCACCGCGGTGGAGGAACACAGCGGGGACCTCGGGTTCAGGGCCGCCGCGCCGGACTCCGATGAGCTTCTTGTCCTTCAGAAGCTGCTTCGCACGGCCGGCGCTGAGCCCGAGCCGCTTGCCCACCTCGGTGAGAGGGAGCCATTCGCCTACTAACTGGTCGGTTTCCCGGTCGATCTGTGCAACAGAGAGCGTCACGAACCCACAATTACCACGTCCCGGGACTCCGCAAACACCCCAGACGGGTCATGTGCAGTCACGCAAGGGTGTCGCGGGGTCCCGCACACGATCCACATCGAGTCTTTGACCCCCCTCGATGAGACGGCGGCCCTGCACCAGGTCGCGCGGCAGGTCCACCGTGAGGATCGCCGTGAGCCGGTCGTCGCCGGTCAACCAGCACGCCGCCCACTTCGCGCCGGCCGCCGGATCGCCGCGCATCACCAGCCGCGCGCCGTCGTGGTTTCCTGCGTACTGCAGCATGTGGTCGAACTGCTCGGACCAGAAGTAGGGCACCGGGTCGTACACGGCGGTGCCGCCGAGCATGGTGGCCACGGCGGTCTCCGGCGCGTGCAGCGCGGTGTCCCAGTGCTCGACCCGCAGGCGGCGGCCGAACCGGCGCGACCACCAGCTCGCGCAGTCGCCGACGGCGACCACCCCCGGCATGGACGTGCGCAGGTGCTCGTCGACCACGATGCCGTTGTCCAGCTCGATCCCCGACCCGGCGAGCCACGCGACGCTCGGCCGCACGCCGATGCCGGTCACCACCACGTCGGCCGGGATCCATGAGCCGTCCATCATGGTCAGCCCGCCGGGGTCCACCGAGCCGACCATGGTGCCGAGCCGCAGATCGATGCCGGCGTCGGCGTACCAGGAGGTGGTGAACGCGCCGACCTCGCAGCCGAGCGCGCCGGCCAGCGGCGTGCGCGCCGCCTCGACGACCACGACGTGCGCGCCGGCCTTTCGTGCCGCCGTGGCGACCTCGGCGCCGATCCATCCGGCGCCGGCGATCACGACCCTGGCGCCGTCCGTCATCAGCTCCCGGAGTGCGAGCGCGTCGTCGATGGTGCGCAGCACGTGCTGGGGGCCCTCGCCACGCAGTCGCACCGGCGCCGCACCGGTCGCGATGATCAGGCCGTCGAACTCCAGCTCGCCCTCGGTCGTCTCCAGCGTGCCCTCGCGCAGCCCTTTGGCCGCGACTCCGAGCCGCAGATCGACGTCGAGCGCGCCGAAGTCGGAATCGACCACCGTGGAGTCCAGATCTCCTTGTAGCACCGCCTTGGAAAGGGGAGGCCTGTCGTAAGGACGATGGGTCTCTTCCCCAATCAAAGTGATGCGCCCTTTGAATCCTCGGGCCCGTAGCGCCTCGACACTCCGCACACCGGCCAGCCCGGCGCCTACTACCGCGACATGATTCACAACCTGACCCTAAGCGGCCGGGCCGGTAACTTGCCAACGGCGATTTGGTAACGAATTGGCTCACTATCCGGTACGCGCGGTAATGAAACTACCCAAGCGGGTGCGCATGCCGTACGAGGGCAGGAATAGGCTAGTGTCGCAAGTACGCGCGGGAGTCCGGCGAGACCGGGCTGAGAGGAGGGCTGCCGGCCCTCGACCGCCACAGACCTGATCCGGATCATGCCGGCGAAGGGAGCGGAGATCCACGTGAACCTGCCGCATGGCGATCCCGCCACGGCCTCCCCCCTCACCCGCCCGGCCGACGTCTGCGTCGTCGGAGGCGGCGTCATCGGGCTGTCCATCGCCTGGCGCGCCGCCGCGCTCGGCCTGTCCGTCACCGTCGCCGACCCCTCCCCCGCGTCCGGCGCCACCCACGCGGCGGCCGGCATGCTCGCGCCGGTGAGCGAGGTGACCTACACCGAGGAACCACTGCTGCGGCTCGGCCTCGCGTCCCTGGCCCGCTGGCCCGCCTTCGCCGCCGAGCTGACCGAGGACTCAGGCGTGGACGTCGACCACCGCGCCGACGGCACGCTCGCCGTGGCGTTCGGCGCCGACGACCTCGCGGCGCTCGGCGAGCTCGCGGACTTCATGGCCAAACTGTCGCTGCCGGCCGAGCGGCTGACCGGCCGTGAGTGCCGCAGGCTCGAACCGATGCTCGCCCCCGGTGTACGCGGCGGCGTGCTCGCCGCCGACGACGCCTGGGTGGACCCGCGCCGCGTCGCGGAGGCCCTGCTGGCCGCCGCCGGCCGGCGCGGGGTGAGACTGGTCCGCGAGCAGGTGAGCGCTGTGGTCGTCGACGGTGACGCCGCGACAGGGGTGCGACTCGCCGGCGGTGGCACGATCGCCGCGGGCCAGGTCGTGCTCGCCAACGGCGCCTGGGCCGGCACGCTGGACGGGCTGCCGGCCGGGGTGCTGCCGCCGGTGCGGCCGGTCAAGGGCCAGATCATGCGGCTGCGCGGCGCGCCGGGATTCCTCGGCCACTGCGTGCGCGGCGTGGTGCACGGCTCGTCCGCCTACCTCGTGCCCCGCCGGGACGGCGAGGTCGTGCTCGGCGCCTCTCAGGAGGAGATGGGGTTCGACACGCGGGTGACGGCGGGAGGGCTGTACGAGCTGCTGCGCGACGCGCGTGAACTCGTGCCCGGTGTCACCGAGCTCGAGGTGACAGGCACCGTGGCGGGCCTTCGTCCCGGCACCCCGGACAACATCCCGGTGATCGGCCGCGCGTCGCTGCCGGGCCTGCTGTTCGCCACGGGGCACCACCGCGGCGGTGTCCTGCTGGCCCCGCTGACCGCCGACCACGTGGCCGCGGAACTGACCGGCGGCCATCCCGGCGACGACCCCCCGGTGGGCCGGATCTGCTCCCCCGCGCGGTTCACCGGCCGGCCCGCGCACGGCGACGACTGACAGACGGCAAGGAGGAGGGCTTGTCCGGTCCGCATGGACGGGACTCCCGCACAAGGCACATGAAGGTGACGATCAACGGCAGGACCCACGACCTTCCCGACGGCACCACAGTCGGCCAGGCCGTGCGCGAGCTGACCGCCGCCCCGAGCGGCGTGGCGGTCGCACTGAACGACGAGGTGGTACGGCGCGGCGACTGGGAGACGACCACGCTCGGCGCCGACGACAGGGTCGAGGTGCTGACGGCGGTGCAAGGTGGCTGACCCGGCGACCCCGCGTACCCCGGCCGACGCATCGAACTCTCAGCACCAGGAGCAGCCTGACCTCATGGACCACAGCGACCACGCAGACCACACCGACCGTCTGGGTCACGGCGACCACCTCGCCGAGGACCACCTCCGGCACACGGACATCGTGAGCACCGACCTCGTGAGCAGCGACCTCGTGAGCACGGCCGAGGACGACACCCTGGAGCTCGGCGGGGAGAAGTTCCGGTCCCGCCTCATCATGGGCACCGGCGGCGCGCCGTCCCTCGAAGTGCTCGACGACGCGCTCGTCGCCTCAGGCACCGAGATCACCACAGTGGCCATGCGCCGTCTCGACCCCGAGGCCCAGGGGTCGGTGCTCGACGTGCTGCGCCGCAGGGGCATCAAGGTGCTGCCCAACACCGCCGGATGCTTCACCGCCGGCGAGGCGGTGCTCACGGCCCGGCTGGCCCGTGAGGCGCTCGGCACCTCCTGGGTGAAGCTGGAGGTGATCAACGACGAGCGCACGCTGCTGCCGGACCCCATCGAGACCTTCGACGCGGCGGAGCGGCTCGTCGCCGACGGCTTCACCGTGCTGCCGTACATCGGGGACGACCCCGCGCTCGCCAGGCGGCTGGAGCAGGCCGGCTGCGCGGCCGTCATGCCGCTCGGCTCCCCCATCGGCTCCGGCCTCGGCATCCGCAACCCGCACAACATCGAGCTCATCGTCGAGTCGGCCGGCGTGCCGGTGATCCTGGACGCCGGCATCGGCACCGCGAGCGACGCGGCTCTGGCGATGGAGCTCGGCTGCGACGCGGTGCTGCTCGCCACCGCCGTCACCCGTGCGCGGCGGCCTGGGCTGATGGCGTCCGCCATGCGCGACGCCGTCGTCGCCGGACGCATGGCGCGCCTCGCGGGCAGGATCCCGCGGCGCCGGTACGCTGAGGCGTCCTCGCCGGCGATCAGGCCGGCGGCAAGGGATCGCTGAGCTGGGACGGGGAAACATGTCGGCATCGGTTTGGGATGAGCCCGCTCTGCGCCTGGCAAACCGCCCGTAAACTCGCTCCTGTGGACACGACGGTTGCGGACCCCCTCGTAGGGCGAGTGCTGGACGGACGCTACCGCGTCGAGTCCCGGGTCGCCCGGGGTGGCATGGCTGCGGTCTATCTCGCGCTGGACGTCCGGCTCGACCGCACGGTCGCTCTCAAGGTCATGCACCGGTCGCTGGCCGAGGACCCCGACTTCGTGCGGCGGTTCATCGGCGAGGCCAAGTCCGTGGCGAGCCTTTCCCACCCCAACGTGGTCCACGTCTTCGACCAGGGCACCGACGGCGACCATGTGTACCTGTCGATGGAGTACGTCCCCGGCAGCACGCTGCGCGACGTGCTGCGCCGCCGCACGCGGCTGCCGGCGCGCGAGGCGCTGGAGATCATGATCCCGGTGCTGGCGGCGCTCGGCGCGGCCCACCAGGCCGGCATGGTGCACCGCGACGTCAAGCCGGAGAACGTCCTCATCACCGACGACGGCCGGGTCAAGGTCGTGGACTTCGGGCTGGCCCGCGCCATCGAGGGCGGCTCCCATCAGACCCGCACCGGTGTCATGATCGGCACCATCGCGTACATGTCCCCCGAGCAGGTCCTCGCCGGTCAGACCGACGCGCGCAGCGACGTCTACGCGGCAGGCGTGATGCTGTACGAGTTGCTCACCGGACGGCAGCCGTACGAGGGTGAGAACCCGATGTCGGTGGCGTACCGCCATGTGCACGACCGGGTGCCGGCCCCGTCGGCCGTCGTCCCCGGCACGCCGCCGCCGCTCGACACCCTGGTGCTCGCCGCCACCGACCGCGACCCCGCCAGGCGTCCGCCGGACGCCACGGCCATGCTGGTCGCCGCCGTGGACGCGCACCGCGCGCTGCCCTCGGGGCCCTCCCCCACGGCCCGGCACACCGCCGTGCCGGCCGGCCCCGGGGATTCTTCGGGGGTCACCGCGAGCCCGATGCCGCCGCCGGCCAACCCGACGCTGATCCACTCCGCCGCCGACCTGCTGACCTCACCCCCGGCGCGGCCCGGCCACGAGGCCTCGCGCCGCCGCCACGTCAACTGGTTCCTCATCGCGCTCGGGATCGTGATGATCGGCGCCGTCGCCGGCACCGGCTGGTGGTTCTCCGAGGGCCGCTACGACAAGGTCCCCGACCTGGTCGGCATGAACCTCGCCGTGGCCAAGGCCGAGGCCGGCAAACGCGGCTTCGAGGTCAAGGTCGGGCCCGCCGAGCACGACAGCAAGCTCGGCGAGGGCAAGGTGCTGCGCACCGATCCCGGCGCGGGCCGCGAAGTGGTGAGCGGTTCCGCCATCACGCTCATCCCGTCCTCCGGCCCCGTCAAGATCGCCGTACCCAACGTCGTCGGCCTCTCCGAGGCAGAGGCGCGCGCCAAGATCTCCGAAGCGGGCCTCACCGCCGGCTCGGTCAGCAAGGTCCCGAGCGACACCGTGCAGCGGGGCCAGGTCCTGCGCACCAGCCCCCAGGTCGGCACCAAGATCAAAGAAGGCGGCAAGGTCCAGCTCATCCTCAGCGCCGGCCAGCTCATGCCGGACGTGAGCGAGATGCAGTGCGACCAGGCCGCCGAGTTCCTCCGCCAGCGCGGCCTCAACCCCGCCGTCGTCGAGCAGGTCGACGACGCGCAACCCGGCACCGTGATCGCGCAGAACCCCGCCGCGCGCGCCGAGATCACCTCCGGCCAGCAGGTCCAGCTCACCTGCAGCAAGGGCCCCGACGTCGGCTTCCGCTGGCCCTGGGAACGCGACCCCAACGTCCAGCCCGGCCAGAACCTCGTCCCCATCCCCGACGTCCGCTTCAAAAGCGTCCGCGACGCCAGCAACGAACTCCGCGCCGCCGGCTTCCAGGTCAAGGTCCGCCGCGTGGCCGGCCGCGGCGTCGTCCTGGGAGAGAACCCCCTCGGCCAGGCCCCGGCCGGCACCCGCATCACCATCTGGCACTGACCTCATCCGGCCACCGGCCGATCAAGGTAAAGAAAAACCCGAACCACCGTCACGTAAAGTACCGGTCATGTAACTTCCCGTGACATGCCATCTGTCGTCCATGACACCTTGAACTCACTGTTCCGCAACCGGCCCGAGCTCGCCGCAGAACTCCTGCGTGACCGGTTCGGCGTCCACGTGCCACCCGACGCACCCGTGCACGTGACCACGAGCGACTTCAACGACCGCCCGTCCCGCGACAGCCAGGCCGACACCGTGATCCTCGTCGGCTCGTCACGGGACCCTCTCCACGGCATCATCGTGGAGATCCAGCAGGACGTCGACGACTCCAAGCGCCGCGGCCTGGCCCGCTACGCGGCGGCCCTCTGGCTGCGGCTCGACCGCCCCGTCTCCGTCCTCGTGGTCTGCCCCAACCCGAAGGTCGCGGCATGGGCCGCCGAACCCATCCGCACGACGCTCCCGGGTTACGTCCTCAGCGCCGAGGTCCTCGGACCCGCCCTCATCCCCAAGGTCACCGACCCGGCGCAGGCCGCGGACAACCCTGAACTGGCGGCCATCTCGGTGATGGCCCACGGCAGGCACCGCGCCGTCGTCACCGCGTTCATGACCGCCCTGGAGAAGGTCCCCCTCGATCACGCTCCGCATTACTATGAATACGCACACCGTCTGGCCTCACCGGCCGCACGGCGCATCCTGGAGGAGATCATGTCGTCTACCACCTGGCCCGTCTACAGCCCGTTCGCCCGCGAGCACTTCGGCAAGGGACTGGCCGAGGGCCGGACCGAGGGTCAAGCCGAGTCGCTCCTGACCGTCATTCACATGCGTGGCATCACGGTGCCCGGCGAGGTCAAGGAGCGCATCATGTCGTGCCGCGACCATGACCAGCTGGACACGTGGCTGCAGCGTGCCGTCGGCGCGACCTCGCTCGACGAGATCTTCGGCGCCGACTGAGGACCGCATGGCGCCGGTGGCCTCAGGACCTCCTTGGTGGAGTCCGGCCACCGGCGCGGGGTCAGGTCGCGGGGGTGCCGTGGAGGCGGAGGCGGCCGAGGCCGCCGTCCGGGTAGATGTCGAGGCGGACGTGGGTGGCGGAGGTGGACGGGGAGAGGCGGAAATGGTGGCGGGTGTCGGGCTGGAGGGGGGTTCTTTGCAGTAGGGGGGTCCAGGTGGCGTCGTCGAGAGGTGCGCCTTGGGGGAGGTTGGCGGCGGTGAGGCTCGCGGCGGCGGGAGCGTTGTAGACGAGGTTGGTGGTGTCGAGTTCCGCCAGGTGGATGACGCCGGGGAGGCCCAGGCGGACGATGAGCCAGTCGTTTCCCTCGTCGCGGCGGCGCGCGGTCTCCCAGCCTTCGGCCTGGTGGCGGGGGAGGCCGGGGGCCAGGACGTTGGCGGGGGACGAGTAGAACTCGTTGGAGCAGGCGATGACGAGGCCGCCGTTCTCCAAGGCGGCCAGGTCGGTGGTGAGGCCCTCGTAGCGGAGGGGGTCGGGGACGACCTCGCCGTGTGCGCGGAGGCGGGCCACGCCGCCGTCGGGGTGGATGTTGAGTCTCAGGTGGGTGACGCGGACGGGGTGGTCGACGGCGAACTCGTGGGTGCTGTCACCGGTGAGGGGGGTTCGCGGGACGATCTCGGTCCAGTCGGCGGCGTGGAGTTCCGCGACGGAAGGGTGACCGTCGAGTGCGCAGGCCTCCACCGAGGCGGTCGCGGGGTGGTTGCCGGTGAACCACGCCGTGTCGACGACGACGCCGCGCACGATGCCGGGGAGGCCGAGGCGGACGATGGCCCAGTCGTGGCCGGAGGTGCGTCGGCGGCGGGTCTCCCACCCGTCGTACACCTGACCCCGGAAGCCGAAGGTGTGCGGCTGGAACACCGGAGCGCTCGGCAGGATCAGCGCCTGCCGTTCGGCGAACGACTCGTCGCTCGCGGCGACGACCGACCCTCCGTAGGCGCGGGACGCGAGGTCAGGCAGCCTGCCGACGTCGCTCACGTGCGGTCCTCCACCTGGTCGTTCAGATGACGTGTCATGTGGCCCCTCACGTTGCGGGTTGCCTGGTGGGTGGCGGTCACAGGAGTTCGCCGGTGGGGTCGGTGACCTGGTGGGTGGCGGTCACAGGAGCGCTCCGGTGGGGTCGGTGGTGTCGGTGACCTGGTGGCCGCGGAGCCATGTGGTGCGGACGACTCCGGTGAGGGTGCGGCCGTGGTAGGGGGTGATCGGGTTGCGGTGGCGCAGGCGTGCGGCGTCCACGGTGAAGTCGGCGGTGTCGTCGAAGGCGACCAGGTCGGCGTCTGCGCCTACGGCGATGGCGCCTTTGGCGGTGAGGCCGGCGAGTGCGGCGGTGCGGGTGGACATCCAGTCCACGACGCGGGTCAGGGGGTGGCCGCGGTCCCTGGCCTCGGTCCACACGGCCGGCAGGCCGAGTTGCAGGGACGAGATGCCGCCCCAGGCGGCGGCGAAGTCGGGGACCTTCAGGTCGGGGGTGGAGGGTGAGTGGTCGGACACGACGCAGTCGAGTACGCCGGCGGCGAGGCCGTCCCACAGCGCGTCGCGGTTGCCGGTGTCGCGGATCGGGGGGCAGCACTTGAACTCGGGGCCGCGGACCTGGTCGGCGCTGAGGGTGAGGTAGTGGGGACAGGTCTCGGCGGTGATCCGCACGCCGTCCCGTCTGGCGGCCTCCAGGGGTTCCAGGCAGGAGGCGGAGGAGACGTGGAGGATGTGCACGCGCGCCCCGATGTCCATGGCGGCGGCGACGACGCGTTCCACGGCGCGGCGTTCTGACTCACCGGGCCGGGAGCCGAGGAACTCGGGGTAGGTCGGCCCGGCGGGCTCGGTGAGCAGCGCGGGGTCCTCGGCGTGGACCACCATGAGGCCGTCGAACGCCGCGATCTCGGTGAGCGCGGCCCGCAGTCCGTCGTCGTCGAGCGGCGGGAACTCGTCCACACCGGACGGCGACAGGAAGCACTTGAACCCGTACACGCCGGCGTCGTGCAGGGGCCGCAACGCGGCGGCGTTCCCGGGGATGGCGCCACCCCAGAAGCCGACGTCCACGGCGCACTTCCCCGCGGCGGCCTCGCGTTTCACCGCGAGCGCGGCGGCGTCCACCGTGGGGGGAAGGGAGTTCAGCGGCATGTCGACGATGGTGGTGACCCCACCGGCCGCGGCCGCGCGGGTGGCGGTGGCGAACCCCTCCCATTCGGTGCGACCCGGTTCGTTGACGTGCACGTGGGTGTCGACGAGACCTGGCAGGAGCACGGTGTCCCCGAGGTCCACGTGCTCCGCGGCCTCCGGCGGTTCCGCGTACGGCGCCAGCGCGGCGATCGTGCCGCCACGGACCGCCACGGCCAACGGCCGCTCCCCCTCAGGTGTCACGACCCGGCGTGACCGCACGACCAGATCGAATCCGCTCACCGGATCTCCTCCCGTTCTCCGTGGACGAGCCGGCCGGCGGTCCGCACGACACGGCAGGACCGTACGACCGGCTCGACCCGGCTCATCGGTCATCCTCCGCGCCGGTGGCGGGCCACTCGGTGGCGATGCCGGTGGCCAGGCGTTCGAGGAGGGGGCCGGCTTGGGTCATGAGGCGGGTCTCGTCCTTCTCGATGTCGGTGAGTGCGTACGCGCGGTGGATGCCGGCCTGGCCGAGCTGGCCGGCGGTCAGGGTGGTGCGGCCGCAGACGGCGATGACGGGGACGGCTTGTGCGGCGGCCATGGCGGCGACGCCGGCGGGGGCCTTGCCGCGGAGGGTCTGCTCGTCGAGGGCTCCTTCGCCGGTGACGACCAACGTGGCACCGGGGAGGTGGCCGGCGAAGCCGAGGAGGTCGAGGAGCAGCGCGATGCCGGAGCCGGTGGCGGCTCTCAGGAACGCCATCGCGGCGAAGCCGGTGCCGCCGGCCGCGCCGGCGCCGGGGTCGTCCCTGCACCGCACGCCGAGCTCACGTTCCGCGATGTCGGCGAAGCGGATCAGGGCCTCCTCCAGGCGGCGCACGTCGTCCGGGCCTGCGCCTTTCTGGGGACCGTAGACGGCGGCGGCGCCGTGCGGGCCGAGCAGCGGGTTGTCGACGTCGCTTGCCAGGGTGAACGTCACCCCGTCAGGCAGGGTGAATCCGGACAGGTCCATGGCGTGCAGGTCCGTGAGCGCCGCGCCACCCGGCGGCAGGTCGTGGCCGCGTGCGTCGAGCAGGCGCACGCCGAGCGCACGGGCCAGGCCGGCGCCGCCGTCGGTGCAGGCGCTGCCGCCGAGGCCGATCACGACCCGGCGCGCGCCACCGGCGAGCGCCGCCGCGATCATGTCGCCGGTGCCTTCGCTGCCGGCGGTGAGTGGCGCGAGGCGACCGCCGGGGAGCCGCCGCAGGCCGGACGCCTCGGCCAGCTCCACGATCGCGAGGTCGCCTCGTGTCGCGTACGCCGCGGTGACCGGATCGCCGAGCGGGCCGGTGGCCGTGGTCCGCCTGCGGGTGAACCCGGCGACGACGGCGGCGTCCACCGTGCCGTCCCCGCCGTCGGCCACCGGCACGGTGACCACCTGCGTGCGCGGCCGCGCGGCGCGGAACCCGGCCGCGACCCGTGCGGCCACCTCGACGGCTGTGAGCGACCCCTTGAACTTGTCCGGAGCGACGACCACGTGTCCCTGGCTCAAGCACCCCTCCCCTTGGTCATCCGTGGACTTCTCCGGCCACTGTATGACCTTGGCCCGCGGCCAGTTCCAGGAGGCGGCGATGCGCCGTGGCGCCGGCCTCGGCGGCGGTGTCCTGGGGGACGGTGCGCAGCTCACCGGCCTCCACGATGGTCCGGCCTGCCACCATGACGCGTGCGACGGGGGGTGGCGGGCCGAGGACGAGCGCGCCGACGGGGTCGTCCACGGCGGAGCGGAAACCGTCGACGCGCCACAGCACGACGTCGGCCTGTTTGCCGGGTTCCAGGGTGCCGATGTCGTCGCGGCCGAGGCAGCGCGCGCCGCCGAGGGTGGCCGTCTCCAGCGCCTGGCGTGCGGTGAGGGCCGTCGGGCCGTACCGTGCGCGCTGGAAGAGGAGCGACTGGCGCATCTCGCCGGACAGCGGCGTGAGCTCGCTGGAGGCGCTGCCGTCGACGCCGAGGCCGACGATCGCGCCGGCGCGCAGCAGTTCGGAGACGCGGGCTATCCCGGCGCCGAGGCGGCCGTTGGACGAGGGGCAGTGCGCGGTGCCGGTGCCGGTCTCGGCGAAGCGGGTGATGTCGCGGTCGCGGAGGTGGACGGCGTGCGCGACCCACACGTCGGGCCCGAGCCAGCCGAGTTTCTCCATGTAGTCGACCGGCGCGCAGCCCATCTGCGCCAGGCAGTGCTCCTCCTCGTCCAGCGTCTCGCACAGGTGGGTGTGCAGACGCACCCCTTTGTCGCGTGCGAGCGAGGCGGCCTCGGTCATGAGGCGGCCGGTGACGGAGAACGGCGAGCACGGCGCGACGGCGACCCGCAGCATCGAACCGGGTGCGGGGTCGTGGTAGGTGTCGATGGCCTCGGCCGTGGCGTCGAGGATCTCCTCCAGGGTCTCCACGACCTCGTCCGGCGGCAGCCCGCCGTCGGAGGCCCCGCGGTCCATGGAGCCGCGGCAGGGGTGGAACCGCACCCCGATGTCGCGCGCCGCGTCGATCTCGGCGGCGAACAGGTCGCCGCGGCCGGAGGGGAACACGTAGTGGTGGTCGGTGGTCGTGGTGCAGCCCGACAGGGCCAGCCAGCCGAGGCCGGCCGTGGCGGCGCCGTTGACGACCTCGGCGTCCATGGCGGCCCACACCTGGTACAGCGCGGTGAGCCACTCGAACAGGGTGGCGTCCTGCGCGACCCCCTGCGTGGCCCACTGGTACAGGTGGTGGTGGGTGTTGACCAGGCCGGGGGTCGCGAGGCACCCGGTGCCGTCGACGCGTTCGGCGCCGGGGACGTCCGGCGCGGGCCCTTCGCCGAGCGCGGCGACGCGGCCGTCCTCGATGTGGAGGTACCCGCGGGTGATCTCGGGTCCGGCGACGGGGGCGACGGCGACGTTCTCGACGACGGTCGCGCGGGGGGTCACCGGGCCGCCTTCCGCGCGGCGGCGAGGCGCACCGCGTCCATGATCTTCTCGTAGCCGGTGCAGCGGCACAGGTTGCCGGCCAGCGCCTCCCTGATCTCGGGGTCGGACGGCTCGGGGACCCGTTCCAGCAGGTCGTGCGCCTGGACGACGAGGCCGGGGGTGCAGAATCCGCACTGTACGGCGCCGCACTCGACGAACGCCTCCTGCACGGGGTCGAGCCGGTCGCCGTCGGCGAGCCCTTCGACGGTCCGCACCTCGCGGCCCTCGGCCTGACCGGCGGCCACCAGGCACGCGCACACCGGCAGCCCGTCGAGGTACACCGTGCAGGACCCGCACTCCCCCTGCTCGCAGGCGTTCTTGGACCCGGGGAGGCCGAGACGTTCACGCAGCACGTACAGCAGGCTCTCGCCTTCCCAGACGCCGTCGGCGGTCTCGGCGCGGCCGTTGACGGTGAGGTTCACGCGCATGACGCCACCCTTTCGCGGTAGTCGTTCCAGGCCCAGCCGAGCGTCCGTCTGGCCATGACCGCCACGGCGTGGCGGCGGTAGGCGGCGGTGCCGCGCACGTCGTCGATCGGGGAGGCCGCCTCGGCCGCCAGTTCGCCGAACCTCGCGAGCAGCGGTCCGGTGAGCGGCGCGGCGCCGTCCCAGTCGAGCTCGGCGGCGAGGAAGTCCTCGGCGGCCCTGGCCCGGCGCGGCGTGGGGGCCGCGGAACCGAGGCCGGTGCCGGCGCGGCGCTCGCGCGGGTGCAGCGCGACGGCGAACGAGCAGACGGCGATGACCATGGCGTTGCGGGTGCCGACCTTGGAGAAGTACTGCGGCCCGGTGGCGGGGCTCATCCAGAAGGCACGGATCAGCTCGTCGGGCCGCAGCGCGTTGCGTTTGACGCCGGTGTAGAACGTGTCGGCGGGGATCATGCGCACGCCGCCTGCCGCCGACTCGGCCTCGATGACGGCGTCCCCGGCGAGCAGCGGCGGGTGGCTGTCCCCCGCCGGTGACGCGGCGCCGAGGTTGCCGCCGACGGAGCCTCGGTTGCGGATCTGCGGCGACCCGACGGTGCGGGACGCCTGGGCCAGGCCCGGCAGCCGGTCCCCGAGCTCGGTGATGATCCTCGCGTACGGCACGGCGGCCCCGACCCGCACCCGGCCGTCGGCGGCGACCTCCCAGTCGCTCAGGGACGTGATCGCGCCGAGGTCGAGCAGCGCGGCCGGCCGCCGCACGTCGAAGTTGATCTCCACCATGACGTCGGTGCCTCCCTGGAGGGGGACCGCGCCGGGGACGTCGGCCTTGGCGGCCAGCGCCTCCTCCCAGGTGGCGGGACGCAGGAACTCCATTGCTCGCGCTCCTTGCTCTAGTCCCACGCCGGACCGGGATCGGGGGCGTCGTCGTGCCGCACGGTGCCTTCGATGAGGCCGTACGGACGGTCGGCCGCGAAGTAGACCTCGTTGTCGTTGTCCAGCCCGAAGGGGGTGAGGTCGACGAGGAAGTGGTGTTTGTTGGGGAGCGCCAGACGTACCTCGCAGATCTCCTCACGGGTGGTGAGCACGCGCGAGCCCATGGCGTACAGGGTCTGCTGCAGGGACAGGCTGTGCGTGCCGGCGAACGCCTCGATCAGGCATCGCCGCACCTGTTCGTAGGATTTCCCGTAGTCGCGGGACCCGGCCGCCGACGGGTGGTGGCGCCACCCCGCGGTGACGGCGGTGGCGAGGACGCGGTCGGTGGCCGGCGGGAGCGTGGTGTAACGGTCCTCGGCGAAACCGTGGAACTCCGAGCCGGTGGTGTTGAGCAGCACCAGATCGCGCAGGCCCGACACCACGCTGGTGCTCCCGTCCTTGTCGTGGTGGACGACGCAGGTGCGCACCTCGGCGGCGGCGCGGGAGAACGAGTGCGGGCCCTGCCGTTCCCAGGAGTACTCCTCGATCGCGACCCGTGCGTGGCGGACGGCCGGCTGCGAGGCGGTGAAGTGCCGCGCGAGCAGCAGCGCGAAGTCCTCGATCTGGCCGACGCCGTGCTCGCGCGCGAAGGCGTAGACGGTGTTCTTCTGCGAGTCGGTCGGCAGGACGGCGGAGTTGTCGCCGGTCAGGTGGGTGGCGGCCAGGTCACCTGACAGGGCCACGCTGACGTTGCAGTCCTTGATGTGATGCGTGTCCCCGTCGCGGGTGACGCGGACGACGCGGGTCTCCGCCTTGCCGTAGCGGTTGGCGCCGAGGACGACGGTCACGGCTAGCTCCCACGGTAGGTCGAGTAGGCGAACGGGCTGAGCAGCAGCGGCACGTGGTGGTGCGCCGCGGGGTCGGCGACGGTGAACGTCACGACGACCTCGGGGTAGAACGCGTCCACGCCGAGACGGGTGAAGTACTCCCCGGTGCCGAAGACGAGCCGGTACGTCCCGGCTTCCGGCTCGCCGTCCGGCAGCCAGTCGCGCAGCCGGCCGTCGTGGTCGGTGCTTCCCGTCGCCACGGCGCGGCCGTCGCGTTCCAGCCGGACGGCGACGCCTTCGGCGGGACGGCCGAGGGTGGCGTCCAGGACGTGCGTGGACAGGCTCATGGAGCCTCCCTGCCCGCGGTCAGCAGTTTCCCCACCCGCAATCTGGTGATCTTGGCGAGTTCCTCGCGCACGACGGCGCGTTCGGCCGGTTCGTCGTTGCCGAGGCGCGCCGTCAGCCGGTCCAGCATCTCGGCGGCGGTCAGCCCGGTGGCGCAGACCAGGTACACGTGGCCGAACCGCCGTTCGTAGGCGGCGTTGCCGTCCGCGAGTCCGGTGAGGACATCCTCGTCCGCGCCGTCGGCGCCGGCCTGCTCGCGGCGCGACCAGGCCGACTCACGTCCCGTACCCGCGGCGCGCTCGCCGATGCGGGGGTGCGCCGCCAGCGCCTGGAGGACCTGCGGCCAGGTCAGGCCGAGCACGGTGGCGGCGGCCGTGTCCGCGAGGTCGTCCGCCGACGCGAAGGGCCGCGCCGCGGCCACCTCGGCGGCGAAGGCCGTGGACGCGCAGCAGGCGAGCAGCTCGCGCCGCGCCTCGGGTTCGGGCAGGGCGTTGAGCGCGGCCAAGCCGGCGTGCGCCGGGGTGACGTGCGGCATGACAGCCAGTAGATCGCCCGGCCCCGCGGCCGGTCCAGTGGCGATGACTCCGAACCGGGCCGCGCATCGCCGGGACTTTTCGTGTCATGCTCCAACAGGCCGGAGGCCCCCGGCGACTGTCCTAAGCTGGAGCGCATCTGACCTGCGTTTCCGCGTCAGGGAACGCCAGCCGACACCGAAGGAGAGGGCACGCCGCCGACTGCGGCGGTCCCGGCATGCGATGACCCCTACCTCACCCATCGGCGGCCACGTGTTCGTGGCCGGCGGCCTCGCGACCGGCGGCCTGAAGTACGCCACCGAGATCGACGCCGAGGTCGTTCAGGTGTTCGTCACCAACCCCCGGGGCTGGGCCCTGACCGACGGCAACCCGGCCGAGGACGCATCGCTGCGCGGCAGCGGCGTCCCGGTGTTCATCCACACGTCCTACCTGGTCAACATGGGGTCCCCCGACCCGGCGATCCTGGAGAAGTCGGCGGCGTCGATCCGCCACGCGCTGCGCCGCGGCCGTGAGCTCGGTGCGCGCGGCGTCGTCGTGCACACCGGTTCCGCCGTCAGCCAGACCCGGGAGGCGGCTCTGCGCGGCCTGCGTGAGCACCTGCTCCCGATCCTGGACGAGATTCCCGCCGACGGCCCCGACCTGCTGCTGGAACCCATGGCGGGCCAGGGCAACATGCTGTGCGCCACAGTGCAGGACCTCGGCCCCTATCTCGGCGCGCTGGACCAC